>CAYOUR010000107.1:0-13905 GCA_964407145.1 uncultured Lentisphaeraceae bacterium | reverse complement strand
ACATCCGGCAGTCTGACAATTCACAAATGTTCATCACAAGATTTCGCACATTACCAATTTCCGGAAGCGCCAAAAAAATGTTTTCGGCCAATGCGGATGTCACGGCAAGCAATTGGGATATATTATCATGCGGCGGGTTGAAAATGGCCTTGGCGGCTGTTTTCGGCGGTTGAGCGCAGCAACCGCTTCACCCTGGCGGGCGCAACTTCCCTGCCTGGCCCTCATGATTGAACACAACGCAAAGGAAGATGCATGTTACTGTCATTGCAGGCTGCGCTTCTCGGCATCGTCCAGGGAATCACGGAATTCCTGCCGATCAGCAGCACTGGCCATATGATCCTGGTCGACGAATTCATCCACCTGGAGGAGTCCTTCAAGGAGACGTTTCTGGTCGTTGTGCAGCTGGGCTCGATCCTGGCCGTGCTGGCGTACTTCCATGCCCGCCTGCTGCCCAGGGCGGCCTTGACCGACCCGGGGCAACGCCGGAGGACGCTGGCGCTGTGGCTGAAGGCGGCCGTCGGGGTGCTGCCGGCGGTTTTGATTGGCGCCCTGTTCGGCAACGCCATCAAGGACGTCTTGTACTCGTCGGCGCTGGCCGTCGCCATTGCCCTGCTGGTGGGGGGGATCGTGCTGATCATCATGGAACGGCGGCCGCGACCGGCCGTGGTGGCGACGACCGACGAACTCGGCTACGGCCGCGCCCTGGCCATCGGGGCGGTCCAGTGCCTGGCGCTGATTCCGGGCGTCTCGCGGTCGGCGGCCACCATCATCGGCTCGATGTTCCTGGGCACTTCGCGCAGCTGCGCCGTCGAATACTCCTTCTTCCTGGCGATACCGACCATGCTGGCGGCTTCCGCCCACTCCCTGTACCAGGGCGGGGCGGCGCTGGACGCCCGGGAATGGGTGGCCACCGGGACGGGCTTTGTAGCCGCGTTCATCGTTTCCTGGTGGGTGATCGCCCGCCTGATGGACTTCATCCGCCGCCGTGACCTCCAGGTCTTCGGCTGGTACCGCATCATCCTCGGAACTGTTCTCATCGCCATCCACCTCTGGCATCTGTACGGCTGAAGCCTGACCAGAATCGCCGCCAAAGCCCGGGACAAACAAGGACGGAACGAAGCATGGGCATGGGCAGAGCTTCCACACAGAATATCCTGGCCGACCTGCGACATCTGACGGAGACCATCGGCGTCCGCCTGGCCGGCTCCCCGCAGGAAACCGCGACCGTCGAATTCCTCAGCCAGCGCCTGCGGCAAAACGGCGCCACCGTCCGCGTGGAACACTTCCCCACGGCGGTGCGCGAGGTCAAGTCAGAGTCTTTGGCGATTGAGCTGGGGGGGCGCTGGCAGGCCTTTCCGGCGTCGCTGTTCAGCAGCGTGCCGGGGACTGCCGGCCAGGAGCTGGAAGCGCCGATCGTGTTTTTTGCCGGTCCGGTCGATTATCAGCGCCAGGACCTGTCGCGGCTGCGCGGCCAGGCGGTCGTGCATCTGGGCTGCCACATCGAATCGCGCTCCGACTACCGCCGTCTGATGGAGGCCGAACCGGCCTTTCTGCTGTTTGTCGACATCCGCCACCCCGGGGTGATTCCACTGGCGGACGGCATGTTCCCTGCCTACACGCGCGCCATCGGCGCCCGGCCGACCATGAATGTGGCCTACATGGACGCCTGGCGCTGGCAACAGGAGGGGGCCACGCGGGCCCGCCTACGGGTGGATGGCGGCATGCGGCCGGGACAGGCCGCGAATGTCATCGCCGAGCTGCCCGGCACGGACGCCGGCGCCGGCGTCATCTATGTCGGCGCCCATCATGACACCCAGGCCGACACCCCCGGCGCCGACGACAATGGCAGCGGCACCGCCGTCCTGCTCGAGGCGGCGCGCCTGCTGGCTCCGCGGCCGCGACGCCGGACCATCCGCCTGATCGCCTTCGGCGCCGAGGAGCAGCTCTCCGTCGGCAGCGCCTCCTATGTGCGCGCCCACCGCGTCGAAATTGAGCGCGACGGCCGCTTCATGCTCAATTTTGACAGCTGCGGCGCAGCCTTTGGCTGGTATGAAGTCAACGGCAACGGTCCTGCCGCCATGTTCGAACTGATGCGCGCCGCTTTCCGGAAGTGCGACCGCGAAGTCAACGTCTCCGAAGACATTGTTCCGTACACGGACCAGTTTCCGTTTCTGGTCTGCGGCGTTCCCGGGGTGTGGGTTTCCCGCCGCTGCTGCACGGCCGGCCGGTTCTGGCACCACCGTCGGGACGACGACCTCCGCCACCTGGACCCGGCCGAGCTCGCCCTGCAGGCCGAGCTCACGGCCGGTGTTGTAGACCGCCTGGCCAACGTTCCGGAGATGCCGTTCGGCCGCGCGCTTCCGGAAGACCAGAAAGCCGCCGCCCTCGCCATGTGGGACGACCTGTATGGCGGATTTGCACCCTGACGAGTCTTTTCCCCGGACCGCGGGTCCCGGGTTTCCGCCCGACATTTTCCGTCCAGCCACGTCGAACTCCAGGTATACTCGCCATGCCCTACGCTTCGCAGCTGACCGCCGAACAGCGCCGGAAAGCCCGGCTGGACGCCTATGCCTCGACTTGGTGCGGCTGCATTTCGGAAGTCCTCCTGGACAGCAACGCGGTCATCATCCTGTACATCTCCCTGCTTGGCGGCGGCGACTCGTTTTCGCTGTTTTCGACCAGTCTGACCAGCATCGCCTATGTCCTGCTGATGCTGCTGATGTCGGTCGTGGTCGACCGAGTCGGCCTGAAGCGTTCGACCGCGATTGCCTGCTGGACCGGCATGACGGCCTTTTTGATCATGGCTCTGGCGCCGCTGGCCGGCGCGTCGGCGCCGTACGTCGTCATCGGCGGCTGCTTTCTGTACTGCGCGTCGCGGCCGCTGACGGCGACGGCCTGGTATCCTTTGCTGGACAACTTCCTGCTGCCAGGCGAGCGCGGCGACTTCTTCGGCACCATGCGTTCTTCATACATGCTGATCAACACGGTGCTGATCTTCAGCCTGGGTGCGGTCATGGGCCGGAAGCCGCCGCTCTGGCTGATTCAGGTCGTCCTCGCCCTGGCGGGGGTGGCGCTTCTGGGGCGCAAGCATTTCATCGACCGTTTTCCGATTGAATATGAGCGTCCACCGACGCGGCACAAGCTCGGGCAGGCGCTGGGCATTTCGATCCGCAATTCGCCGCTGGCCGGTTTTTCGGTCTACTGCTGTTTTCTGTATCTGGCGCTCAGTTCCGCGATTCCGCTGAGTCTGATCTACTTGAAAAGCGTACTCCAGGTCGGCGGCAACACCCTGGTGATGATGAGCGCAGCCGGCCTGGGTGGCACGATCCTCGGCTATTCCTGTGCCGGGCGGTTGCTGAAGCACCTCGGCACCAAGACCATCATCATTTTCACCCACCTGGGCTTCATCGGCGTTTCGTTCGGATTTTTCCTGGCCGGCCCGGAGCGTACGTACGCCGTGCCGCTGATCATGGCCATCACCCTGTTCAATGGCTTCATCAGCGGCTGCTTCCTGGTCATGCACTCTTCCGAGATGATGGCCCTGGCGCGCCCCGGCAACAAGACCACGGCCGTGGCCTTCTGCACCACCCTCAGCAATGTCGGCATTGCGGTCAGCCGGGTCGGCGCCACCCTTATTCTTGCCAGCGGCATGCTGTCACCGACCTGGACGCTGGGTCAAACGACAGTCACCATGCATCAGACCATGTTCCTGGCGCTGGCCATCATGGGCACGTTCTTCCTCAGCCTCCTGGTCCTGGTGCCCGCCCTGGTTCCGGAGCATGACGACTACTATGTCCCGCATTGACCATCAGCGGCCGGCCGCCGGCCGGCCGGGCCGCCATCTGGGCTTGAACATCACCGCGGCCGTCCCGCCCGCGGTTCATCCTTTTTTCGAGTGAGCACCCATGTCCAGACTTCTGCCGCACCTTCTTCTTGGCCTTCTTCTGGTGGCTGGCGGCTGCCGTACCAGCCCCGCGCCGGCCGGGTCCCCGGCGCCGGCGACCCGGCCGGCGCGGCGTCCAGCGCACTGGGCTCAGCCGCTGACACTGCCCGGTCTGCCCAATCTGCACCGGGTCAGCCAGGACGTGTACCGTTCCGCCCAGCCCACGGCCGAAGGCTACGCCGCTGCGGCCAGGCACGGCATCAAGGCCGTTCTCTGCCTGCGCACCGGCGACATGGAGACCGAGGCCATCACCGGCGCCGGCCTCACGCTGCACCGGGTCCCCTTCCCCGCCTGGGAGATCCGGGACGACGATGTCATCCAGGCGATGCGCATTCTCCGGCAGGCGAGTTGCGACGGTCCCGTCCTGGTGCACTGCCTGCACGGCGCCGACCGCACCGGGCTGGTCAGCGCCGCCTACCGCATCCTTTTTGAAGGCTGGACCAAAGACGACGCCATCGCGGAATTGACGCAAGGCGGGTTTGGCTTTCATCCGCTCTTCGCCAACATCCCCCATTATCTGCGCTCCATGGAACCGGAGAAGATCAGGGCGGCGGTCCAGGCCGGGCCCTGACCAGCCCCCCTGCCGCTCATGCAACCCCACCGCCTCGGCCCGGTCTATAACACCATGCCATCGGAAAACATACGACCCCCTCCCCGTCAGCCTCCCCCATTTCCAGAAAGGACCATGTCATGGAAAAACTCGTCATCCTCGGCACCGGGCCGGCCGGCCTGACCGCGGCGCTCTACGCCGCGCGAGCCAACCTCGAACCGCTCGTGATCGCCGGCAACCTGCCCGGCGGACTTCTTACCCAGACCTCCGAGGTCGAAAATTTCCCCGGCTTCCCGGAAGCCATCCTCGGCTTTGACCTGATGGAACGCTTCCAGCAGCAGGCCGAACGCTTCGGCGCCAGAATCCAACACGGGAGGGTCACCGCGGCGGCGCTGACGCCTGACGGCCCGCAGCGCCTGACGCTTGACGACGGCGGCACCATTGCCGCCGCCGCCCTGATCATCGCCACCGGCTCCAGCCCCCGCGAACTCGGCGTCCCGGCGGAGGCCGCCCTGAAGAACAAGGGCGTGTCCTACTGCGCCACCTGCGACGGCCCCTTGTTCCGGGGCCAGGAAGTCGCCGTGGTCGGCGGCGGCGACTCGGCCTTGGAAGAGGCCCTGTTCCTGTCCCGCTTTGCCTCCCGGGTCCATCTCATCCACCGGCGCGACGCCTTCCGCGGCTCCACCATCATGCGCGACCGCGTGTTGGCCGCCCCCAAGATCACCGTGCACTGGAACGCCGTCGTCACCGACCTGGCCGACCCGGCTGCCGGGAAGCTCACCGGCCTGACGTTGCAGGACACTCAAGACGGCGGCAGGAAAGACCTGCCCTGCGGCGGTTTGTTCGTCGCCATCGGCCATATTCCAAATACTGAACTGTTCCGGGATGCATTAACGTTGAACAACGGTTATATTGTTCTGATGTCCAATGAGAGTTCCGCCACCAGCATCCCTGGAGTCTTTGCCGCCGGCGACTGCGCCGACCATGTCTACCGCCAGGCCGTTACGGCCGCCGGCATGGGCTGCCGGGCCGCCATCGACGCGGAACGATGGCTCGCCGGCCATAACCAGTAACCAACCACAAGGAGAAACACCATGTCGGACAAAGTCAGGGAAATCAAGGAAACTGAATTTGACGCGTTGATCGCCAAGGGCACCGTCCTGGTTGACTTCTGGGCCCCCTGGTGCGGCCCCTGCCGCATGCAGACTCCCATCCTGGAAAAACTGGCCGAGGAACTCGACGGCACGGCGACGATTGCCAAGGTCAACGTGGACGACGAGGGCGGCCTGGCCGCCCGCTTCCACGTCTCCTCCATTCCGACGCTGATCGTCTTCAAGGACGGCAAGGCCGTCCGCCAGATGGTCGGGGTGCAGCAGGCCTCCGCCCTGAAGGACGCTCTGGCCTGACCACCGCCGACTTCTCGCCCGATGCTTCAGTGCGCGCCTCCGGACCCGCCGACAAGCTGCCACCGGCTTGACTGCGGCCCGGGCTGAGACACACGGCATCCCACGACGAGCCTGAAGCATTGAGCTGGGAAAATCATGAATGATGTTTCGGTTTACGCATTGAGCCCCCAGGGCTGGCTGCTGGCGGTGGTTTGCGCCCTGGTTGTGGGCATGTCCAAATGCGGCATGGCCGGCTTGGGCACGCTGGCCGTGCCGTTGCTGGCCTCGGTGCTGCCGCCGCGCCTGTCGACCGGGGCGTTGCTGCCCATGCTGATCATCGGCGACGCCATGGGCGTGACGCATTTCAACCGCCATGCCAACTGGAAGATACTGTTCCGGCTCATGCCGCCGGCGCTGACCGGCATCTTCCTGGGGTACTGGATGCTCAATCAGCCCTGGCTGAACGACCAGGTCATCCGGAAAAGCATCGGCGGCATCGTCATCGCCCTGCTCATTCTCAACCATTTCCGGGACCGCATCCGGTTTGACATCGGCGATGGCCGGCGGGTGAACGCCGCCGGCCTGGCGGTGGCGGTTCTGTTCGGCGTCACGGCCGGAATCACGACCATGATCGCCAACGCCGCCGGGCCGATTCTGCTGATCTACCTGCTCGCCATGAACCTGCCCAAGGACGAGTTCATCGGCACCAGCGCCTGGTACTTCCTGGTGCTGAACTGGTGCAAGGTGCCCCTGATGATGCACCTGGGGATGATCAACCGGGACAGCATGATGTTCAACCTGCAGCTTTTCCCGGCCATCCTGGCCGGCGCCCTGCTGGGCATCGTCCTCGCGCAGAAAATGTCCAATAAAAGCTATTCGATCTGGGTTCAAGTGTTGACCATTGTGGCGGCCTTGAAGTTACTGGTCTAAAACAAACGCAAAGGAGTGCAACAAGATGGACAAAGTTCGTCTCGGTATCATCGGTGTCGGCGGCATGGGTTCGGGTCATGCCAAACAGGTTCTGGACGGGCAGGTCCCGCGCTGCGAGCTGGTCGCCGTCTGCGACACCGACCCGGAACGCCTGAAGGCCTACCCGAAACTGAAGCAGTATGCCAGCAGCGCGGAGCTGATCCGCAGCGGCGAAGTCGACGCCGTGCTGGTCGCCACCCCGCATTACGACCACACCACGATTGGCATCGACGCCCTCAACTGCGGCCTGCACACCCTGGTGGAAAAGCCGATTTCCGTCACGGTGGCCGACGCCAAGCGCCTGATCGCCGCCTACAAGAAGGCCCAGAAGAAGAATGCCGACATCCGCTTCTGCGCCATGTTCAACCAGCGGACAGACCCGTACTACATCAAGATGCACGAGCTGATCGAGAAGGGCGAGCTGGGCACGATTCGCCGTTCCAACTGGATCATCACCAACTGGTTCCGCACCGAATCCTACTACCGCTCCGGCGGCTGGCGGGCGACGTGGGCCGGCGAAGGCGGCGGCGTGCTGGTCAATCAGTGCCCGCACAACATCGACCTGTACCAGTGGCTGTGCGGCATGCCGTGCGCCATCACCGCCATCGGCGGCCTGGGCAAATACCACGACATTGAAGTCGAGGACGACTGCAGCGCCCTGTTCGAATATGCCGACGGCGCAACCGGCGCCTTCTTCACCTCGACCGGCGAAGCCCCTGGCACCAACCGGCTGGAAATCTGCGGCGACAAGGGCAAGCTGGTCCTGGACATCAGCCGCAGCAGCGGCCGCAAGCTCGAGTTCATCCGCAACGAAGTCCCCGCCGACATCTACCTGAAGGAATCCGACAACCGGTTCGGCGCGCCGCCGGTCTGGAACATCGACATTCCGATCACGGGCGGCTCCGGCGAACAGCATGTCGGCATCAAAAAGAATTTCGTGGCGGCCATCCTGGACGGCGCCAAGCTGATCGCCCCGGCCGAGGAAGGCATCCGCGCCGTTGAAATCGCCAATGCGATGCAGTACTCGATGCAGCTTCGCCAGCGCGTGGAACTGCCCATGGACGCCAAGGCCTATGAGGCGCATCTGAAGAAGCTGATCGCCAACTCGACCTACAAGAAGAAGACGGACAAGAAGGTCAACCTCAGCCTGGCCAACTCGTTCTGATCGTCCCGCCTCCCGCCGCCGACCTCGCCGGAGCCCTTTATTTTGGGTTTCCGGCGGGGGCGGCCGGCGCCGCCGGCGCCTCGCTTTGTGGCGGTTCTCCGGACCCAGTCTGACGGACTGGCAGCCCGACGGCCTCCGGCTGTCGCCGGGCTTTTTTTCTCTTCTGGTTTCATCCTGTCAGCCCCTTCACCACCAATCCACACCATGCTCCGCAAACCCCTGATCGGCATGACCTGCAATGTGACGGACGAGCATTGCCTGCTGCCCACCGCCTACGCCGACGCGGTTGCCGCGGCCGGCGGTTTTCCCGTCGTCATCCCACCCTTCACCGACCTGTCGGCGGTCACGGCCTGCCAGTATCGCTTTGACGGCTTTGTCATCATCGGCGGCAACGACCTGGCGGCCTCGCGCTACGGTCTGGACAACCATCCGGAAATGACGGCGCTGCCGCCACGCCGCGAGAACTGGGAATTCACGCTGGTCCGCGAACTGCTCGCCCATTCCCGGCAGCCCATGCTTGGCATCTGCCTCGGCTGCCAGATCATCAATGTCGCGGCCGGAGGGTCACTTTACCGGCACCTGCCGGACGACCTCCCCGCCGCCGGCGAACACCGCCGGCTGCAGGCCCCGGCCGAGAACTACCACCAGGTCCGCGTGGCCCCCGATTCGATGCTGGCCGGTATTTTAGGCTGCCGCGAACTGCGCTGCAATTCCTCGCACCACCAGGCCATCAACGCCATCGCGCCAGGATTCCAGGCCCTGGCCTGGGCGCCCGACGGCGTGATCGAAGCCATCGCCCCGGAGACTCCGGGCAACCGCTTCCTGCTCGGTCTGCAATGGCATCCCGAGCGCATCCATGACCAGCCGCCGCACGACCGGGTCTTCTCCGCCCTGGTCGAACACTGCTGACCAGACCCCCTTGAACCGCCATGCCGCAGCAACGCCCCACCACACTGATTGCGCCTTTGACCGGCATCCGCCGGGCGCTGCTGCGGCGTGCCGTCATGCTCAATGCCGCCGATGGCCTGGCAACGGCGGCCGGACTCTTTGTCCTGCTGGAAATCTGGCAGCTGGGCTTCAGGATGACCGAGAGCAGCGCGGGGATTTTGGCGGCCGGCGGCCTGGCCCTGGCCGCCGGCGCCTTCCTCGTCCGCCATGTCCGCCTGATTCTGCGACAGCCCGGGCCGGCTGCTTTGGCGCTTCAGGTTGAGAAGGCCCGTCCCGAACTGCTGGACGCGTTTGTCTGCGCCGTCGAACTGGAACAAAAAAGCGCCACCGGGCGGCTGCGACCCCTGGAGCAGGGCCTGTTGACCGACATGCAGAATCAATTTGGCGGGAAGGACGCCTTCCTGGCCGAAATTTTCCAATCGCGCCTGTCCTGGCGTCGGTTCATCCGGCACGCCATCGTCGCGATCGCGCTGGCGGTGATGGCCGTCCGCGGCACGGCCTTTGCCAAGGCGGCCTGGCATCTGCGGGACGTCCTGGCCGGCAAAAGCACCGGCATCACCGTGGAGTTGCCGGCGGCGGAGATGCCGGCCGGCAGCGACGCCCGCATCCTGGCGACCGTGCATCGCTGGGAGCAGCAGGCGGAAATCGTCTATGACGACGGCAGCGACAACGGCGCCGTCCGGCTGCCCATGCCCGCGACCTCGGACGGACGCTTCGCATTCACGTTCTACAGCGTGGCCGACACCATTCGCTTCCGAATTGTCACCCCAGCGCTGAAATCGGCCTGGCATCACCTGCCCGTGTTCGAACCGCCCGCGGTGGAAGCCGTTGAAATCACGGTCACGCCCCTGCCCTACACAGGCCGCGCCGTCCAGAAAACTGACACCTTTGCCGACCTCGGCCTGATTGCCGGCGAGACTCTCAGCGTGTCGCTGACGGCGCCGCTGGCGGACAGGGCCTGGCTGCGAACGGATTCCCCCGCCGACGCGACCATGGCATTTATCGCCGACAGCAGCGGCGGCGGCAGCGGCAACGGCAGACGCCTGACCGCCACGACCGTACCCCGTGGGACCGGACAGCGGCAAGTGCGGCTGGAAGACGCCGCCGGCCATCGCGTCGAGGGGCAACCCTTCCTGATCACGGTCAGTCCCGATCTGCCCCCGATCATTGAACTGCGCTCGCCGGAGCAGGATACCCAGCTCAAGCCGGGCGATGCCCTGAGGCTTCATGCCTTTGCCGGCGACGACTTCGGCGTCTCGGCGGTGACGCTGCAGTTTTCCATCAACGGCGGCCCGCGACAGGCGGTGGCCCTTTGGAAGCACAGCGGACCGGACCGGCAGCTGGAAGTGGAATACAGCCAGATCTGGGACATCCCGGCGCTCAATCCAGCCGAAGGCGATTTGATTGCCGCCCAGGTGCTCGCGGCGGACAACCGCGAGCCGGAAGCGCAACTCGCCCGCAGCGAGGTGTTTTTCGTTGTCATTCGGCCGGAACTGAAAAGCGCCGAGTCTGATGGCGCTTCCGGGCCGCAAAAGAAGATGGACATCTCCGACCTGCTGGCGGAGTCCAAGCGCCTGTTGCGCCTGACCTGGGACGTGCTGGCGCTGGCGGATGCCGCCCGGACCCGCGCGGCCGCGGACCTGACCCGCGGGGTCAGGGAGCTGGAACTGGAAGTACGCCGGCGTTTCCACGCCATTCAGGAGGAATCCCAGGGGATGGTCGCGGAACCGCTGCCGACCCTGTTCAACGCCTGCAGCCTGGAACTCAACCAGGCCGCCGCCCTGCTGGAACGCGACCTGCCCGAGGAAAGCATCACGCCGCAGGAACGAAGCCTGGCGGCTCTGGTGCAAATCGAAACCGAACTGCTTCGCAACGCCATGAAAAGCAAGAAGTCACAAGGCGGCGAAGGCGAATCGGAACAACAGAACGACGAACAGCAACAACAACAGCAGGACGAGTCTAGCCAGGCTGAGAATGCCCGGCAGCAGCGGGAAAAGATGCGCGCCATGCTTGAGAACCTGCGCCGGCTGGTGCCACGCCAGGAAAACGTCAATGAAAACGCCGGCAAGCCGGGGGCTATCCTGCCGGCTCTGGCCGCCAAGCAGGACGGCATCGGTGATGACGCCGCCGCCATCCGGGACGAGCTCGGTGCCATGGCCGACGCGGCGCGCGCCACCGCGTCAATCGGCAATGCCGAACAGGAAATGGGTCGTGCCTCGGAAGCTTGGCGGGGCGAGGACGCCCGCACCGGCGCCATCCACGGCGCCCGCGCACGCCTGCAGCTTCTGGCCGCGATCCGCCAGCTGGAAGACGCCATCCGCAAGGCCTCCGCCAATGCCATCGCCCAATTGGCGGAACAGGCCGGCCAGTTGTCGGAAGCCCAAAAGCAGGCCGCGGCCCAGTCTGAACAGGCCGCCCGACAGGGCGACAGGCCCGAGCAGTCCGGCGCTCGGGCGCAGCAGGAAAAACTCCAGCAGCAGACGGAACAGCTGCAGGATCGCCTGCGCCAGGCCGCCGACGACCTGCAGGAGGAATTTCCGGATGCGGCGCAGGCGGTTCGCGACGCCGGCCGCCAGGCCCAGTCGCGCGGCCTGCCGGAAAGCCAGCAACGCGCCATGAACGCCCTGCTATACAAGCGGTTTGACCGCGCGGCCAAGGAACAGACGGACGCGGCCAACTATCTCCAGGCTCTGGCCAACGACCTGCACGAAGCCGGCGGCAAGCTGCCGCCGATGAGCGAGGAAGACCTGCGCGATGCCCTGCAACGCCTGCAGGAACTGGCCAGCCGCGCCAACGCCGCCACCCGCGATCAGAACCAGGAACGCGCCAGCCAGCAACTCGACCGAATCCGCGGCGAAGCCGCCCAGGCCCTGCAGCCTTTCGCCGATGCTTTCCAGGACCAGCGCCTGCAGCAGATCGCCGATGACCTGTCCATGCCAACCGGCGAAGAAAGTCCCAGCGCCGCCGGCGAACGGCTGTTCCAGCAATTCCGGGCCGCGGCCGCCGTGCTTGAACAGCTGCTGGGGAAAATGACCGCCACCCAGAAAGTCCGGCTTCACCGCGGCGTGGTGGCTCCGCCGGAAAAATACCGGCGCCAAGTCGAAGAATACTTCAAGGGCCTGGGGCAGGATTAATCCCGACCACCAGGCCGGAACAAACAGCCACGGCACCAACCAGGCGCAGGCAATGGCTGACCGGACTCAAGCCGGGCGCGGACGATGCCGGCGTTCCGCCTGATTCATGCCGCAACCGGCTCGACCGGACGAAGAGATTGCTCGGCGTGCGCAACAAAAGGGGCGCCTGGCGTTTCAGCCTTTGCCTTCCTGCCTTTCAATCTCGTTCTGGCGGCTTTCCCACAGATAAGTGTTCAGGTAGGAAGCCAAATGCACCCACCGGCGGGCGCTTTCCGCGTCCGGCAGCTTGCCCAGAAGGCCAATGATTTCCTTTTCGGCGGCCGGGATGGCCGCGGGGGTTTTGGCGGTGGCGGCCAAGGCGACATAGCGTTCCGCCAACTCTGTTCCACCGAGGCGGGGGCCCATGACGTCGCCCGCAAAGTCGCCAAGCGACGCCAGCGGATGATCGGTGAAATAGACCATCGCCAGATAATTGAACTCCGCGCCGGGATGGAAGACGGAACTTTCCCCGAACAGGGAGATGCCGCTCACGCCGGAGAGATGGCTCAGCCGGCACTGTTGGCGAACCCGCTCCACTTCCAGCCCGTGACGACAGTTTCGGAACCAATACGTCCCGAAATGCGAACGCATGATGTGGCGGTGCTTGCGCAGGCATTCCGGCATCATCTCCCCCTCGCCCCAGGAATCGGTGGCCAGAGCATGGTCGCATACCCATTGCAGGAAAGCCGTTTCCGGAATCGCCGCCAGCGCCTGGCAAACCTCCGGCGTTATCCCGGAACCAAAGCGGTTCAAATCCATGTTTTTCGGCAGGAAGTGGTGATACGTCTCACAAATCGCCCAGGCGTCCGGGGAACGCCCCAGCACGGTGCGGACCGCGTCCGGATAAATGTCCGCCATGTCCGCCATGGAAATGGTGTTGACGGCCGCCGGGTTGCCGCCACGGCGGGCCTGGCAGCGGTCGCACATGCAGAATCCCAGGTCGGTCGTCTCCATCTGGATGCCGCCCAAGTCGGGAATTTCCTTGAAGACCCAGTCCAGGGATTCCAGCACAAAGTCTTTCAGGTCGGGATTCGAGGGACAGCCCCCGAGTTCCGCCTGGCTTCCGCCGGACGGCGAATGCCAAACACGCACCATCGGCGAGCCGTCCGCAAGGCGTCCCATGCATTGGGGGTGCGCCTTCAAAAAGCAATCGAGGGAATACGGGTGATTCCCCTCGTGATAAATGCCGCCATAGCCATACAGCCCGGCAATCATATAAATCCGTACGCCTCGCTCACGCGCATAGCCGCACACTTCCTTGGCGGCTTCCACCCCGCCGTGTTTATCCCGCAGCAACCCGACAATGCCGATGCCATCCACGCCATGTTCAGCACACCAGCGAATCGCCCGCTTGTAGTCCTTCTGAAACACCCCCGGGAGCTTGGTGTACGCATTGCCGGAACCGCAGTTCACGCTGCCCGGCGAATTCAACGTCCAATTCGTGCAATGATCCCAGGTCCAGAACAACTTGTAGTTTTTTGACATGGCAGTTCCTGGCGAAAAGTGGCAAAACCCAGGGCAACTATTCAGCCCGCGCAATGCGAGAATAGCAAAATCCCGCCGCACCGGACAACGACTTCCGCGGCTTAATATAGCCCCCGGCACCCATTTTCCGAATGGCATATAGACAACCATGCTTCCCGGCAGTAACCGGCACCGTAACCGGTCACCGATTGAGCATTGCGGTCAACGTGCGAAATGCGGTGGCAAACGCTTTATTTCAGGCTGCCGCAGGTCGTCCAGCCTTCAGGCTGCCGGGCATCGTGCCAGGA
>CAYOUR010000106.1:3807-13947 GCA_964407145.1 uncultured Lentisphaeraceae bacterium | reverse complement strand
GTGAGCTTTCAGACTGCCGGATGTCGTCCAGGTTTATGTGTCGCCCTTTCAGGGCTCAATGAACATTTGCCTTTACCCAGGGCGGCGCACGCCTCCGGCGTGCTTGCCCTGGGCTGTTATGTCTCGCCCCTCCGGGGCTTTTTCCGCTCCGCGGCTGGGAGGTTGTGGGCTGGCGCCTCGTAAAGCCACTGTCAGACGCATCGGGCATTTGCCGCGTCCCGCAGGGCCGCGGCACCCTGGGGGATAAGGATAAATCAACAGGGAGCCCTGGAAGGGCGACACATAACCTCCTTGGCGCTGGCAGCGTCGCGCCCTGTAGGAGCACTACCGTAAGCTTGACAACCGCCAGGTCAAATCTCTCTTTCTATCACAACACTACGCACATTAACTAAAACACATTGGCCTTCAATCGGGAAGAACTCCCGGTTTACTATAGGATGGCAAGGGGCTATTTCAACCAGGCCGCATGCCATGCACGGTTTTTTGCCTGATGTTGGGAATCGCCCGCCCCGTGATGGCCAAGCGCAGGTTCAGCCGCCGCCTGGCGGCACGCTCACCTCTCGCGAGGCCCGCCATGTTTTGACGGCTGGCCGGCCCCGGCAAGCCAAACCGCCTTCCGGCGTCCGGCGCCACCGGATGCTGAAAGGCGGTTTGCATGGCTGTCAGCCCCGGCGGGCCGGGCGACCGGAGTCGCCGCCCCGCCGGCTTCTTCACCAGGGGTGCGTCATGCGGCGGGGACGGCCGCGGCGACGGCGCCGACCTGCCCGAGCAGCATGATCGCGAACACCATGACAAAGATGGCGATGGTCTCAATGACACCGAGGGCGATCAGGTAGTTGACAAAGCCCTGGCCGGTATCGGCAAAGGCGTCACAGGCCCCGGCCGCGGCCCGGCCCTGGAAGGCGGCCGACAGGGCGATGGCGATGCCGCCCAGGATGCCGATGACCAGGCACGTCGGCCAGCATTCGGGCGTCGAGGCCTTGCCCGCCACCATCAGCATCAGAATCAGGCCGTAAATCGTCTGGGACATCGGCACGCCGGTCAAAATCGCCAGCTGGAACGGGGCCATCTTGCCCTGCACGTAGCATTTCTTCCAGGACCCGATCGCCGAGGCTCCGGCCACGCCGCAGCCATACGCGGACCCCAACGCCGCGAAACCGATGGCGCAGAATGCCCCCGCCTGCAGCAATGCCAGTTGTGTTGACTCCATCATGTTGCTTCCACTCCTTGTCTTGTCGTGAGGCTGAACTCGATATGTCGTGTCTTGACTGAAAAAAAGCTCGGCTGGTTGCTCCGGTCAGGCTTCGCGCTTCCGCAGCGGTCGGTAGGGCTTCCCGGACCAGGACAGGTCCATGTGCCCGGAGAATTCAAGGGTATTGAGGCGGATGCCGTGCACGAGCACGCCCATTCCCGCCAGGGCGATATTGAGGAGGTGCCCGGCCGCCAGCACCAGCAGCATGACCGGAATCATCCAGGGCGACAGACTGTAAAGCTGGCCGGCCATCTGGTTGAAGCTCTGGGCGATATAGAGGCTCGACAGCCCGACCGCGAACAGGCGGATATAGGACAACACGTCGACAAAGCAGTTGATGAAGCTGAACGGCAGGTAGATCACTGTGCCCATGTCCTTCCAGTCAATGCCGAAGAGCAGAATCATGCCAAAGCCGACCAGGAACAGCCCTTTGGCGACGACGCCCAGGTCGTCCAGGCCGGCGCCGTCGACGATGAGCAGCTTGGCCAGGAAGAAGTTCGCCCAGAGGAATATCCCCCAGCCCACGTGGCCGAGGGCGCCGCGGATGCCGCCGGCCAGGCAGGCGCGCCAGGCTCGGGCCATCGACATGTGGAAGGCGCCGATGAAGAAGCAGAGCAGCTTCACGTGCGCTTCGCTGTGCGCGGGGTCGGCGAACCACGGCAACCCGGCCAGGATGCGCGGCAGCTTCTCCGCCGGCAGGGCGAACCAGTTGCCCGTCAGCCAGCCGTATCCCAGGATGCAGAGGCTCATGGTCAGGCCCAGGTTGACCACCTGGCGCCTGGCGGCGTCGGCCGGGCCCATTCGCCGCTGCAGGTACAGCATGATTCCGGTAAACAGCAGGCCATAGCCGGCGTCGCCGACCAGCATGCCGCAAAACACGGACAGGAACACCAGCATGCTCACGCTGACGTCGACTTCACGGTATCCGGGCAGGATGCCGACAAAGTCAAAGATGGCCCTGGCCATGGCAAAGCGCGGCGGAATGACCAGGGCGGTCGGCACGATGTCGTCGTCATCGGCAATGTCCTCGTAGCGGATGGCCCAGCCGTTTTCCCGGGCGGCGTCGCGCAGCTCGTCCAGGTGCTTCTCCGGCACGTATCCGCCCAGGAAGGCGATGGTCTTGCCGGCTTCCATGCCGTCCCGGGCGCGGGCGAACGCCAGGCGTTCGTCCAGCTCCGCGGCGTATTTTTCCAGGCTGCCCATGGCATGCTCAGCGAGGGCGGTCAGGCGTTCCTGGCGTTCGTGCAGTTCCAGGCGCAGGCGTTCGCACTGCTCCTGCCACTCCCGCAGATTGGTGCGTGACGGCAGCGCCACGCGCGGCAGGACCACCTCGTCCAAAGGCGTTGGCGAGACCACGGCGTAATGCACGGTCGAACGGGTCTCGGAAACCACGGCCAGGGCGGCGCCTTCCGGAAGCTCGGGAAAGCGTCCCGGGGCGGACGCGCACAGGGCGACATGCAGGCCGCGTTCGGCCAGCCGCGCGATGGCGTCCTGGTCGAAGCTCCCCCACGGCGCCAGCTGCTGGCAGGCCTTGTTCGCCTGCGCCAGCTCATCCTCCAGCTGCTTGCGCGCCGACAGAATCTCCAGGGCCTCGGCCAGGCTGGCGGCGGCATCGGTTTCGACCGCGTCGGCCGACACCTTCAGGCTTTTAAAGGTCGCCAGCACCCGACCCAGGTTCTCCTGTTCCCGCAGCAGGCGGTCCAGTTCATCGGAGCTTGGCGCGACCAGCGGCGTCACATGCACGGTGCCCAGGCGCTGCATTGATGTCACCGTGTCCTGGCGGTCGGACGCCAGGCACGCGATGGTCACTTTTTTCATGGTTTCTATCACGGAATCACCTTATTGTAGCCCGGACGGCACAATGTTGAATGGCACGTCACCAGGATGCGGCCGGCGACAATCCCCCTGGGCAGCCCCCTACAGCACCGTGTTGGCGTCACGCTGGGCGCATTTGCCCTTGGCAATCTTGGACCGGCCGACCGAATTGGTCTGCTGGTCGCCGAGGTAGATGTTGATCATGCGGATATTCTCCCGGGCCTCCGGGATTTTCACCTTTTCAAACAGGTTGACGCGCTGGGTGACGACGCGCAGCTCCTGCTCAATCAAGGCCAGCATCTCCTCGACCACGCGCTGCTTCAGGCGCAGTTCGATCTGCTCGCGCGCGGCCTGCAGCACATCGTCAAACCAGGGCGGCGTCGCGAACAGGTCGACGTCGGCCTCGGCAAACGCCAGGCTGACAAACACCGGCACGTCAATGCCGGCGACATTGCGCTGGCCCACCCGCCATTCCTTCACTTGCAGCAAATCGCCCAGGCCGGCGCCATCCAGGCCGGACAGCAGCGGCAGCGCCGGCGCCCAGGCCGCGGTCAGCTCCTCCATCTGCCGGCGCAACGCCGCAATCTGCTCGCGCAAATGCCGGACTTCCATCTGCAGCTGCTGCTTCTTCAGCTGCAGTGTCGGCAGATAGCGCCGAAAGCGCTTCAGGGCATCACGCTGCACCTTCAGTTCGTTTTTGGTCAACTTGATTTTTGCCATAGCTCGTTTCTTCACCCGTGTCGCCGTCCGCCGGCCCGGCCGCTGGCCACTGCTTCGCCGGCATGCGCCGGAGGCCGGGCCGGGGCGTCCGGGACGCCGGTGCGCCCGGTTCCGGCGGCGGGCTGCCCCGCCAGGAATTCCAGGTTCACGCCTTCTTTTCCGGCCAGAACTGCTTGACCAGGTCGGTCTTGATGCCGGTTTCCGCCGGCTCAAAGCATTCGGCCAGGGTTTCCCAGCCGAGGTCCAGCGCTTCTTCCAGGGGGATGTTGACGCTCAGGTCCATCATGCGTTTCTCGAACAGAAGGCCGAATTTCAGCAGCTTCTGGTCCCAGTCGCTCATGCGGAAGCCCATGGACTGCTTCTCCAGCGCCTCCTTGTATTCCGCATACAGCCGGATCATGTTGTCCATCAGGGCGCGATGGTCGGCCCTGGTTTCGCTGTTGACCTGCTGTTTCAGGCGGCTCAGCGACCCGAATGGCTCAATGCGCCCGTTGACCAGGTAGAACTGACCCTCGGTGATGTACCCGGTGTTGTCCGGCACCGGATGAGTCACGTCGTCGCCCGGCATCGTCGTCACCGCCAGGATGGTGATCGACCCGGCCGTCTCGAAATCGACGGCCTTTTCGTAGCGCGAAGCCAGCTGGCTGTACAAGTCGCCGGGATAGCCGCGGTTGGACGGAATCTGCTCCATGGTGATCGCGATTTCCTTCAGGGCGTCGCAGAAATTCGTCATGTCGGTCAGGAGGACCAGCACGCGCTTGCCCTTTTCCGTGGCGAAGTATTCGGCCACGGCCAGGGCCATGTCCGGCACCAGGAGGCATTCGACAATCGGGTCCGAGGCCGTATGGATGAACATGACGGTCCGGGACAGGGCGCCATGTGAATCCAGCGTCTCCTTGAAATACAGGTAGTCGTCATATTTCAGGCCCATGCCGCCCAGGACGATCATGTCGACCTCGGCCTGCATGGCGATTCGCGCCAGAAGCTCGTTGTAGGGCTCGCCGGCGACCGAGAAGATCGGCAGCTTCTGGCTTTCCACCAGGGTGTTGAAAATGTCGATCATGGGCAGGCCGGTCCGAATCATGTTCCGGGGAATGATGCGGTTGGCCGGGTTGACGGACGGGCCGCCGATGTCCAGCATGTTCTCCTCCAGGCCCGGGCCCTTGTCACGCGGTGAGCCGTTGCCGGTGAAGATGCGGCCCAACAGCGCCTCCGAAGACGACACCCGCATGGGGCGGCCGAGAAAACGCACCTCGCTGTCCGTGGAAATGCCCCGGCTGCCGGCAAAGACCTGCAGGAAGACCCGGCCCTTGTCCAGGCGGATGACCTGGGCCAGGGAGACGCCGCGATCACTCTTGACTTCCGCCAGCTCGCCGTTGGCGACGTTGTCTGCCTCAACCGTGATCACGTTGCCGCTGATCTGGATGATCCGATGGTATATCTTTCTCATGTTCCGCCAAATCTGAAGGTTACGTTATGACTCGACCGTCTTGGTTTCGTTTCGGGAGGGCGCCCGGCCGGGAAGGGGCCGGGCGCGGGGCCGGCCGGGAGCCGTCAGCCCTGGCCAGCCAGCATCTCGTCAATCTTCGCCTCGGCCGCCTGGAACGCCTCGGATTCCCAGGCCGCGTAGTTCCAGTCCTGGAACTGCTGCCGCAAATGCTGGAAAAAGGTCCGGGCCTCGTTCTTGCCGGGGAAATTGAACCGCTGGTCCAGCACGGCGAGCAGCTTGTCAAACACGTATTCCTGACGCTTCGCCCCGCAGGCGCTGTCGATCTGGTCAAACGTGTTCTGCTGCAGGTACACCATGTCGATGAATTCGCTTTTCAGGTAGGTCACGAAATCGGCCGTCGGCGTCCCCTCCTCGCCAACGACTTTCATCATCTGGTTGACCTCGTTGCCGGACCGCAGCACCGCCCGGGCCTGGCCGATCTTGGCCTTGTCAACCAGGCTGTTGTACTTGCTCCAGCTTTCCAGCGGATGAATCGCCGGGTAGCGCCGCGCATTGGCGCGGTCGCGCGACAAGGCCAGGAAGGACCCGACGACTTTCAGGGTCGCCTGCGTCACCGGCTCCTCGAAATTGCCGCCGGCGGGGCTGACCGCGCCGCAGATGGTGATTGAGCCCTGGCCGCCATCCGCCAGGCGGACCAGCCCGGCCCGCTCGTAAAAGCTCGCCACCAGGGACTCCAGGTAGGCCGGGAAGGCCTCTTCGCCGGGAATCTCCTCCAGGCGTCCGGACACTTCCCGGAGGGCCTGGGCCCAGCGCGAGGTGGAGTCGGCCAGCAGCAGCACGTTCAGGCCCATCTGGCGGTAGTATTCCGCCAGGGTGACGCTGGTGTAGATGGAGGCTTCGCGGGCGGCAACCGGCATGGAGCTGGTGTTGCAGATGATGATGGTGCGGTCGATCAGGTGGCGGCCCGTGCGCGGGTCCTCCAGGTGCGGGAATTCGCGCAGGATTTCCACGACTTCACCGGCCCGCTCGCCGCAGGCGGCGACAATCACCACGTCGACCTCGGAACGCTGGGACAGCGAATGCTGCAGGACGGTCTTGCCGGCGCCGAAAGGCCCGGGCGTGCAGAAGGTGCCGCCCTTGGCCACGGGGAAGAACGTATCGATGATTCGCACCTGGGTCACCAGCGGCTCACGCGGCAGCAGCTTTTCCTGATAGCAGCTGATCGGAATCTTGACCGGCCAGGTCTGCACCATGGTGATCTCGCGTTCCTCGCTGCCGTTGCTGGCCTTGGCCACGACCGTGGTGATGTTGTATTCCCCGGCCGCAACCGCCCAGGTCAGGCGCCATTCACCGGACCAGGCAAAAGGCAGCATGATGCGGTGCGTAAAGATGCCTTCCGGAACCGTTCCGACCGTGTCGCCGGCGCGAAGGGTGTCACCCTCTTGGGCAACCGGCGTGTATTCCCAGGTCCTTTCCCGGTCCAGGGGGTACACATACAGGCCGCGCTGCAGAAAATAACCGGCCTGCCTGGCCAGTTCCGGCAGGGGGTTCTGCAGACCGTCATAGACCTGCTGCAACAGCCCGGGGCCCAATTCGACCGACAGCAGCTGTCCCGTGAACTCCACCGCGTCGCCGACTTTGATGCCGGTCGTGCTTTCAAACACCTGAATGTCGGCCTCGCGGCCGCGCACCCGGATCACTTCCGCTTTCAGCCGCGCCTTTTCGCCGGTGACCACATAGGCCACTTCATTCTGAGTAACGCGTTCTGCAAAGGCAACGCTGACCATGTTGCCGTTGACACCGGTGACTTTACCACCCAGGCTGTTCTCACTCATTATCTGGCCCTTTTGGCTCCAATCCATTCATTCATTCCTACTACTCGACATCATAACCAGGACACCGCCGCCGCTCACGCCTCTGACCGGCGCACCTCCGGCTGGGAGGCCTGCTCCACGCCCGCGGCAACCAAAGCCGCAAAAGCCTCGCGGCCAGGCTCCGGTTGGCGGGACTGCTGCTTCTCCAGCAGCCGCAGCCGCAACGCATATATCTCCAGGACCGTCAAGTCAAAGGCATGGCCGACGCCCAGGTCGTCGAG
The DNA here is from genome assembly GCA_964407145.1 of uncultured Lentisphaeraceae bacterium. Classification (GTDB taxonomy): domain Bacteria; phylum Verrucomicrobiota; class Lentisphaeria; order Oligosphaerales; family Oligosphaeraceae; genus JAAZKI01. The sequence goes on along the minus strand of CAYOUR010000106.1, from coordinate 6,615 downwards.
AACCTGCCAGCGCAGCTGGTCAAGCGCCTGCTCACGCTCCCAGACGGAGGACAGGCCCATCGCGTCTTCGATCCGCTTCCGCTCGCCAGGCGACATCTCGGACGTCGCACGCAGCCATTGGCCGGCGCTGCGGCGGCGCTTGCCCGCCCGCAGCTCAGCCAGAACATTGCGCATGAACGTCTCTTTCGCCTGCCACTGCGCCGCCAATGCCGTCTGGGGCGCGCCGTCCGGAACCAGGCTGATTCCAGACAGCCAGGAACCCGACGCCTCGCCGAGGGCCTCACGACACCCGGCCAGAAAGTCCTCGTAGGCCAGCGGCGGCTTCTCGCCCCAGCGCAACATCGGCAGGGTGCTTATGAAATAAAACAAATCACCGGCCATCTGCTCTTCCCGACAAATAAAATCCGTTGCGGTTGTGAAAAAAGGCACAAATGCCCGGCCTGGGGGCCCGGGCTCGGGCTCGGCCGCGGCCGTCGCGCCGCGCGGCGTCCTGGCCGGGCCGGCCGCGTGTTACAGCTTGGCGCTGATCTGGGGGCTCAAGTAGGCCGCGACCGCCTCAGCCAAGGCCTGATCGGTGAAATCATACATGACGCCGCTGTTCTTGAAGACCAGCTTGAAGCCGCCGGCCACGGACGCGGACGGCGCCAGCTCGCAATTCTGGCGAAGGTCTTCCGCCAGCCTGCTTTTGACGGCTTTTTCGAGGGTCGCCAATTCCGCTGGGCTGACGAGAAGCTGAATCTGGTCGGTCTCGCCCTGTCGGTCCACGAACTGGGTCACCAGGGTCGCGATGACTCCGGCCAAATGGTCGCCGGCGAGGTTTTCGCGCATCATGGCTTCGACTGTCGCGGTGACGCGTTTTTCCAATTCCGTGCGCAGTGCCAGGAGCACGTCACGGGATGCCTGGCGCAGGGCCTCTTCGCCCTTCTGGGCAAACAGCGTGGCTTCCTGCCGGGCGGCCGAAACCAGAGCCTCAGCCTCGCTTTTGGCATTTCTGACGATCTCGGCGGCTTCGTTTTTGGCCTGGGCCAGAATCTGCTCCCGCTCAGCGTCGACCTTCTTCAACTCCTGCTCGGTGATCCGGTCCAGAAGGGCCTGCAATTCATCTGCCATAATGCGCTGCCTCTAAAAATAATATGGTAAGCTCAATAAAATGGCTCCGGTGACCCCGGGCAAAAAATGACGCTCCCGCCAAGCATGGACAATTTACCGGGAAAATCAATACGATACTCTAAAAAAGGCCAAAAACAAATCCTATTTGCGCATTTAGCAATGGGAATTGTCATTTGCCAGTGTAAATTGGGTTGTCGTTGATCGCCGACGCCCTGCCCCGCGGCACTTGGGACCGGCCAGACCGGAGCCTGACCGGTCGACGGCAACGGCAACAAAAGGCCGGACACCCCGTCAACCGCAACGCCAGGCAGCCGACCGGACCCGTGGCTTGAGCCCCCATCCGCGGCCTCCCCCCGGTGTTCCCGGCGTCATCTGTCTTCATCAAGGATAACGACTATGGAATTGTATCTCACCAGCCGGCAGCGAGCCGACCTGCCATTCAACTTGAAAGTCGAGCCCGAGGACATGCCGATGGCCGTCGTGCAGCGCGCCCTGGACATCTGCGCCACGGCCCCGGACATTCCGGTTCTGCTCATGGGCAACGAAGCGCTCCTCCATCCGGACCTCGAGGACATCTTCACGGCCGTTCGCAAACGCAAGCTGAACGCCATCGTCGAGGTGTCCGGGCTGATGCCGGACAGCGCCAGGAAGCTCCTGCTCGAGCATCCCAGCACGCTGTTCTGGCGACTGTACCGGCCGGAGCTGCTGGCGGCCGCCGACCTGGCGGAAATCCGGGTTAACCTGAAGGAGCTGACCGAGGCGCGCGTGCCGATCCAATTCCTGCTGATGGTCGATGACCTGGAGGCGTCCTACGACTTTGCCCTGGAGTGGCTGGAGGAATTCCAGGTGCGTTCGCTCCTGGTTCACATGTCCTGCACCGAGCCGATTCCCAAACGGCTGCGGATGACCGCCTGGTGCGCCGAGAAGGCCGTCGAGCTGCTCAAGCGCGGCCACACCACGAGCCTCGACTGCGGGGCCATGCCATGCCTGTTTTCCGACGAGGCCTTCGGCCGTCTGGCCAAAATCAACTTCACGCGCTACCCGTGCACCCCGCACCTAACCGTCATGCCGGACGGCCATCTCACCCACTGCCTGGCCATGGCCATGCTCCCCGGACCACCCGTCACCGCCTTCAAAAACCATGCCGACGCGCTCAAGTTCTACTACGACGTCTTTCGCGACCTGCAGCTGGACAACGCCGACCACCCGGCCTGCCGGTCCTGCCTTTCCTGCCATGCCGGCCTGTGCACCGGCCTGAACATGGCCGCCAAGGCCAGGCTGACGCTCAATCAGTATGAAAACCTGAAACAGCTGCTGGAAAAAGAGGAAAACGACCTGGCCGAACGCAAAAAACAGCTCTGGGCCATGGCCGCAGCCGCCGTCAAGATCGCCTTCTACGCCGATGCCGTGGAATGCCTGGAAGAACTGCGCCGGCATGACCCCGGTGACGACAAGGTCCACTACTGGCTCGGATGCGCCTACTGGGAATGCAACCGCCTGACCGAGGCGGAAGACGAATTCCGCAAATGCGCCAGACTGGCCAAGGACCCCCGCGTGGCCCTGGCCGAACTGCACCGACGCCTGGTGAATAATGGCAACACCATCCGCGCCCGGCTGCTGCTCGAGGAGTTCAAACGCCTGGGCCCGCCGGCGACATAAGGCGCCACGCCGCCAACCGCGGCAGGAAGCCGCACGACG
>CAYOUR010000106.1:0-3707 GCA_964407145.1 uncultured Lentisphaeraceae bacterium | reverse complement strand
AACCGCGGCAGGAAGCCGCACGACGGACCGCGGCGACCTTCTTTCCACCGGCGGAAACAGCTTGACCGGGATGATGCGGCCTCTTCTTCGCGGCCCGCTGACGACAGGCCGCGGCAGAGCCTCAATACGCCGGCGTCCAGGCCGGCAGGGAGAAGTCGGCGTTCCGGGTAATCGGCATGAAGGTCTTCAGCCAGGTGTCGACCATATAGAGATCACGGCTGCGGCCGCTGCGGCGCGTGCACACCAGGTGACGTCCGTCCGGCGCCCAGGAAGGCGCTTCCCAGTCGCCGGCGGCGACGGTGACGACGTCCGGAACGGCGTCAGGCTTGCCCATGTCGAGCACTTCAATGACATACTGGCCGGTGTTGCTCCGCTTGGCATAGCACAGCCGGTTGGATACCCGCGACCAGTCCGGGGAAACGCATTCGTTCCCGCCCACCGACAGGCGACGGGACGGGCCGCCGGAAGCCTTCATCAGATAAATCTGCGGCACGCCCAACTTGTCCGAAACAAAGCACAGCTGTTCGCCGTCCGGGGACCAGCAGGGCGAGGATTCGACATGCTGGTCTTTCGTCAGACGAGTCTTGGCGTTGGTGGCCAAGTCAAGTGTATAGAGGTCGACCCGATGGTCCTCGCTCATGGCCAGAGCCAGATGCCGCCCATCCCGCGACAGGGCCGCGCTGGCATTCAGGCCTCGGGCCTGCGACACCACCCGCTGACGGCCCCGGCCGACATCCATCAGCACCACGCTCAGCGAATTGTTCTTGGCCATGGTGTAGACCAGGGCCTGCTGGTGCCCCCAGCCCGGCTCCGTGCTGTACGAGTTGTTGTGGGTCAGGCGTTCCAGCCCGGCGCCGTCCAAGTAGCAGCTGAACAACTCCTTCAGGCCATTCTGGCCAGTCATGACAAAGACAATTTTCCGGGAGCAGAGGGCCGGGACCTGGTAAAGTTGCTTCAGGATGTCATCGACCGCCGCGTAGACCGCCTGGTCCAGGGACGATTCCTGGCACCGGACATCAAATTCCTTGCCGCCGCCCTTGACCTTCGCCACCAGGCTCACGGCGCCGCCGGCTTCCTGGCAGCGGGCAAAAACCTGGACCTGGGCCGCCGCGGCCTGATCGGCTGGGGCCAACCGAAACCAGCCGCAACGCGTCAGAACCGCCTCCAACTTGGCCCGCGAAGCCGGGCTTCCCTCATACACGACCAATCCGATACTGGGGTTGTCAACCATCGCCTTGCGCACGACCGTGCGTTGCTCCGCCTGGGCCCGGACCGGCACGGGCGCCAAGGCCACAACCAAGACCAGCACCTGCGCCAAGGCCAGGACCATCATCATACCGACTTTGCTCTTCCTCATCGTCTGTCTCCTTGCTGATGCCTTCCGTGCTTCCCACCGCTCCCGGTTCCGGCCCCACTCCCGGTCGCCGGACGGCTTTCACCCCCGGCCAATCACGCCAAGGCCTCTACTATAAACAACATCTCCGATTTTTCCCGTCGAAACAACAGTTGATTGCCTGATTCGGCCAGCCGCTTCCGTTCTGTCACCGGCCGTTGCATCTCGGATTCCCGTGGCCATGACCCGCCTCGGCCCCGATGCACCCGTACACGCCTCGGAACCGTCCGCTACGCGAACAGCGGCGTCGAATAGTAGCGGTCGTAGGAATCCGGCAGAACCGTCAGAACCGTCCTCCCCACACCCAGGCGCCGGGCCAGACGCAACGCCGCCGCGACATTGGTGCCGCTCGAAATCCCGGCCGGAAGGCCCTCGCGACGCGCCAGGTCGCGCGCCACCCGCAACGCTTCGTCATCCGTGATAATGAGATTCTCGTCAATCAGGCCCGTGTTCAAATTCTTGGGGATGAAGCCGTCGCCAATGCCCATCTGCAGGTGCGAGCCGATGGCTCCGCCGGCCAAAATGGCGGCATTCTCCGGCTCCACGGCGACAATGAGCATTTCCGGAAACCTCTCCCGCAGCACCGTGCCGATGCCGCTCAAGGTGCCGCCGGTGCCGAAGCCGCTGCAGAACGCGTCGACCCGCTCGGCGCCCAACTGTGCCAGTATCTCCTGGCCGGTCTTGTCGTGATGCACTTCGGGGTTGTGGGGATTTTCAAACTGCTGGGGCACGAACCCTCCTGGAGTCTGCTCCCGCAGTTCATAGGCCTTGGCCAGGCAGCGTGCCATGCATTCGCCGATGTTGTCGTGGTCAGGAATGATGACGGTCTCGGCGCCGTACAGGCGCATCAGGCTCAGGCGTTCGATGCTGACGGAATCCGGCATGACGATGATGCAGCGGTAGCCCTTCAGGCAGCAGACCAGGGCCAGGCCGATGCCCTGGTTGCCGCTGGTCGGCTCAATGATGACCGCTCCCGGCCCGATCGTCCCGGCCCGCTCGGCCGCCTCCAGCATGTTCAGCGCCGTCCGCGTCTTGATGCTGCCGCCGACATTGAGCCCCTCGACCTTGACCAGAATCCTGGCGTCGCCAGGAGAGGTCATCCGCTGCAGTTCCACCAGCGGCGTGTTGCCCACCGCCTCCAATATGCTATGCAAAATCTGCGACATCAATCACCCTTTGCTGTTCACATTCCCGCGCGGCGCACCACGGCCCGGCCGGCAGTCATGCCATACCCGACCTGCTGGCGCGACGTCAATACTTCCCGTCCTGGGTTTCAAAGTGGGTCGGCTTGCCGAGGCCGGCGCCGCCGTCCAGGAGCCAAGCCGCCGTCCAGCGGACCAGGGTGGCCAACGGCACCTGCGGGTAGCCGAACAAACCGGCCGCGCGGGACGAATTGTTCAAATAGCCATAACCGTTTTCCTCGCCCTGAAAAACCGGCGTCCGGTCCATCAGACGGCCGAATTCCAAGGCGACCTGCCGGATGGAGAACATCTCCGGCCCCGTCACATTCAGGATGGTCGCCGGCGACGAGGCGACCGGCAGGGACAGAAACGTCTGATTGCAGACATCACCCTGCCAGATGACATTGGCGTACCCGGTCGTGAGGTCGACCGGAGCGCCATTCAACACCTTGCTGGCCACATCGTAGAGGACACCATAGCGGCATTCAACCGCATAATTCAGACGCAACTGGACCACCTGTTCCAGGCCGCGGTCCGCAAAATAATCAAACATCCGCTCACGCCCCAGGCAGGACTGGGCATATTCACCCACGGGCTCCGGCAACGTGGCCTCCGTGGCCCCGCCGGAGCGAATGGACATCACCGGATACACGCAACCGGTCGAATACACCACGATCCGCGACCCCTGGAAGTGTCGGGCGACATGATAGGGCGCGATGGCGTTGACCGCCCAGGTCATGGACTTGGCCGACTCGGCCCCGAATTTGAAACCGACCATGAAGATGACATTACGCACTCTGGGCAGCCGTTCCACGGCCGCCTGGTCCAGCAGGTCGCAACGAATCGCCACCGCGCCGGCCTGCTCCAGCGCCGTCATCTCGGAACGCGCCACGGCATACACCCGCCGGGGAAGGCCCGAGGCCTCGACCGCCCGGCAAGCCATCCGCACCATGTGCGGGCCAATCTTGCCCGTCGCCCCGATCACCATCACGTCACCGTCCAACGTCTTCATCATCTCAATCAGGCGTAAACTCGGACGGCTCTGCAACTCGTCCAGCTGATCCTGACTGGTAATTGTATCCGGCCAATGGTCTGACATCGTCATTCTCCAGACAAGCTCCAGCCGTGGCCGG
>CAYOUR010000105.1:8164-14179 GCA_964407145.1 uncultured Lentisphaeraceae bacterium | reverse complement strand
ACCGTCCTATGCGTCCCATACGTCCCATACGTCCCATACGTCCTATTCCACCGTCCTATGGGTCCCATGTTTCCAGCCAGAGTTACGCATAAGTGAAGAGCACGGGACGCAGGAGACACATAGGACGCAGGGGACGAATGAAAAGGAGAACTGGTCCTTGCCATTCATTTCCTCTTTCTCCTAAAAGACCGCCGCCTTATTCAACAACCGGGCAGATAAAGCGTTAATATGTATTATATTGTTGTTTCGCCCGGAATCTCCGCCCTCAACCAAGGACAAGCCTGCCATGCCTTGCCGCTTTTTTTTATTTTGGTTTCCCTTCCTGGCCGTCAGCCTGGCCGCCCAATTCACCCTTGACGGAGTCCGTTTCAACCCGGCGCGACAGGTGCGCAGCGACCACTCGGAGATAGCATTTCAGGTCGAGGCCGAGGCCGGCGCACAGGCTTTCACGGCCGTCATCGGCTCGGAGCCCGGCGCCGCCTCGGGCGGGGTCCTGCGATGGGACGCCGACGGGCTGCGCCTGACCCGACACGGCGGCGACGCCGCGCCGCAAGTCGTCCTGCAGTCGCCAGCCGCCCTGCCGGAAACACTGCTGCGCCAGGGCGGGGCCGTCGTCTTCCGCTCCCGCCAGAATATCGTGGAGGTCTTCGCCAATGGCACCCGTCACTACCGGGGCGTGGCCTCCTTCAGCACACGCGGCCAAGTCGCCCTGCCGGAAGGACGCGCCTTTCTGCCGGTCAGCACGGTCGCCTTCCAACGCCTGGAGCCGTTCCAGTTCGGTGACGACTTCATGCGCACCGAGGAAGAGGCCAAGCAGTGGGGCCTGTGGCAGCCCCTGTCCGGCGACTGGAAAATCTATTCGGTGATGGAGCGCATCGAGGCCAATCCCGACGCCCGCATCCGCGATGGCCGCGAGCCCCTGGCCGACCGCAGCCCCAACCCGTTCTCCCTCTCCGGCAAGGCCCCGGCCGGCGAAGGGCTGATCAGCACCGGACAGGATTTCTGGTGCGACTATGAGGCCGCCGTCTCGGTCAAGCCCTTCGGCGCCGCCTTCGGCCTCGCCTTCGCCGTCCGCGACACGGACAATTTCTGGCTGTTGCGCTGGCACCTCCCGTCCCTGGGCACGGCGCCGGCGCCCCTGCAGCTGATTCGCCGCCGGGACGGCGCCAGCCAGGTCCTGGCCGACATCCCGGCCGCCGGCCGCCTGGAAAACTGGTGGCGCCTGGCCGTGCGCCTGCGCGGGGATGAGATCACCGTGCTGCTGGACGGCCAGGCCGTCCACACCTCGCGCCATCAGGACTGCCCGGGCGGACGCATCGGCCTCTACGTCCAGGGCGAACAGGAGACCTATTTTGACGACGTGTCCGTCCACACGCTGACCGACATCGGCAACGACCCGGCCCTGCTGGCGACCACGGGCGCCGCCCTGCGCGGCGACTGGCAGACCTCCGGCGCCGACGTCACCGCCCCGGCCGGGGACGCGACCGGCGACGCCCTGCCCCTGTACCGCCTCGGCTTTGCCGACTGGCCCGCGCAGCGCTTTGCCGCCGCCCTCGCCGGCCAGGACCGCGACTGGCCGACACGGGCCCGCGCCGGACTGGCCTTCGCGGTCGCCGACCAGGACAACTGCTGGCAAGTTGTCTGGCAGGCGGCGCCGCCGCCGGAGCAGGCGACCCTGGAGCTGGGCCGTCGGGAAAAAGGCCGCTACCGGACGATCGTCGCCCTGCCCTGGCACATCCCGCCGGCGCACCTGGCCGTCGACTGCCGGCAGGACGGCGTCATCCAAGTCTGGGCCGACCACATGCTGGCCTTGCGTCACTGCGTGCCGGCCGGGACGGCCCTGGGCGGCTGCGTCGGCCTGGTCGGCGCCTGGGGCACCGCCTTCACCGACATCACCGCCTTCGCCGAACACGCGCGTGACTGGGAGAAGCCGGTTGACATCCAGCGTTTTGCCGACGACCCGTTCATGCAGGGCTGGGCCTCGTCCCGCTATGCCTGGCTGCGCGACCCGGGCACTCCCCGCGGCACATTCCCGCAACGCCACACCTTCACCGGCGACCTTTATGGCGCCTTTGTCCTGGAAGCACCGCTCCAGCCCGGCCTCAACTACCATTTCGGCGCGGACCAGCCCGACCCGGCCAGGGGATACCTCCTGGCCACCGCCCTGGATGAAAAGACCGGCGCCGGCACGATCACCCTCAGCCGCGCCGGCAAGAAGCTCGCCGGCGCGCCCTTCACCGGCGGCAAGCGCACCGTCATCGCCGGCTCCCAGATCGTCGACGAGAAGATCGGCGAACGCCCGCGCACGCCGGACACGGTGTCCTGGGGCCGTCTCACCCTCAACCGGGACGGCCACGCCATCTGGGTCGCGGTCAACGGCCAGGAGCTGTTCTCCGTCCTGGAACCGCGCCCCCTGACCGGGCGCGCCTTCGCGGCCGACATCCCCGCCCCCCTCGACTTCATCCACCTCGACCTCCGCCGCGAAGCGTTGCGCGACTACCTGTTTGAAAAGGCCGAGACCGACTGGAGCAGCCTCGGCGCCTGGGAGGTCACCAACCGCTTCGCCTGTGACCCGCGCTGGTCGCACATGAACGGCGAAAGCCGCGGCGTCGCCGCCCTCTGGAGCAAATTCACCCTGGTCGGCGACTACACCATCGAGTGCTTTGCCGGCATGCGCATGCGGCAGGGCGAACTGAAGGAGGACGCCCGCATCTCCTATCCGCGCGTCGGCGACATCAATGTCGCCCTCAATGGGGACGGCACTGAGCTGTTCAGCGGCTACAACCTGATCATCGCCGCCTGGGACAAAACCTGGAGCGAGACCTGGACGCAGTTCCGCCGCCGGGACGAGGTCGTCGACCGGACCGACCGCGAGCTGATTCCACGCGGCCGCCACCTGTCACCAGGCAGGCGGGCCATCACCCTGGACTGGGACCCCGGCGGCAGGCCCGTGCATGGCGCCTGGTACGCCCTGAAAATCCGCCGCACGGGCAGCCGATTTGACGTCTCCTTCGACAACATCCCGGTGTTTTCCTACGAGGATTCATCGCCCCTGCCGGATGGCCGGATCGCCCTGTGGACGCAGTTCAACAGCATCGTCCTGGCACGGGTGAAAGTCAGCTACCGGCAGCTGCAGACGGCCCAGGCGCAGTACCGCCTGGCCGACCTGACGCCCGCCGCCGGCAGGCCGGTGGTTGCCGCGGCGGCGCCCCCGGCTCCGGCCTTGACCCTGCGTTCACATGACGCCATGGCGGCCGACTTCGAAGCCGGCCTGGACGGCTTCGCCCCCTGGCATGGCGACCAAAGCGCGGAGCTGACGACAGCCCCGGGGCCGAAAAACAGCACGGTCCTGCAGGCCGTCAACTGCAACTCCGGCGGCGACTTCGGCATCCGCGTGCCCATGACCGGCAAACGCCTGGAACGCGTCGACACGCTGGCCTTCGACGCCATGATCCCGGGCGGCGTCCAAGTCAACCTCTATTTCACGGTCAAGGACGACCCGATCGGTCGCTATTTCATTGCCCTGTCCGGCCCTGCGGACGACCAGCCCAACCTGCATAACATCGGCCGCTTCGAGGGCTTCCAGGCAGACAAGTGGTCGCGCGTCAGCATCCGGCTGGCCGAGGCCCTGCGCCGCCGGTTCCCCTGGCGGAACACCTGGGTGGTGGACAGCATGGTCATCGGCATGATGCACGAAGGCTACCTCAACGCCGGCCTTGGCGGCAACCAGGCCGGCGCCATCTACCGGCTGGACAACTTCACGGCGGTCGGCTTCGGACCCTTGCAGCTCGACGGCACGTTCGCCGCCACGCCCAATGGCGCCGCCCCCAAGCAGGTCCGCGCCTGGCTGAGCCGGCATGCGCGCGGCCAGGCCCCGGCCGACGCGGCCGCCGCCGCGGGGCCGTCCTTCACGCTGACCGGCGGCAAGCCCGGCCCGGCCTTCCTGCACCTGGAGACGTCTTCCGGCGACGCCTGGCACCGCCATCCGGCCGTGCCGGTCATCCTGTGCGCGGCGCCGGCGCCGCCAACCATCACCCCCGGCCCGGACAGCGCCTGGGGCTTCAACCCGATCAAGGTCACCTTTCCTGAACACGCCGTGCTCCGCCCGTTGCCCGGCACCGCCAAGCTCACGGTCGCCGGCATCGACATCCCGGTCAACAACGGCAGTACGACTCTGGCCGACGACGGCCGCACCCTCGTGATTCAACCCCTGGCCGCCGACCTGCACCAGCGTGACAAAGGCCAGCTGGCCATGACCTTCTCCTGGAAGAACAACCTGGAAGGCCTTGGCGTCAAGGCCGCGGAACTGAAATGGACCTGCCAGGCCAAGCCGGAGCTCGACCGCACACCGCCCGGCCCCGTCGTGCTTGAGCCTTCCCGCCACAGCCTGCGAGGCCTGCGCACCTGGGAACAGGAATGCACCCTGGACGCCAAAAGCGGCGCCGAACTGGAACTGTACCGGCGACCGGACGGCACACCGGCCGCACGCGTCCTCAACCGCATCTGCGGCGCCAACGCCGGACTCAACTTCAACCTGCCGGTCTTTCCGGCCGGCAATTTCCCGGTCCTCACCTTCGACTACAAAATCCCGCCGCAGACGTATGTGGACCTCAACTTCGCGGCGCTCGGCCGCCAGTTCACCCTGGGTCTGACCGACCGGGACCACAAAGCGAAACTGAGCCTGGGCGACGTGGACGGCATCGTCGCCGACGACACCTGGCGCCGGGCCGAAGTCAACCTGGCCGAACGCTTCCGGCAGGCCGACGGCCTGAACTGGGACATCAAAGACGCCCGCATCACCGCCTCCGCCATCGGCAACTGGAACTACAGCGGCGCCGCGCCCGGCTGCGACTACGAAGTCAGCAATGTCGCCCTGGCCCCGCTGGCCGCCACCCTGGACGAACCGCTCCGGGTGGCCTGGTACGCGGTTGACGCCGGCGGCATCAAGGGCTACAGCTACGTGTGGGACGACCAGGCCGACACCGTCCCCCCCAAAAAGCTGATGACGGCGGCAACGTCTCTGGAAGCCAAGGACCTGCCGTCCGGCCGGCAATTCCTGCACCTCCGGGCCTGTGACCTGGCCGGCAACTGGGGTCCGGCCAGCCATTTCCCGTTTGTGATCGACAACCGCCGCCCCCGCCCCGCCAACCAGCAGCCAGCCGTCGCCGAAGCGCCGGTCGCGGCGGTGCCGGAAACGCTCGCCGTCACCCTGCAGGATTCGGACGGCTGGGTGAACTTTGACTCCGGACGCCTGGTCATCAACGGCAAGGACTACCCGCTGCAGCGCCATGTCAGCAGCTGGGACCACGCCACGGCCACCTTCACCTGGGACATGCTGGCCGACTGGAGCCTGCTGCGCGGCAAGGTCGCCGACCAGCAGGACTTCACCGCCACCCTCTCCGGCCTGAAGACCGCGGCCGGCACAGCCATCCCGGATACGGTCTGGCGCTGGAAGGTCGACTACAGCCTCGACACCACGCCGCCCGGCCCGCCGGTGATTTCCGGCGGCAACAACGTCTTCCGCCGGCATGAGACGTTCGCTTCCGGCCGTCCCTGGCCTGCCAATGCCGGCGCCACCGCCATTGTCAAGGACGACATCACCGGCAGCGACTGCCTGGAGATCACCTTCGACTCGGCCCGTGACCGCCGCTTCCTGGTGTCTGCGGCAGTGGCCTACCGGATTGACCCGCAGGAAATGCCGTTCCTGCGCTTCCGTTACCGGCTCCGCCCCGGCAGCCAGGTCAATCTCCTGGCCAACATCAACCGCGGCTGGAATTCCATCACCATGACCGGCCCGGAAAACGAAAACACCATCGGCGCCTTTGCGGACATCCAGGCCGACGACCAATGGCACTGGGCCATGCTGGAACTGGCGCCGCTGCTGGCCAAGGCCGGCGGCGACGCCAAGGAAAAGGCCGTCATCCGCAGCCTGGCCTTCGGCCTGGCGCCGCCGCCGGCCGACGCCTCCTGCCAGCTCCGCCTGGACGACTTCTCCCTGATCGGTTCGTACGGTCC
>CAYOUR010000105.1:0-8154 GCA_964407145.1 uncultured Lentisphaeraceae bacterium | reverse complement strand
GCCTCTTCTGCTACGCCGGCTGCGGCGGGGAGGATGGGCGGCGCAAGGCATCGGGCGGATCGGGCGGCGAGATGGACATCGGCAAGGCCAAGCGCGTCATCGACATCTTCAAGGATGAGGCGAAAATCCCCTTCTTCTCCTTCACCGGCGCCGACGCCACCGGCATTGACGCCTACGAAGCCAAATTCAGCCGCCAGCCGGACGATGTCCCGTCCAGCGACATGACGCCGCCCGGCCAGGCCAAGAAGGACATCTGGCTGAGCGCGGCCGACACCGAGGGGCTTTGGTTTGTGCACGTGCGGGCCCGGGACGGCGCCGGCAACCGCGGCGAAACCGTGCATGCGCCCTATTTCTGCCGCACGCCGGCAACGCCGTCCCCGGACGGCGACGGCCTGGAACGCTCGACCGCCGAACACCCCTGGCAGCTGCTCTCCGCCGAAGGCGGCAAACGCGCCAGGCACCCACGGCAACTCCTGCACAAGGTCAAGGCCGGCGCCAATCAGCTCCTGGCCGTGCAGATCAGCCCTGGACAGCAGCCCGACGCCGACCTCGCCCGACAACTCGAAAAGCCCGGCGCCGCCGTCACCAGAATCTCCGTTGACGTGATGATTCAGGAGGACGTGCCGCTCCGCATCCGGGCTCTTTGCCGCACTGAAAGCAACGGCGGCAGCACCTTGTCCGAGGCCGTCAAAATCACCGACTCCGGCACCTGGAAGCGGAATCTGACCCTGACCTTCCCAAAACCGGTCACACCCGGCGCCGACGACCTGATCGGCTTCCGAATCGAAACCATCAGCCGGAAAGCCGCAACCGTCCTCTTCGACAACGTCCGGGCGGAGTAGCCGACAGTGGACAGTACCTACTGATGGCCACTTGTCCATAGTCCAATACTCCTTGTTTATGGGTTCAGTATGGCTTTGGGCGACTTCAATAACCCAAGTGCATAGTTGTCCCATTGTCCTATTCCACCGTCCCATACGTCCTATCGGTCCTATACGTCCTATTCCACCGTCCTATGGTTCCCATGTATCCAGCCCTAGTTACGCATAAGTGAAGAGCATCGATCCATTGTCCATTGTCCATTGTCTGCTAATGTCCACTTGCGTCCACGGATGTCCACTGTCCACTGATGTCCACTGTCCACTTCCATGATCATCAACGGTCCGCTATCCGAATCACGTCTGCGCCGGTCGCAGCGTTTCTACGCCTTGTTCAACATCTTCAACGGCCTGTCGTACATGTGCCTGGGGGAAACGGTGATCATCCTCCTGGCGGTCAAGCTCAACTGTCCGGACTACGTCATCTCCACCCTGGGGTCGCTGCTGTACTTCAGCTTCATCCTGTTGCCGGCCGGCAAGCTGCTGGCGGCGCGGATTGGCGCGGCGTCGAGCCAGGCGGTGTTCTGGGCGTTGCGCAACACCGCGGCGCTGATCGTCGCCAGCTCCGCCATCTGGCATCACTACGGCAGCACTTCCGGAGCCGTCGCCACCCTGCTGAGCGGCGCCTTTCTGTTTTACGGCTGCCGGGCGGCCGGCGCGGTCATGATCCAGCCGCTTTTGGGGAACATCACGACCGAAAGCAACCGGGCGACCTTCCTGGCGACCACAGCGGCGCTGTTCTATGCCGCCAGCTTCATCGCCCTGCTCGGCATCAGCGCCGTGCTCCGCTTCAGCGAAAGACTCTCGGTTCTCACCGGCGTCATTATCACCGGCTCGCTGTTCGGCTACGCGTCGTCGTACCTGTTGCGCTGCATTGACGAAAGCTCGTCCCTGCGCGAATCGGCGCGCCTGCCCTTGTGGCCAAGCTGGCGGAAGGCCTTCCACAACCGGACTCTGATGCGGCAGATTTACGCCTGCCTGGCCATCAACCTGGCCGTCATCCTCACCATCCCGGTGTCCATGCTCACGGTCAAGCGCGGCTACGGCATCTCGGACCGCAACGCGCTGTTCTTCTCCCTGGCGCAGTTGGCCGGCTCGATTCTGCTGTCGCGGCTGGTCGCCCGGTTTGCCAATGTCTTCGGGCCGCGCCGCGTCCTGATGGGCTCCTACGCGGCGCTGGTGCTGGCGGCCGCCGCCTGGGTCGTCTCCCCGCAAAACGCCTCGCCGTTCTTTCTGGCGCCCTTGTTCTTTGTGCTGGGCGCCGCTTTTGTCTCGGAATGCAATGCCGCCATCCACTACTTTCTGCAGAGCACGCCGGTGGAGCAGCAGGTCAACGCCTCGATTCTGGTCTCCGTCTGCGCCGGCGGCATCGGCGGCCTGGTCGGCCTGGTCGCCTCAGGCGCCCTGCTGCAGCTGGCCGCCCGAATTTCCGGCCCGCGGCCGGACATTTTCCGGTACCGGCTTTACTTCGCGCTGGCAGCCATTATCTTGATACCCGGCTTCTGGGCCGTCAAGAACCTGGTTCCGCTGCCGTCGGAACGGCGCCGGACGCGGCTCACCTGGCAGGATTTCTTCTGAAGGTCAACGCCATGCCAAAAGTCAATGCCAAGTCTACTCCTG
Organism: uncultured Lentisphaeraceae bacterium; assembly: GCA_964407145.1. Taxonomy (GTDB): domain Bacteria; phylum Verrucomicrobiota; class Lentisphaeria; order Oligosphaerales; family Oligosphaeraceae; genus JAAZKI01. Next base: position 5,656 of record CAYOUR010000105.1, on the reverse strand, counting down.
CGGGTGTCACGGTGATGCCTCCGGCGATGATTCTCTGCGGCGGCAAGGGCACGCGTCTGCGCGACATCACCGAGCTGCTGCCCAAGCCCATGGTGCCGATCGGCGAGTATCCGATCGTCTGGCACATCATGCACAGCTATGCCGCCTTCGGCGTCAACCGGTTCATCCTCTGCCTGGGGTACAAGGAGGAATCCTTCATCGACTATTTTCTGAACTTCCGCTCCCGCGTGTCGGACTTCACGATCACCCTGGGGGACGACCCGAAGGTGCGGTACCACACCAGCTGCCGCGAAGCCGGCTGGGAGATCACCCTGGCGCATACCGGCGTCGAGACCATGACCGGAGGCCGCGTGCTCCAGGCCAGCACGCACCTGGCGCCGGCCGACACCTGCTTTTTTCTCACGTACGGCGACGGCGTGGCCGACCTGGACATCGGCCAGCTGCTGGCGCGGCACCGCCAGGCCGGCAAGCTGCTCACGGTCTCCGCCGTGCACCCGGAAGGCCGCTTCGGCAACCTCGAAATCGAAGGCGACGACATCGTGGCCTTCGAGGAGAAGCCCGACCGCATCGAAGGGTACATCAACGGCGGCTACATGGTGGTCGAACGCGAGGCGGTCAGCCGCTACCTGCAAGGCCGCCCGGACCAGTTTTTTGAACAGTACCCCATGCGCCAGGCCGCCCTGGAACGCCAGATGAACGTGTATCGCCACGAGTCCTTCTGGCAATGCATGGACAATCCGCGCGAATTCCAGATGTTGAACCAGCTCTGGAACGAAGGCCGCGCGCCCTGGACAACCCACTGGTGAGAAACCCGGCCGCCGCCGCACCGGCCGCCGCCATGCCTCTCCCCCCCCGCCCCGCCACCTGCACCGACCATGTTCAACAACATCTACCGTCATCGCCGCGTCCTGGTGACCGGCCACACCGGCTTCAAGGGCTCCTGGCTGCTCGCCTGGCTGTCGCGCCTGGGCGCCGACGTCCTCGGCGTCAGCCTGCCGATGCCCGCCGGCGACCCATGCCACCTGGAGCTGCTGGCGCTGCCTGGCGCCAAGTCGGCGGTCGCCGACGTCCGAGACCTGCCGGCGCTGCGCGGCCTTTTCCGAGCCTTCAACCCAGAAGTCGTATTCCACCTGGCGGCACAGTCGCTGGTACGCCTGTCGTATCAGCTTCCCATTGAGACTTTTGCCACCAATATCATGGGCACGGCCAATGTCCTGGAAGCCGGCCGTGCGGCACCCGCGCTGCGCGGCATTGTCGCCGTCACCTCGGACAAATGCTACGAAAACGCCGAACGCGAGGAACCGTACACTGAGGCCGACCGGGTGGGCGGCTATGACGCGTACAGCGCCTCCAAGGGCTGCGCCGAACTGGTCATCAGCGCTTATCGGCGGTCGTTTTTTCATCCGGACGCCTATGGCTGCGGACACCGGGTGGTGCTGGCCAGCGCCCGCGCCGGCAATGTCGTCGGCGGCGGGGATTGGGCCCGTGACCGCCTGGTCCCCGACCTGATGCGCGCCGCGGCCGCCGGGCAACCCGCCGTCATCCGCAACCCACACGCCATCAGACCCTGGCAGCATGTACTGGAACCCCTGGCCGGATACCTCATCCTGGGACAAAAAGCCCTGGAAGGCCAGGCCGAATGCGGCGCCGCCTGGAATTTCGGCCCGGACGCCGAGGGCATGGTCACGGTCCAGACTGCCGCCGAACACCTGGCCCGGCAGTGGCCGGCCATCCGGCTGACAACGGCGCCGCCAGGCCAAGCCCCGCACGAGGCCGGCATCCTGCGCCTTGACTGCGCCAAAGCCCGTGACGCCCTGCAGTGGCGGCCGGTCTGGAACACGGAACAGACTTTCCGCCGAACCGCACGGTGGTACCGCGATTTCTACGCCGAAGGCAGAACCGGCACCCTGGCCGAACTCGATGAATACATCCACGACGCACAAAAGCTGCAGCTGCCTTGGGCAACAGAATGATGTTCCGGGCTCGACGTGCGCACAACCGCGGGGATGCGCGGATGAGGAACTGACATGTCACCAGAAACATTACGGGCGGAAATCATCGCCAAGGTCCGTGAATACTACCGGCTGGCGCACCAGCCGGCCCAGGAAGCACCCTTTGTCCCTGGCAGCAGCCGTATCAACTATGCCGGACGCGTCTTCGACGACGAGGAACTGGCGCTCTTGACGGACGCGACCCTGGAATTCTGGCTCACGCACGGCCGTTATGCCCGCCAATTCGAACACGACCTCGCCGAATGGCTGGGAACGCGGTTTGTCCTCACCGTCAATTCCGGGTCGTCCGCCAATCTCCTGGCCTTCATGACGCTGACCTCGCCGCTTTTGGGCGAGCGCCGCATCAGGCGCGGCGACGAAGTCATCACGGTCGCGGCCGGCTTCCCGACCACGGTCGCGCCCATCATCCAATATGGCGCCGTGCCGGTGTTTGTCGACATCGAACTGGCGACGGCCAACGTCGACCCGTCGCTGCTGGAAGCCGCCTGGTCCCCCCGGACCAAGGCCGTGATGCTGGCGCACACCCTCGGTAATCCGTTTGACCTTGAGGCCGTGACCGCCTTCTGCCGGCGCCATGGCCTGTGGCTGATAGAGGACAACTGCGACGCCCTCGGCTCGCAATTTGCCGGTCGTTTCACCGGCACCTGGGGCGACCTGGGCACGTCCAGCTTTTACCCGCCGCACCACATCACCATGGGCGAAGGCGGCGCCGTCTACACGGACGACCCGCTCCTGCACAAAATCGCCCTGTCAATGCGCGACTGGGGCCGGGACTGCTGGTGCAACTCCGGTGACGACAACACCTGCGGCTGCCGCTTCAACGGCCAGTTCGGCTCCCTGCCCTTTGGCTACGACCACAAATACGTCTACAGTCACTTCGGCTACAATCTCAAGCCCACCGACCTGCAGGCGGCCGTCGGCTGCGCCCAGCTGGCCAAGCTGCCCCATTTCACCGCCTGCCGCCAACGCAACTTCCAGCGCCTGCAGGAGCACCTGGCCGGAACGCCGTTCCTGCGCCTTCCGGAATGCCACCCGAAAAGCGCGCCGTCCTGGTTCGGATTCCTGATCAGGGTCGACGTCGACGCGCCATTCACCCGCAATGACCTGACCGGATACCTGGAAAAACACGGCATCCAAACGCGAAATCTGTTCGCCGGCAACCTGACCCGCCATCCCTGCTTTGACAGCCTGGCGTCCGGCCAGGACTACCGGCTGGCGACGCCGCTGGCCAACACCGACACCGTCATGCATCAGGCCTTCTGGCTCGGGCTCTACCCCGGCATGTCCGAAGAGAAAATCGACTACATGGCCGCGACCCTCCGCCGCTTCGTCGCCTTACCCTGACTGGCCAGACTTACACCATGCGAGTTTCCATTGCCCAACGTCCCCTGCTGGAGATCGAGGTCCGCGCCAATCCGGAGCTGGTCTGGTCCTACCTGTCCTCGCGGGGCGGGCTCTGGCGTCATCTGACCTTGCTGGCCACGACCCTGTTTTTAATCGTGGCGGCGCCCGCCGTGCAGGCCGCCCTGCCCCAGGCCGTGCCGGAACTGCCGTTTCACCCGCTGGCCTGGTCGACGGCATACATCGCCGCCAGACGGTCGGCCACGACCTCGGCGCTGGCCGCGATCTTTTCCGGCCTGTGCTATGACGCGATCCTGTTCATGCCCCTGGGCCGCACCTCAGCCCTGCTGGTGGCCGTGACGGTGGTGACCCGCTGGCTGGACCGGCGCCTGGCCGGCGGCTCCAACACCAGCCGGCTCTTTGCCCAAAGCGCGGCCGCGACCTTCTTCTATGCCGCCGGCAGACTCGTCTTCATGGCTGACAACATGCCCATCGGGGCGCGGATCGGGCTGATTCCGGTGCAGCTGCTGGGGGGAATGGCCCTGGCCATCGTCTCAACGCCCCTGTTTTTTGCTGTCCTGGACGGCCTGGAACGCCTGGTCTCCGGCCGATGGCCGGCGCCGGAGACCAGGCGTTCCGCCCCGGGCCAGTCCCAGACCCTCTGAGGGAGTGTTCGCCGTGCCGAAGACCGGATACATAGCCCATTGTCGGGCGCTTCGAGCCGCCCTGCTGGCGCTGTTTCTGCTTCTGGCCGTCCAAGTCGCCTGGATACAAATTTTCCGCGCCCCCGCCTTGAAGGCCGGCGGCGTGCGCCAACAGCAGCGCCTGAACTTTGTTCCGGCCCGGCGCGGCGACCTCCTGGACCGGCATGGCGTGCCGCTCAACGTCAGCATGCCGTCCTACGACCTGGCCCTGCGCGTCGAGCAAATCCGCGACCCGCGCGATTCACGTCAGCGCACCCTCGACAAGATGTCCGGCGCCATCGCCGATCTGGGCATTTTCCTGGGGGCGCGCTACTACCGCTCCCGCCCCAGCCAGGAGGAGATGCTGGCGCATCTCAAGCAGAACACGCCGATGCCGATGGTCCTGTGGCGACACGTCGAACCGGCAGTGCTGGCCAAATGGGCGGAACGCCAGCACGACTTCCCCGGCACCGAGGCCGTCGTCTCCTGGAAACGCCGTTATGAGCACTCCGACCTGGGCTTTCATGTGCGCGGCTACACTGTCCTGGGACTGCCGGCGCAGCATGACTTCCGCCGTTTCCGCAGCCTGCAGTTCAAGGAGCTGATCGGCGCCGCCGGCATCGAACAGGCCATCAACGGCCGCCTGCGCGGCGAAGGCGGCTACGAGCTGCTGCAAACCGACGTGCTGGCCTTCCGCAACCGCATCATCGAGGCCAAGCCGGCCGTGGCCGGAGACGACCTGCGCCTGGCCATCGACATCGAAGTCCAGAGCCTGGCGGAGACGCTTTTCAACCTCGATGGCCTGGCCGGCGCCGCCGTGGTCATGGACACGGCCAGCGGCGAGGTGATCGTCTGCGCCAGCGCGCCGACGACGTCGCTGCCGCCACCGCCGAAGCCGCTGCCGACCGCCCTGTTCAACCGCGCCGTGGCCGGACATTATCCGCCCGGCTCGGCCATCAAGCCGCTGATTGCCCTGGTCGCGATGCAGGACGGCGTGCTTTCGCCGACCGAAACCATCGGCTGCCCGGGCTATTTCGCCTTGTCGCCGACGGCCTCGGTCGCCTGCTCGCGCGCGACCGGCCATGGCGACCTGACCTTACCCCAGGCCATCGCGCAGTCATGCAATGTCTTCTTCTGCACGGTCGGCGTCCGACTCGGCGCCGCCGGCATGGAAAAAATCGGCCAGGCCATCGGCCTGGGTAACCGGCTGTACACGGAATTGTGGCAGGTGGAAAATCCCGGCCTGAATTTTTCACCGGGCTGGGCGGCGCAGTCTCGCCCCGAGCGGCCGACCTGGACCACGGGCGACAGCGCCAACGCCGCCATCGGCCAGGGCGCCTGGATTGTAACGCCCCTGCAGATGGCCGTTCTGACCGCTGCCGTCACCACCGGCCGCGTGCTGACCCCGACCTTCCTGAAGGCCGATGCGACAGCCGCGGAACAACCGCTGGTCAACGCCATCGCCTGGCCGCCAGAAGCCTGGCAGGCCGTGCTCGACGGCATGAAAGCCTGCGTTGAAGACCCGACCGGAACAGGCCGCGCCATGCGCACCGACGGCGTTGCCGTGCTCGCCAAAACCGGCACGGCGGAAAACGCCCCCGGCAAAGCCCCCCATGCCTG
>CAYOUR010000104.1:0-14189 GCA_964407145.1 uncultured Lentisphaeraceae bacterium | reverse complement strand
ACCTACAACCGCCCGAAGGGCGGGACAAACATAACCCCGGGTGACCGATGCCCGAAGGGCGAGGGAACCCGGGGGAAGAGACACCTCTGCTTTGGCCGCCCGGAGGGCGGGACTACCTACGGCAGGCTGAAATCAGGCGCTTGCCACCGCATTTCGCACTTTGACCGCCTATTCTCAATGGGTGACCGATTACCACCCGATGACATGACTGCGGCCTGACCGCCTTGCAAAAAGTCTTTGCCACATTACAGTATCATCATTGTCTTGACTGGCGGAAATGTGGATCAACCACAGGGGAAAGACAATATTCCAAATGCGCCGACCGCCTGGGCCGAAAACCATCATTTCGCCCAGGCTTTTTTTATGGCCGGGGCGGCAAGCAGGGGAAGCGCGGGACGACGCGTCCCGCGGGCTTTCCGGAAGGCCACACCATGAACAATGAAGCGTTCATTGCCGGCAACTGGCAGACAACCATCGACGTCCGCGACTTCATCCAGAAAAACTACCACCCGTATGACGGCGACGCGTCCTTCCTGGCCGCCGCCACCCAACGCACCACGGCCCTGAATGACAAGTACGAACGACTCAAACGCCTGGAGCAGGAACTCGGCGGCGTGGTCGACATCGACACCACGACCGTGTCGTCCCTGCTGAACTACGCACCGGGCTACTTGGACAAGGACCGGGAGATCATTGTCGGCCTGCAGACCAACCGGCCCCTGAAACGCGGCGTCAATCCCTTCGGCGGCATCCGCATGGCTGAACAAGCCTGCCAGGGATACGGCTTTGAATTGTCGCCGCAGGTGCTGCAGCATTTCCAGTACCGCACCACCCACAACGACGGCGTGTTTCGCGTCTACACCCCGGAAATGCGGGCCGCCCGGCGCTGCGGGGTCATCACCGGCCTGCCCGACTCCTATGGCCGCGGACGCCTCGTCGGCGACTACCGGCGCGTCGCCCTCTACGGCGTCGACGCCCTGATCCAACAAAAGCAGGCCGACAAACTCGCCCTGGGCCAGGCCGACATGGACGACGAAAACATCCGCCTCTGCGAGGAGGTCTACCGCCATATTGACTTTCTCGGCAAGCTGAAGCAGATGGCCGCCGCCTATGGCATCGACATCTCCGGCCCGGCCCGCACCGGCCGCGAAGCCGTGCAGTGGCTTTATTTCGCGTACCTGGCCGCCATCAAGGAACAGAACGGCGCCGCCATGTCGCTCGGGCGGGTGAGCACCTTCCTTGACATCTACTTCGAACGCGACCTGGCGGCCGGCCGGCTGGATGAGGCCGGGGTCCAGGAGATCGTTGACGACTTCGTCCTCAAACTCCGGATGGCGCGGCAGCTGCGCACGCCCGAATACAACGAGCTGTTTGCCGGCGACCCGATGTGGATCACCGAGGCGCTCGGCGGCCTGGGCGAGGACGGCCGCCCCCTGGTGACGCGCACCTCGTACCGTTTTCTGAACACCCTGCGCACGCTGGGACCGGCGCCGGAGCCCAACCTGACGGTCCTCTGGTCAACACGACTGCCGGAGGCCTTCCAGCACTTCTGCGCGGAACTGTCGATCGAGACCGATTCGCTGCAATATGAAAACGACGACCTGATGCGGGAACGGTATGGTGACGACTACGCCATCGCCTGCTGCGTGTCCGCCGCCGCCATCGGCAAGCAGATGCAGTTCTTCGGCGCCCGCTGCAACCTGGCCAAAATCCTGCTTATGGCCTTGAACGGCGGCCGGGACGAAATCAGCGGCGAGCAGGTCGGCCCAGTCTGCGAGCCGGTCGGCGACGGCGTCCTGGACTTTGACGATGTGCGCGCCCGCTACCGGCGCTACCTGGAATGGCTGGCCCGCCTTTATGTCAACACCATGAATGTCATTCACTACATGCATGACAAATACGCCTACGAGAAAATCCAGATGGCTCTGCACGACACCCGGGTCCAGCGCTTCATGTCGTTTGGCGCGGCCGGTCTGTCCGTGACGGCGGACTCCTTCAGCGCCATCAAGCACGCGCGGGTGACGCCGATCCGCGATGACCGCGGCCTGGTGACCGACTTCAAGGTCGAAGGCGACTTCCCGGCGTTCGGCAACGACGATGACCGGGTCGACTCCCTGGCCAGCACCCTCTGCGACGAGCTGATCGACGAACTGCGCAAAACCCCGACTTATCGCCAGGCGGAGCACACGCTCTCCATCCTCACCATCACCTCCAATGTCGTCTATGGCAAGAAGACCGGCAGCACGCCCTGCGGGCGCAAGCTGGGCGAGCCCTTCGCGCCTGGCGCCAACCCGATGCACCACCGCGACCGCTCCGGCGCCCTGGCCTCCCTCAATTCCGTAACCAAGCTCAACTACGACTCCTGCCGGGACGGCATCTCCAACACCTTCAGCATCGTGCCCGAGTCGCTTGGCCGCGGCCGCCCCGAACAACGGGAGAATCTGGTCTGCCTGCTCAATGGCTACTTTGCCCAACAGGCGCATCACCTGAATGTCAACGTGCTGGACCGGGATAAACTGCTCGACGCCATGGACCATCCGGAGAAATATCCCAACCTGACCATCCGCGTCTCCGGCTATGCGGTCAATTTCAACGCCCTCAGCCGCAAACAACAGCAGGAAGTCATCAGCCGGACGTATCACGACCGCATGTGAGGCAGGTCCGGCCCGGCCAGCGGGCCAAGGAGAAACGCTCATGAGGGGACGGGTGCATTCCTATGAGACGATGGGCGCACTGGACGGCCCGGGGCTGCGCCTGGTCGTGTTCCTCCAGGGCTGCCCGCTGCGCTGCCGATACTGCCACAATCCCGACACCTGGGCAACCGACGCCGGAGAGGACACCGGCGTCGATGAGGTGATGCGCCGGATTCAGCGCCAGCGGCCATATTTTGGCCGGCGCGGCGGCCTCACCCTGTCCGGCGGCGAACCGCTCCTGCAACCGGATTTCTGCCGCGAGCTGCTGCGGGAATGCCGTGGCCTCGGCATCCACACCGCCCTCGACACCAGCGGCGGCGTCTGGAATGAAGCGTGCCGGGAGGTGGTTGACCTGACCGACCTGGTCATTCTCGACATCAAGGCGGCCGGCCCCGACGCCTGGCGCGAAACGACCGGCCGCGACGCCTTCGCGTCCCTGACCGGCATGCTGGCGCATCTCCGCCAAACTGCCCGGCCGGTCTGGATTCGGCAAGTCGTCGCCAAGGGGCTAAATGACCAGCCGGAAGACATGCGGCAATTGCTGGCCATGGTCAGCGACCTGCTCCTGGAACGCCTGGAGCTGCTGCCCTATCATGATCTCGGACGCGACAAATGGCGGCGCCTGGGCTTGGCTTACGCCGCCAGCGACCTGGAGCCGCCGCAACGCGAAGCGCTTGCCGCCTTGCAGAAAATCCTCGATGACAGCCGGCCCTGAATGCCCCCGCCTGCGGTTCTTGGCCGTTTTTGAACCACCGATGCGCACCGATGCGCACCGATGCGCACCGATGTGGTCTATGATGCGCGCCGCTTGCCCCCGCCCCGACCTATTCTGCTGAGATTGGGTACCGTTGCTCTTCGAAATGCAGGACGCCATCCTTTCCGGCCTTCTCCGCAGGTGCCGGCCGTTCGCCGGTCAGGCCGGCTGCACGAACGGCTGGCGCAGCTGCTGGAGGAAGCCAATCGCCTCGGCGACATCCTTCTGCTGTTCCGGCCCGGGCGGCAGTTCCCGCTCAATGATCAACGGGCCGCGGAAGCCGCGTTGCATCAACGTCGTCAGAACCTCGACAAAACGCGTGTCACCCTGGCCAAGAACCGTCTCGCGGCCCATTTTGCCGGATTCCGCCGGCCGGACCGCGTCCTTGCAATGGATGACCTTGATGCGGCTGCCCAATTCATCGACCATCACCTGCGGGTCGTCGCGGTCATAGATCAGGAGATTGGCCGGGTCAAAATTGATGCCCAGGTTGGGGCTGCCGATATCGGCAAACGTCTTTTTCAGACTGGCCACCGGCTCCGGGCCGGTTTCAAACAGCCAGTACTGGTCATTTTCCTCGGCAAAACGCAGCAGCTGCTGGAAATCCAGAATCAGCTGCTCGTACATCTCGCCCGTCGCCTGGGAAATGTCGCCGACATGGCAGGTGATGTACTGGATTCCCAGACGCCGGGCCCAGTTCATCTGGCGACAGGCGAGCAGCACCCGGCTGGCCCGCGATTTCTCCGTCACCAGTCCCCTGGCATAATCCAGGGCGGGAAACGACACAAACAGCGACACCGGAGTCAAGCCATGCTCGGCCAGCAGTCCCAGGTATTGCCAGGTCTGACGTTGGCCGTCAAGTCCGGAGAGGAAATCCTCCCCGATCTGGGCAATCTGGCAGGTTTCCAGCCCTGCGGCCTGCAAATGATGCAGCCGTTCGCGGGTCGTGCTCCGCGGGCGCAACAGCGTCCCAATTGGCAATGCCTTGTCCATCATCAGTCCTTTCCTTCATCAACAGATACGTCCGCGACGACTCGCCCCAAGGGCGCCATCGCTGGCCGGCCCATCGAATCAGTCGCACGGTTTTCCGGCTGCGAGCGGCGGTTTTGGCTACAAGGTCACATCGACGATCGTCAGACCGCCCGGAGCGACCTTGACGCGGAACGATTTTTCGGCGCCGGTCGAATCCTTGGCGGCGAAGCCGGCCGTGTCTTCGGGCGACCGGAGGTACTTCACCGGCAGCAGGGGATATTTGCTGACATTCTCGACCTGGCGCAGCGGCGTCGGCGCCGTCACCACGGCAAAACCATAACGCAGCAGGTCATCATTGGTGATGTACAGGCGATACCGGCCATCGGCCAGACGCATAGGCACCATCGGCAGATTACAGATGAACACGGCTTTGTCGGCCTTCCTCAACAATTCGGCGCAGGCCTGGCGGAAGCCGACGCCGACCTTGGTGAAGGCCAGCGTTTCCCGCAGAACGCTGCCGGTCTCCGGCAGCTGGCTCAGGTCGCCGGTCAAGTCCGGGCTGTCGTCCGCCTCGGCTGCCAGGGCCTGCAGTGCCGTCTGGTCGGCCGCGGTCAGGCCGGAGTTGAAGGCAAAAGCGACCAGCGGCCGGTCGGCACGCTGGTCGGTGACCAGGACCTCCGGCGCGATGCCCCAGGCGGCCAGGTCGAAGCCCGCCGCCGCCGTCGCCACAACCGGGCCGCGGCGATAGCCGGCCAGGGCCTTCTTCTCAACGTCGTCAAGCAAGTCGAAGTTGGGCACGAAGAGCGTTCCCTCGGCCACGGCCAGGTCGTCCGTACGCAGAACGGCGCCGCAGAGAACCCCGAGGCAACTCATCTCATAATACGTCTTGTGCAACGTCCAGCGCCGCGTCTGGACATAAGCCGGCAGGGTGTTGCGCAAAGCCGCGTCGGACCAGACCAGGGTCGGGGCCAAAACCTGGCTGACACCGTCGACAAAGCCGATTTCAAAGCGTTCGCGCAGCCATTTCCATTCTTCCTGGCGGATGCCGTCGCCGAGGCAGATCATCAGTCCGGTCAGGCAGCGTTTCAGCCCCTGCGGGGTCTGTCGGTGGAATCCCAGCAGGGTGTAGATGTCGCGTTCCAGACGGCAGGGGAAATGGTGGATGACATCCCATTCCTCGGTGGCGTCCCGCACGCCGAGCAGGCTGAGTGACTTGCCCTCCGGCACATAGGCCGCGGTCAGCGGCGCCAGGGCCATGTAGCGGTGGAAGCGGTCGCCCCAGTCACCATGCTGCATATGCAGGCCGGTCGGCACGATGTTCGGCATCAGATAATCCAGGCCGGACTGCACCACGCCCTTGAGGTCAAGGCCCTTGCAGTACAGAGTCTCGAACGGGTCGGTGCAGTACATGCCCAGGGCGATCGCCTTCCGGCCGATCTGGTGCAGGCGGCCGCCGATCTTCCGCCAGAACTGGTTCCAGCGCCAGGCGTGGAATTCAATCCATTCCAGACGATGTTGTCCCCATAGCCAGTCGCCGCGGAGGCAACGCATCTCCAGCGACTCGTCAGCCAGGCCGTCTTCCAGCTGCGCCGGGGCGGTGCGGCCGGTGTACTCCAGGAACTGCTGGAGCATGTCAGCGGAAAAATCGCCGTGGGCCAGATGGTAGGCCTGCGGGCAGAAATTGTCCGCCACCTGGAGACCGGCAAAGCCATAGTCGGTCAACGTCGCGCAGAGCTGGTCGGCAAAGAAGTCTTCATAGAGAGTGCCGTCAGCCAGGTGCTTGAGGGGGTTCAAGGCCCAGTTCCCGGTGCGGAGGGAACAGAGCACTTCCGGATGGTCGCTGAGCCATTCCCGGTGCCAGCGGTCGCCCTGGTTTCCGCCCATGATGCCCAGATACGGCTCGACGCCGGCGGCGGTCAGATGCTGCATCAGAATCCGCAGGTCGAAGTTGGTCCATTCCTGGCGTTCGCGCTCATCGTTCCGCGGACTGGCATAGTACGAGCAGTTGTCCGGCGGCAGGGTCCTTTCCCGGGCCATGCCGTCGTGGTGATGAACAATGTCCGGGTGGAACAGAAAAGCGGAGATGCCGCGGGGGACAAAGCCCATCTGGCGCAACACCCGCGCCGCGCCGCGGTCGGGGTCCGTGCGTTCAAATCCGATCATCGGCATCCAGACATGAATTTCGCCTTGCATATCCACAGGTCCTTTCTTGCCCATCAGGCGCCAGCCGGCCCTTTCGCCGGCTGGCACGCCATCTCCGGGGTTCCGTCACGTCATGGCTGAAAGATGTCCCACCCCTGGCCGTCCAGCGACGCTGGATGGTCATGAGCGCGAAACATCGACCTCACAGGCGCAGCCAGCCGGCCGAAGCCGGGTTGTAGCTCCCATGCAGGAGCCGGCCAGGCCAGGGCTCATGCTTGACCCAGGCCGCCTCGCCGCAACGGACATTGAGCCGGACCGGACTGGCGCCGTGGCGGTAGCCGTCAAACAACACCAGCGGCACGCCGACGACCGTGGCGCCGTCCTTCACCTCGGATGCCAGCACCGGCGGAACCCGGAAAATGAACTGGTTGACGCTGACCGCGCCCTGAGGCGAAACTGTGATGACGATGGGCGGCCACAGCCGGCACGGCTCGAGCTCAATGGTCACCGCCTTGCCCAACGTCCCTTCCAGAACAAAATGCAGGACATCCTGATCACGGTAAGCAGACCAGAAGCCGGCATCCCCGATCGCCTGGCGTTCGGCGCCGGGGGCGCCGAACGCACACATGGCCACCGGCCCTTCGGGTTTCTCGCCGGTGTAGGCGGCAATGCGCGGGTCGTCCAGCCGGAACCCGGGCAAGTCCACCTCCAGCAGGTGCCGCAGGCATTCCAGGCGGGCGTTCAGCTTGGCCGGGAAAAACAGGTACCCCTCCGCCTCGGAATGATAGCCCAGACGCGAATCATGCTCGCACAGATGCCGCATGGCCATGGTGTTGGCGACTTCGTCCTCGACGATTTTGCGCAGGGCGGCCAGATTGTCGCACCCGTCGTAGTACATCTCCTCGCGGGCGGCATAGAAATGAAGGAGATTACAGGTGCTCTTGATCTGCAGACCAATCGCGGCGGCCAGGTCGATGTCGGCCGTCCGGGCCGGGTCGTCGAGATACTTCTCGCGCAACGCGCTGAGCTGGACGAGGCCTTTCTGCCAGGATTCGTTCATGGCGTCGCACAAGGTCATGGCCTCCGGCAGCGTATGCTGGTAGATCAGGCATTCGCCGATGCGGTCACCGCTGACCTCCGGAAACGCCTTCAGCAGCCAGCTTGGGGAAATCGGCGTGTCGGCCGGATACAGATGCAGCGGCCAGGCAATGGCATGATGCAGCGGCCCATACCAGGCGAACGCGATGTTGGCCGGAAATTTGCGATAGCCCTCGGCAAAGCATTTCCAAGCCTTGACGACGGCCGGCGCGTCCTCCCGCCAGGACGGCCGGGCCAGGCTCAGCAGAAAATCGCCCTCCCGGTCCGGGAAAGGCAAAAAGGACAGTTCGCCGGCCGCCTTGTTCATCAGGCCCGGATAGTTGCCGAAATACCAGCACTGCATGACCGCGTTGGTGCCCAGGCGCTGCATGGTCTTGTACTTCTCATACAAGTTGCCGGGAACAGGGATGAACGGCACCGAGGCATCCTCGTGCGAGCAGCCGACCTGCAGCTTGGCCGCCGGCCGCGCCGCCCGCTTGGCGACTTTGCGCCACAGCTCGGACGGCCCGACGTAGGCCAGCGAATAATCAAACACGTTGCGCCCCTTGCCGAATTGCATGGACACGCCGCCGGATTCGAAGTTGAGCATCAGCCCGCACTCCTCCGGCCAGTTGGCGGTCGCCGCCTCCAGACGCTTGGCCAAGGCGCCGCCGTCGCGCGAGCCGGGGGCATAAAACCAGGCCAGGTACTCGGCTTCGGGGTTGACGGCGTGCATGGCCCGGGCCATGGTCAGCGCCGATTCCCGGAAAATCTCGCCGCTGTCGCGCTCGTTGCAGCGCGGGCAGGCACAGGCGCCGGCGTGCAGTTTATGGCCGACGCAGGCGCCGTTGTCCTCCCCGAAGATGATGTTGATGATGCCGCCGAGCTTGGGAACCGCGGTGAACAGCTGGGTGACCGACTCGGAGAAGTACTTCTGTGCGGTCGCATTGGAGGTGCAGAACGGCGAGGCGCCGCCTTCGACGACCTTCTGCTCCGCGGCGCCGATCAGCTCCGGGTGCTCCTTGGCCTCGAGCATGGGGACGGAATAGTGCGAGTTGCCAAAGCCCTTGGGCTCGCAGATGTAGATGTAGATGCGGATGCCAAACCGCCCGCAGCGTTCAACCACCTGGCGAAGCTTGGCAAAGCGCTGTTCGGCCTTGCCGCCACGCCCCGGAAACAGCGACGAGGGCAGATCGCGGAAATACATCGACAGCCACAGGCCGTTGACGCTCTCGTGCGCCAGCTTGTTCAAGTATTCATCCGGATAGTAGTCAATGTCGTTCAGCAGTTCGTCAACATAAAACGGCGGACGGTAGGTCGGCCCGAAAAAACAGCGCGAAATCCGGTGCCGGATGTGCGGTTTCCGCCGCCATTCGCCGATCGTGGCCGCGGCGCCGTTTTCCTCGCACAGGCGGTCTTCCCAGAAATAGACGCCGCGGCGGACGCCGTCGGCGTCGGCCGCGGTGATGACCGTCTCGGCAATCGTGCTGGCGACGACGTATTCCTCGTGCTCCAGGGTCGGGTCGCACCGGATGATGATCGGGTACCCGTCCGGTCCGGCCTCGGCAATGCCCTTGGCGGCCAGGACACGCCGCAGCGACCACAGGGCCGTGTCGAAGCCGGCGGCCGCCTCCGGCGGGAAGTCAACCTGGATGTCCACCCCGCCGGCCAGGAACGGATCCGCAGCCGGGGCGCCGTCGGCGAAGCGGTACTCCAGAGGACTCTTGAGGTCATCCAGAAAACGCCACTCGGACATGGGCGGCTGCGGCACGGTCTTGAGTTTCTCAATCAAGTCATTCAACATGGAACACGGCCTTTCCTGATGGTACATCGCTGGTTGTCTTGTCTTTCCCATGCCGGCCCGGCGTGCTGCCTCCCTGCCTGGGCCGTTCGCGACAACACCCTGAAGACAAGGGCGAAAGTATTCCGAGTCTTTTCCGGCAGACCACACGAATCAGAACAAAAAACGACTGACCAGAAATCTATCATCCTTCTTGACTTTATCCAACCCCGTTTAGCCAATTTACCGTAAACCGGGTAACCGGTCACCGATTGAGAATTGCGCCATGGTATGGTGTCGTCGTCCTGGCACGATGCCCGGCAAATGAGGCTGGACGACCTGCGGCAGCCGGAAGGCTGGACTGCCTATGACCGCCCGAAGGGCGGGACAAACATAACCCCGGGTGACCGAAGCCCGAAGGGCGAGGGAACCCGGGGAAGAGACACCTCTGCTTTGGCCGCCCGGAGGGCGGGACGACATACGGCAGGCTGAAATCAAGCGCCTATCACCACAGTTCGCACTTTGACCGTCATTATCTACGGGTGACCGATTACAAACCGGCGTGCCAGCAAAAAAGCCGATAGGCCGATGGACGACCGTGGAGCTTTGGACGACACTTTGGGTCGTATGGGGATATATTTCCTAAATGCATCCCCCGTGATTGCTTCAATAATTTTTACAAGCAATGTGCTTGAATCAATCATTTTTCAGAATACATTATACCCATTCATTGTCCTCCACACCATGTTTCCAGGCAACGAGGAGCCCCATGATCAAGAATTTCGCCTTATCTCTTTGCGACCTCGGCGGCGAGGCGTACATCTCGGCTGTCTGCCGCGCCTCGGCGGCTCTTGGCCTGGGCACCTATTCCGAGCTCATGGCCCTGGCGACGGAGCCGGTTGACTTCTACCCGCCCGACCTGGTGGCCCAGGGTGATCAGCTTCTCTCCCGCTGCGGCCAGATGGTCTGCGAGGGCCTGGCTGATTCGGCCCGCGGGGCAGGCACGGCTGCCTTTGACCAGGCCCTGAAACGCTCGTCGGCGCCACTGAGCGGTCGCGGATTCTTCCGGGTCGGCGAGGACGGACGCCTGGCCGCCATCGGCAAAAGCGAGCACTACCAGGCCTCACTGGGACACAATTTCCCCGGCTATCGCCTGCTGACGCACGCCGCCCGGATCGGCATCACCAACATCACGCACAACAACACACGCGGCCACCTCACCCGCCGTCTGGAGCAGGAGCTGGTCCGCGTGGCCAACGGCTTGCCCAAGGGCGACGGCGAAGGGCTCCGGCAAGTCCTGCAGAGCACGGCGCCGCACGTGCTCAACCGGGTCATCAACCTGGAGACGGGCAGCCTGGCCGTGGAAGCCGGCGTCAAGATGATGCTGGCCCGGTTCTACCGCCTGCAGGAGCATTTCCCCGAACCACTCTACGCCGGCCGCACGCCAGTCTTCCTGGTGATGGCTGATTTCAAGGGCGGCCTGCAGGCCAACTACCACGGCACCACGGTGCTGACTCAGATGATGCGCGGCATGTGGCCAGAATTCTACCAGCGCTGCGAACAGGCCGGCATCATGAAGATCGTCCCGGTCCGCATCAATGACATCGCCGACTTCCACGCCAAAGTCGACCAGTATGACCGCGGCGGCTCGAAAGTCGCCGGCTTCTGCCACGAACTGGTGCTGATGAATTATGGCGGCATCCGCCTGGACCAGGACTACGTCACCGCCGCCCACGCCCTCTGCCATGACCACGACATCCCGGTGCTGGTCGATGAAATCCAGTCCTGCATGTGGTCGCCCGAGCTGTTCCTGTTCAAGGAATACGACTGCCATCCGGACTTCGTCTCGGTCGGCAAGGGCTTCCCGGGCGGCCAGTTCCCGGCCGCCAAGATTCTGGCCACCGCCGCGCTCGACAACCTCAACCAGTTCGGCGCCCTGGTCACCAACGGCCAGGAGGAAATCGCCTCCCTGGCCAATCTGATCACCATGGCCTTTGCGGAAGCCAACGCGGGTTATATTAAGGCCATGGGCGAACTTTGGCAAAAAACCTTGCGCGATCTCGCGCAACGCCATTCCCGCACAGTCTGCAAGATTGAAGGCCACGGCCATCTCGCAGCCCTGTTCTTCAACGACACCGACACCTGCGTGGCTTTCTGCCATAGGATGACCGACGACCATGCCTTTGACATCAGCGCCCAGACCTACAAGCCGGACTGCCCGCCGGCGGCCCTCACCAAGCTGCCGCTGATCGCCACCCCCGCCCTGGTCGACTACGCGGCCCACGCCATGCACCAGACTCTTGCCGGACTCTGACCTCCATCACCACCCGTAAACCCCACCGACCCATGTCAACGACCATCGGCCTCGACCTCGGCACCAGCGCCATCAAAGGCGTGCTGCTGGCTGACGACACCACCCTGCTGGCCACTGGCAAGCGGGCCGTCAACCTGCTCCATCCAGCTCCGAACCAGGTGGAGATCGACCCCGAACAGCACTGGCGCGAAGTCCTGGGGCTGATTCGGGAGCTGGCCGCGCAGAGCCCCTCCCCCGTGGCGGCAGTCGCCATGGCGGCGGCGGCCGGCAATGCCATGACCTGGGAAGAAGACGGCACGCCGCGGTCGACCATCATCAGCTGGCTGGACCAGCGCAGCGACTGGCTGCCACCGCAACCGGAAAAGGTCCTGGACATCGTCGGCTGGCCGGCCATTCCCTGCTTTCCGCTGGCCCAACTGCACTGGCTCCGCCGCAACCGGCCGGAGCTTCTCGACGGCGCCCAGATCGGCATGAACAACGACTACCTCGCCTTCCGCCTGTGCGGCCGCCGCGGCCTGGACCACTCCAGCGCCACCCCGTTCTACCTGCAGAACCAGATGACGCGGTCGTATCACCGGCCATTCCTGGACCTTCTCGGCCTCCGACCCGAACAGCTGCCGCCGCTGATGCCGAGCGGCTCACCCATCGGCACCCTCCGGCCGGAACTGGCCAGCCCAGGCCTGACTGACGCCACCGTCATCGTGGCCGGCTCCTTCGACCATCCGGCCGCGGCCCGCGCCCTCGGCGTCGTCCAACCCGGCGACATGCTGCTGTCCTGCGGCACCTCGTGGGTCGGCTTCTACCCGACCACGGAACGGCGCGTCATCCCCGGCGAATTGACCGACCCGTTCCTCAGCACCTCCGGCGGCCCCTGGGGAATGATGTTCTCCATCGCCAAGATCGGGCTCGACATCGAGGCCTGGATTCAAACGCATTTCGGCGACGGCGACAACCGCTACCGCGACTTCAACGAGGCGGCCTTGCGGGGTGACACGCCAGCTCGCCAGTACATGACGGCGACCATTGCCCGGTTCAAGGCGCGGCTGGGCGATCGCCGGCCGCGCCGACTGGCCATGGCCGGGGGACCGGCCGAAGGAGCGGCCTGGCCCGGGCTGACTCGCGAAGTCCTGGGCATCCCCGTCGACATCGCGCCCTGCCACCAGCACGCCGGCGCCGTCGGCGCCGCCCTGATCGCCCGTTCCGGCCTCGGCGCCGACGCCCCCGGCGCCGAAGCCGGCGCCCGGCCATCATCACCCTGAAACAGGACCGGCCAGCATGCCACAGCAACTGCGAATGATTTTCGACTGCACCACCACCGCCATCCCGGTGAACCCGGTCCCGGCCGGATTTGCCCTCCGGCCGTTTCGGCCAGGAGACGAAGAGGCCTACCTGCAGCTTCGACGCGACGGCGGCTTCGCCTCCTCCAACTGGACCGGCGCCCACCTCGAACGCCTCCTGGCCAAAGCGCTGCCCGACGGCCTCATCCTGGCCGTCAACGCGGCCACCGGGCTGCCAGCGGCTTCGGCCGCGGCGGAAAAGTCCGACTACCCCGAGCTGCCCGACCTTGGCTGCCTTGGCTGGGTGATGGCCTCCGAGGCCTACCGCGGCCGCCAGCTGGGCAAGGTCGTCAGCCTCGCAGCCATGCACTGCCTGGCCCGGCATGGCTGCCGACGCTTCGCCCTGAAGACCGACGACTGGCGCCTGCCAGCCGTCAACATGTATCTCAAACTGGGCTGGAAACCATGGCTGGTGGACGACGATATGCCCGGACGCTGGCAGGCGCTTTGCCAAACCCTCCTGGTCGACTATAGTAATCTGGTCACCTACAACCGGGAACTCCAGCCATGACCTTTCTGACCGCCAACGACAACGCCATCTATCGCGAAGAACTCAGCCCGCAACTGCCACGCCGGCTGTTCGACGCCCATGTCCATGTCTTCGACCACAGCGCTTTTCCGCCGGGTTTTGCCTTCCCGGCCAAGACCTGCTACCAGCGCTTTGGCGGCGTCTTCACCTTGGCCCAGTGGCGGGAGCTGGTCGCCGAACTGCTCCCCGAACAGCAGCTCTCCCTCAATTGCTTCGGTACCCCGCACGCCATGGCCCGCCGCGAGGCCGCACCCCGGCCGGACAATGTCTCGGTCTTCGCCATGACCCTGCTTTCCCCGGCCGACCCGGTCGACACGGTGCGCCAACGCCTGGCCGACAACCGCCTGATCGGCTGCAAGCCCTACCTGAACTATGCCGCGGAACACACCGGCAAAAATCCCGACCAGGTCGAAATCCTGGACATGTTCTCGGACGGGCAGCTGGAGCTGATCGACCGCCTGGGACTGGCCGTGACCCTGCACATTCCCCGGCCGGGACGCCTGGCCGACCCGGTCAACCAACGGCAAATGGTCGAAATCTGCCAGCGCTGCCCACGCGCCACCTTCATCTTCGCCCATATCGGTCGGGCCT
>CAYOUR010000103.1:0-14451 GCA_964407145.1 uncultured Lentisphaeraceae bacterium | reverse complement strand
GAAGACGCATCCGGCCGCGGCCACGAAGGCCACCGGGAACACATAGCGGTCCCAGATGCACGCCCGCTTCTCCAGCCAATGCGCCAGAAACACCGGCCCGGACATGCCAAAGAACATCGCCATGCTGTTCTGATGCGCAAACGGCCCCGGCGTCTGGAATATCCCCGTCACGTACTTCTGCCAAAGCACGACCAGAAGCGCAAAAATCGCCGTCAGAGCCAGCCCCCGCAAAACCGGCTCCGGGTCGCGCGTGTGACGGACAAAGTTGAACACGACCAGAAAACAGACCCACATCCACATCATCTTCCATAGCTCGTAGAGGCCGTACAGGCGGCTGTCGGCGTTGACCAGCGACACCACCCCGGCCAGAAAATAAAGACCGTAGGCCCACCAGCCCGGCGGCAGCCAGGTGATGCGCCCGCGACGCAGCAGAAACAGCGCCCCCAGGAGGGCCAGGGCAAACAGATCCGTGAACGTCGTCTCCATCCCCCGTGAGGTGCCGCGGTAGAATTTATCCGGAAAGAAGTTCAACGACACCCAGATGGAAAAGGCGACGGAAAGGGCGTGCACCGTGGCCATCAGAGGCAGCAGCTTGCGATGCCCGACCAGCCCGGCCACCAGCAACGGCACCCCGATCAGCAGCGCACTGAAAAAAATGATGTACTTGACAGCCAGCAAGGGCAGCCTTTCCGGTCTGGGCCGGCCTTCAGTTCCGAGTGGACCAGAAGGTAATGGGCGAAAGCAGCATGTTGAGCAGCTGACCCGTCGGGAACAGCTTGCGGACAAAGACGTTGTACTCGCCGAGGGCATCCCGGGGCACATAGACGATGTCGTTGGACAGCAGGGCCGGGTTGGGGATCTTGCCGCTGAGGACATCGTCGATGTTGACCCGATAGAGAATCGGGTCGGCCATGCCGCCCCGGATGACGATGACATTCTCCCAATAGCCCTCCTTCAGGCCGCGGGCGTTGACAATCGCCTCCAGCAGGCCCATGTTTTCATACCAGACGATGAAGCTGGGCAGATGGACCTCGCCCATGACCCCGACCAGGCGATTGGCGCGGCTGGTGATGTACACGTAGTCACCGGGATGGATGGCGATGTTGTGCAGAGGGTCGCCCTGCAGCACCCGCTCGAAGTTGACCGGCAGCCGCTCGTTGTCACGCACAATGAACGAGGAGGAGAAGTCCGCCAGTTCGAAGCCCTGGCCGTTGAACAGCTCGGTCGGCGTGCCATTGCCCATGGCCAGGAAGTCAGCCAGCCGGGTGCGGTTGTTGACCGGGTACTGTCCCGGCTCGTTGACTTTGCCGGCAATGGTCGCGCTCTGGCTGGCAATGATCCGCGGAATCACCGCCACCTTCGGGTTCCGGATATACTCGCCGTAGCGCTTCTCCAGCTCCTCGACCACCTCCGTCAGGGTCTTGCCCAACAGGTTGCAGGTGCCCACCAGCATCAGCGCGATCTGCCCGTCCGGCGTGACCACGACATCCTGGGCCTCCAGCTCCGGATTCTCATACACCTTGATCGTGAAAGTGTCCCCGGAATGAATCCGGTAAGTCGGATAAGGCTCCTGCTGCAGGCTCCGCAGCCAGGCCAGTTCCCGGGCGCGGTCCTCCTCCGACTTGACGGACATCTCGGCCACGCTGCCGACCGGCGGCAGCGGCGGATAATCATCGGCGTGATTGCACCCGCCGACGCCGGCCAGCAACAGCAGGGCCGGCAACAGCAGCACGGCCGAGGAACACGGCCGCCGCCCTCGCCAACACGGTATGAATTGTAACATGGATGCCATCCCCGTCCTTGATGTGGTGAATGCGCGACGCGACCGGCGCCCCGGCAAAACCGGCCGTCACATGCGCAACAGGTTCCAATACTTCTTCCTGACCTGGGTCAAAACACAGCCGATGCGGTGCTCCGACAGCCGGGAGTCGTCGCCAAGCACGTCCAGGGCGCCCTTCTTGTCCTGGCCGAACGTCGCCAACAGCACGGTGTAGTCCGCCTGCACACACAACTGGTCGAAAATCGGGTCGTACAGCTTGCCGCGGGTGCCGCGTTCCAGTATGACCAGGGAAAAGTAAGGCTCCAGCGCCTTCAGGTCCGCATTGAGAAGATCCAACTCGGCCTGACTGAGCACCAGCGGGTTGCTGCAGCGAAACACGCCGCGGTTGCCGAGCTTCTCGATCGCGATCAGGTCATCGTCAATCTCGCTGCGATGATGGGAAGGCGGCGGCGGCGGCGCCGGCTGCCCGGAACCGTCCGGCGGCGCAAATGTCAGCCAGAAAGCCTGGATGCCGTTGATGCCGAAATTCTGATTCCAGTTCTCCCGGATTTCCGGCGTCTTGGCATTGGCCGACAGCTCGGCCAGAAAAAGGCGCCGGCCCTGGCCGAGGTACCCGCGCATGCGCATGAAAATACGCTGCAAAGAGGCTTCCGTCTCCCGGTCGGCGACCTCGCCCTTGACGGGCAGCATGCCCAAAAAGCTCACATTGCCGCCCAGACTGAAATTTCTGGGGCTGCACAGGCGCCCGAAGGCATAGTCCCACAGGAAGAACAGCGCCAGACAGGCCCCGCTGAGGAAAAGACCGGCGCCGACCGCCAGGACCAGAAAACGGGAAAAACGGCTGGCCGGCACCCGGGGCGGGGACGCATATTCGAGCACCGACAAATCCGGCACCGCGGAGTGGAGCAAAAGCTCCATGTCATTGATGGTCGTGTCAAGCTGGTTGATCGTCGTCGTGATCGTCTCAATGTTGCGCTGGGTCTCCAGATAGCCGCCGAGCAGCTTCAACCGTTCCGGGGCGAGCTTCTGCAACGCCTCCACGCGCTCGACGCGGACGGTGCTGACCCTGACCAGTCCGGCCAGCTCGACCTGGGCCTTGTTCATGCTCTCCTCCAAGGCCATGCGCACCTGATTGGCGATGTAGACCTCCTCGTCCGGCTTCAGCTCCTTGGTGACGGCCTCCGCCAGCTTCTGCCGGGCGTTGGCCAGTTCGCTGGCCAGCGCAATCACGCGCGGATTGTTGTCCGTGAACTTCAAGCGCATCGCGTCAAGGGTGCCCTGCAGGGTGTCGACCGCGGAAGTGTCCGTCGTGCGGATGCGCCGCAAATACGGCACTTCCGTCGGGATGATGCCAAGCAGACGCTCCGACTCGGTGATCACCGCCCGCAGCTGCGTCATGGCCGCGCGGTCGGCCTCAATCTGCCCCATGGCTTCGACGATCTCACGGCTCAGGCGCTTCTGCTCGTCGTCAGGGTTGAGAAAACTGTCCGGGGACGTCAACGCGCCCCGGGCCGCCTCCAGTTCGGCCAGGCGGGTCTGCAGCCGGACCCGGCGCTGCTGACGCTGGTCCAGCATGCCGCGCAACGTGCTGTTCTGCATCTCAATGTAGGCCGCCAGCACGACATCCGCCACCGAGTTGGCCAGCTCCGCCGCCATGTTGGCGTTGTTGTAGCTGGCGGTGATGGCGATGATGTTCGGCTTGGCCTTGTTCACCTCAACCGCCACCAGCGAGGCAATCCGCGCCGCCTCTTCCGGACTGAGGTTCAGACGCCTGGCGACCTCCTGCAAATGCATGGCGCTGCCGGCAAATTCGGAAATCACCTTGGTATCCATCTGCTTGTAAAAACTCGGCACGCGGTCCGAACGGATTTGATGAAACAGCCGGGCCTGGCTCTGCCAGCGGCGCATGGACTTTTTCTGGACGTGGTTGAGGACCACCAGGAGCCCCGCCGCGACCACGGCAAACACCAGCAGGAAGAACCACAGCCGGCGCTTGACCTCAAGCAGAAACACCCGCCAGTCATAGCGGGCAAACGGATTCATGCCCGCGCTGTCCTCGCTGCCTTGAATGAACGTCAGGTCTTCCATTTAGTTAAACCTTCTCCAGAGGGTCAACAGGCGGTCGACATCCTGGGGCGCGGCCACGTCGCAAGCCAACAGGCCATCAAGCCGAATCAGCAGCCAGTACTGCGGCGGCATGGCACAGCCGACGCCATAGCCCTTCGCCCAGCCGTAGGCCAGATTCAAAAGGTAATTTTTCCACCAGACGCCGCCGCGCAGCTCCCGGCTGGCCAGCTGCGCGAGCAGGCCGCGCCCGCGCCGGGCCGGGGCGCGCCAGTCCAGACCGGCCGCCAGGACCAGCCGCCACAGCGGCCGCAACCGGCCGGCCAGGGCGGCCGCATCGCCGACGACTTCCCGGGAAGGGTGCTTCTTGAAGGCGGCGGCCGCAGCATAGCAGGCACACAGCTCCTCGGCGGCGGCCGGGTCGCCCAGGTCCGCCGCCACGGCCGGCAGCAACCGGCAGCGGTCCGGCAACTCGTACTCGTACTTGCGGGCGGCGATCAGCAGGGCATCGCCGCAGCCCAGGGCGCACTTATGCAGATTGCGCCAGACGAAATCGCGCTCCTCCCGGCTGAGGGGCTGATTCGCGGCCAGCATCCGGCTGGCCCGCAGCAGCCCGGTCCCCCGGTTCATATGCAGGCGCAGCCCCTCCAGCATCGGCAGTTCGGCCGCCGCCGTCCAGGGCACGGCGGCCAGGACCGGCTCGCTGGCGTAAGCCACGCAATGGCCGCGCAGAAGCTCCTGATACATCAGGGTGACCGGCTGGCTCGCCAGCCGGGAGACTTCGCGCGCCGGGGCGAAGTCGATGTCAATGCCGAGGCGCCTGGACCAGCCGTCGGCCAGTGTGCGCAGACGCTCGTCCAGGCGCCGCCGCTGCCGGCGGCTGGTGTTCCTGGTGAAGGCAAAGAAGTCCATGTCGTTGTAGAGGCTGACCGGCTGACCGGGCGTGACCACGGCGCCGCCTTCGCCCCGGCCATAGCCGCCGCCCAGGATGATGGCGACCAGGCCGAACTCGCCCGCCAGGCGGCCGCCCTCGTCCCTCAGCTCCGCGAGGACGCACCGCACCAGCTCGTCCGCCTCGCGGTTGCGGCTCAAGGTGAAGGACTGCGAATCATGGCTGGTGACGGTCGTTGCGGTCATGGTTACCCAATACTGGCGAAAGGCGTCTCTCGGACGGCGGCGCCGGCCCGCCCCGGCCGGGAAACTCACCTCGAGTCCGTGGAGATTCCAGACCACTCGGCCTGGCGGTAGAAAGCCTGAGTCGAAGCGAACAGGCGATTGATCATGATTTTCCCCAGACAGCGGATTTTCTGCCGGACACTGCGGTTGTGGCGGAAATAACGGTCGTCCAGCTTCTGCTGCAGGGGCGAGACCAAACCCTGATGCAGATCAGAAGTGCAGAAGACCCCGGGCCGGTAGGAAAGCTCGGTGGCGTCAGGGCATCGGGTGATGGACTCACCGACCAGAACCAAATCGCCGCGGAACACGTACGGCAAGAGAAGATACTTGTCCAGCAGAAGCTTATAGAAATAAAGGTGGGAGCGTTTCCAGGGATTGAGCTGATACTGCGGATACTGATGCAGATGGCCGCACACGCTCTGGAAGTCATGCGGTTTCGGCTTCAGCCGCACCAGCAGCCGAAACAGGACAAACCAGGGCGTGAGCCAGATCAGCAACAGCAGCGCCAGCAACGCGTCAAGCATCCACCCCAGGATGCGCTGCCACTGGAAAGAACGCACTTCCATGAGCAGGCTGTCGTCATCCAGGCGCAGCACGGTGCCGTCCTTCGGGTCGATGATGCGGTCCCGGCACACGATCTTCTCCTGCAGCTCCAGATCGCCGCCCACGTAGGTGTTGTCGATGACAACCGTGCGCCGCAAACTGGTCTGCCGGTCAACCATGACATGGTCGCCCAGAATCACCTCGCCCTCCAGACTCACCTCGTCGACCAGCCGCACGTGATTGCCGATGAGCGCCGGCGACGCGATCGTGCAGCTGGGCGGAAAGACCACGTTCATGCCAGTGTATATGCCAGCCTCGACATGGTACCCCGGAACCGGGAAAAAGCCGTCTTCCGCATTCAGCACCGTCATGTTGCAGTTGAAATAGTCAAGGCAAGTCTGCAGCGGCAGGCTTGCCAGGGCGATGGCGTGGCACTGCTTTTGCCGCAACCAGTACAGGCCGGGCCCCAATGCCGCCTCGGCGTCCTGCGGCGCCCCGGCCGTCAGCTTGTCCAGGGAGACGACGCGGTAGTCACAGGCCGGGAAAAAGAAGCCGCTGAAGCAGAGCACGTCATCGTCGCCGATAAAGGCCGCCTGGCGCTGGCGCAGAGCCAGGAACGAGGTCAGCGGACGCGACCCGCGGTAACTGACCGGCACCGTCCAACGGCTGCCGTCACCAAGAAACGCCGCGGCCTCATCCGAATAATCACGGTCGAGAATCAGCACTTCCCCGATGCCCAGGCAACTGCACAACTCAATATAATACTCAATGAGCGGCTTGTTGGCAATCGGCAGCAACGCCGCCGGCATCCCATGAAAACCCTCGTTCAGGGCGGTGCCGCTCAAGCTGCTGATGCATATCATGGCTTTCATGACGATAAAAACCCTTCTCATTCGCCGGACCACCCCGGACCGGCACCGCACATGGCCAGCATCAGGCACGCCGCGCCAAGGCCACCCCAACGCCCATCCGCGACGACGATGGCCGACAAAACCTCCCCAGCCCAGGGCGAAGCGGCGCTCCCGCCCGCTGGTTCCTGGTCAACATCCCGTTGACCGCCTCAAGGCCCGACGCGGACCCGGATGCGGCTAATAAGCGCCCCGGCCGGTGAACACCGCCGGTATCGTCTTCAGCAGAATCTTCACATCCTGCCAGAGCCCCTGACTCCTGATGTACTCCTTGTCCAACTGCACCTGCTGCTTGAACGGAATGTCACTGCGGCCGGAGACCTGCCAGATGCAGGTGATCCCCGGCAAAACATGCAACCGCTTGCGGTCCTCAATCGTATACTGGCTGACTTCGCTCGGCAAGGGCGGCCGCGGCCCGACCAGGCTCATGTCACCGGCCAGGACGTTGAACAGCTGCGGCAACTCGTCAATGCTGTACTTGCGGATGAAACGGCCGACCCGGGTCACCCGGGGGTCGTCCTGCATCTTGAAGATCACCCCGTCCCGGGACTGGTTCGCCGCCAGCAGACGCTCCTTCTGCCGCTCGGCACCCTCCACCATCGAACGGAATTTGTAGAAGTTGAAGTGACGGCCATCCTTCCCCACCCGAACCTGGCGGTAGATGATGCGCCCGCGATCCTCGAAAACAATCAGCAGGGCGACCCCAATCATCAGAGGCGACAAGCAGAACACAGCCGCCAGGGCGACGACAATGTCAAAGAAGCGCTTGCAGACCCGGGTGCCCTCAACCGTCAGCTTCCAGGCCAGAACCTTGCCATTGGGTCGACGACGGCTCCCCCGCTCATAAATGGATGTGACAATTCTCCGGCGCTGCTGCTCATTGAGGGATTCAGGTATTTTCATCGCTGCCTTGCACGATGGGAACACGAGTTATGAAGCGGTCTCCCGGATGAACTGCTCACGAAGCGCGGCCAGCCTGGCCAGCAACGCCTCGGCCTCGGCCCGGCCGACGCCGCCCTTCAGGTGCTTCTCCAGGCCCAGGGCGGCCTCGTAGACCGCCTGCGCGCCAATGTTGGCGGAAGCGCCCTTCAGGGCATGCGCCGCGGCCCCGCCGCGCGGACCGTCACCGGCGGCAATCGCGGCCTGGATGATCGCATAATTCTCATTGAGCGAATCGCCGTAGGACGACACCAACATGGCGATCGTCTCGGCATCATCTATCTCAAGTTCCGTGATAATATACTTTTCAATTTCTTCTTTCATACACGCTCCCTGGCTCCAGGACCTGATTCCCGGCCCGTCTGGACAGGCAAAGGCTGGCCGTCATGGCCCCCATGGCGTTTCGGCCCGGATGACAAATTCGGTCTGATTGAGACCCTTGAAATGCTTGCGCATGATGCTGCTGGCGACGGTCCGGATGATCGCCAGGCCGCGGCCGGAGCTGGTCATCGAACGGTTGCATTGCTCCAACACCTCGGTGGCGTTCTCCGGCATGTGCAGCTTCTCCTCCGTCGCCCGCGACTGCCGGTCCAAAACCGTGACCTGGACCTGGTCCGGCGGCAGCAGCTGCACCACAATCAAAATGCCGGACTGCAGGCTGGGATGCGTCTCCTCATCATGCTCGACGACGTTGTTCAGAAACTCACTCAGCAAAAGCTCGACCCGCGTGGTCAGCTCGTCGTCGCCCGTGCGCGCCTGCACAAACACGCCGAACTGCTCGACGCTGCGGCTGACCTCGACCGTGCGCAGGCTGATCAGGCGAAGCATGATCAGCGGCGCCTCGCCGGCCGCCGACGCCGCCGACGCCGCCACCAGCTCCGGATTCTTGCGCACCTCGACCACGCTGACATCGTCCTTGGGAAAACTGTACCCCACCTGCTCCAGGGCGCTGCACAGCAGAAAGGGCGTCGGCAGGACATTGCTCTGCTCGGCAAAAGCCCCCAGCAGGTCAAGCATGACCGGGAATTCCACCGCCTGCTCGGCCTCGTTCTGCAGGTCGGTCAGGCCGTCCGTGTACAAAATGAAAATGTCGTCATCGTCAAAATCGCAGGTGACATTGTCTTCGGCCAGATACATTTTCTGGGGGAACCATCCGACTGGAAAACCGCCGCGGCCCTGCTGGTCGACTTCAAAAGCCCGCCCCTGCCGACGCGAACAGCGAATCAGATTGGGATGGCCGGCATTCTGATACACCAGCCGGTTGCGGCGAAAATCGAAGATGGCCACGATGCAGGTCATATGATTCTCGCCGCGCAGATTGTTGTTGAAAAACCCGCTGAGGCGGTTCAGGATCACATGCGGTTCGATCTCCCCGTCAGCGGAGGCGTTGTGCAGAACCTTGAGGTAGGACTGGATGGCGCTCATGTACAGGGCGGCTTGCACGCCATGGCCGACAATGTCCCCCAGGAACACCAGATGCCGCCCATCCTCCAGCTCGACAATGTCAAAGGTGTCCCCGGAAACCCGGAAGCATGGCTCGTACAGATACGTCGCCAGCAGATCCTGGTGGAGCGAACACCACAACGGCAGCAGCACCCGCTGGACCTCCCGGGCCAACCCCAGCTCCAAGTCAAGATGACGATAGAACTTGGCCGCTTCCTGCTCCTCGCGGTAGATGCTGACCGCGTGCTCGATCTTGTCCTTCAACTGCTGCTTCTTGAAGGACTTGTTCAAATAGTACGAATAACGGTCGTCGGCAATGCGGCTGATCAGGCGACTGTCAATGTCGTCCAACAACGAAGTCAGAAAAATAATCGGCAGCTTGGGGTGGAGGTCACGAATCAGCTTCCGCAGCTCGAAGCCGTCAATCGCACCCAACATGATGTCCAGCAGAACCACATCAAACGGACGCTTCTTGACCTCCTCCAGGGCAGACAGCGCGTTGTCACAGGTGACCAGGACGCAGTTCTCGTCCTTCAGACACGACTGCAGCAGAACCAGAGAAAACTTCTCGTCGTCAACCGCCAGGATGTGATAGGTGGGTACCAAGGAGACTGCCTCCGTCTGCGGCAATGTGGACTATCAACCGGATGCATCATAGAATAATCCATTTTCGGAATTATTCAACCAAAAAGTTGTCAGTTTTCAAGGCGAAGTCGAATGGCCGGCACCCAACGCCCCTTGGGGCTGACCGGCCCACGCGTTCCCGGCCATCGCCCGGAGCCCTGGTCGCCTGGCGCCGCAAAACCGGGCCGTTCCCAAGCCAGGCCACCTCCCAGCCGGCGGACAAACAAAGACGGCCGCAGGGGACGACGCCCACCCGGAACCGGGACGGCCGCGCCCAGACTGATGGATGCAAAAACCGAAAAACAACCACCCGGGTGTGCAGAATAAAAAAGACATGTTACATTGTTCATCCAGTCAGCTTCCGCGCCAGCCCCCGAACTTCAGGCTGGACCGCCGCCACAACCGGCCCATACCGCCCGCAACCGAAGTGGATCTACTGTTCCACTCCCTCCCCGAATCGACGGACCACGGCAAACACACACATGGGCAATCCCCTGGAAATCTTTGTCTTCATCGACGCCCTGGGCTGGCAGATCGTGGAAAAGCACGCCTTCCTGGCCGACTTCCTGCCCCACCGGCAGGCCGTTGACATGCAGTTCGGCTATTCCTGCACGGCCCTGCCAACCATCCTGTCGGGGCAGCACCCGGAAGCACACGGCCACCTGAGCTTTTACTATCACGACCCGGAACACTCGCCCTTCCGCCTGTTCCGCTACCTGGACTTCCTCCTGAGACCCCGTTCCTTCTGGCAACGGGGACGCATTCGCAACCTGCTCTCCAGACTGCTGGGCAAATGCCTCGGGTTCACCGGCTACTTCCAGCTTTACAGCGTGCCTTTCAACCGCCTGCCCTATTTCAACTACTGCGAGCAGCAGGACATCTTCGCGCCGGGCGGCCTGGCGCCGGCCGCCAACCTCCATGACGTCCTGCGCGAATCCGGACTGAACTTCCACCTGTCAGACTGGCGTCAGCCCGAAGAAGCCAACCTCGCCGCCGCCCGCGCCAGCGCCGCCGACCACGACACCAGCTTCATCTTCCTGTATACCGCCAAGCTCGACGGCCTGCTCCACCAGCACGTCGGCGACGACGCGGTCATCGGCCGACAACTCGACGCCTACGCCCAGGAATGCCGGGAGCTCTTCCGACTGGCCGCCCGACACCATGACCAGGTCAGCCTGACCGTCTTCTCCGACCATGGCATGACCCCCCTGAAAGGCACGGTCGATCTCAAAGCCGACATCGACAAACTCAACCTCCGCTTCGGCGTCGACTACAGCGCCTGCTATGATTCCACCATGGCCAGGTTCTGGTTCCTCAAACCGGCGGCTCAGGCCGACATCACGGCAGCACTCGCCCAGGCCCCCGGCCACTGGCTCAGCCAGGAGGAAATGCGCCAGTTCGGCATCGCCTTCCCCGACCACAAATTCGGCGAAGCCATCTTCCTGCTGGACAGCGGCCTGCAGATCATTCCCTCGGACATGGCCCTGAAACCTCTGCCGGGCATGCACGGCTATGACCCGCGCGACCGTGACTCCCACGCCGCCATCCTCAGCACCCGCCCCCTTGACGACTGCCAGGTCCGGGACGTCGCCGACTTCTTCCACCTGATGCGGAAACGCATCGACCAACTGAAAAAACACACCCGCCCAAATTGACTTTCCGCCCCCGCTACGGGATAGTATGGTCTTCCTGGTAATCTTTCCACCACAAACCCAACCAGTCCCCGCCCCAGCCACCCGGGACCACAGAGGAGATACCTCATGGAGCTGCAGCTGAAAAAGGTCAACAACGTGCCGGTCGTGGAAGTCGTGGGCCGACTGACCGCCGACTGCGCCGACCAGTACAAGCAAACCCTGACCGAAATCATCGGCCAGAACAACCGCATCGTCATCAACCTGGAAAAACTCGAATATATCGACAGCACCGGCCTCGGCGCCATGGTCTTCATCCTGCAGCGTAACTTCGACAACGGCGGCGACATCAAAATCGCCAAACTGCAGGGCAAGGCCAGAATCGTCTTCGACATCACCAAGGCCTATAAAATCTTCGACATCTTCGACAGCGTCGAGGAAGCCGTCGCAGCCCTGCAGAAATAAGCCGCGGCGCCCAGGCCGCCCCCCGCCGGGAGTACCCTGTCCGGATGCCCGCCCTGTCGATCATCATCAGGTCGCACAACGACCGCCCCTTCATCGGCCGAACCCTGGATGGACTGCGCCGACAGACGCGACACGACTTCGAAGTCATTTTCTGTGATGACCGTTCGACCGACGGCACGGCCGAAATCATCGCCGACGCCTGGCCGGATGCGCTGCACCTGCCGCCGCAGGAGGGCGGCTACGTCCCCGGCAAAGTGCTTAACCGGGCCGTGCAGGCCGCGAGCGGCGAGATCGTGGTCTTCAACAACGCCGACGCCATCATCGCCCATGAGCAGTGGCTTGAAAATCTGACCAGCCCCCTGGCCGATCCGGCGGTGGCCGCCGCCTTCGCCCGGCAGGACCCGAGGCCGGACGCCTGGCCCCTGGTGCGCAAAGACCACGAACGCGCCTTCGGCGACGGCCGCACGGCGGCCGGCTGGCGCCACTTCTTCTCCCTGGCCAGCGCCGCGGCGCGGCGCGCCCTGCTGCTCGATCATCCCTTCCGGGAAGACCTGCAGTACTCGGAAGACATTGAATGGAGCTGGCGCGTAAAACACCTGGGCTGGAAACTGGCCTATGCCCATAACGCGGCCGTCGAACACTCACACAACTACGCCCCGGCCGCACTCTGGAAACGATTCTACCACGAGGGCATCGCCGACGCAGCCATCTTCGCCGAACAGCCCAATCTCTGGCGCGCCCTGCGGCAATGGCTGGCGGAAACCGCCCGCGACACCGTCTTCTGCCTCGCTCATCGCACCGGGAAAGGGCTCCTCCAGGCGCCGGCCTATCGATTCCGCCAGAAAATCGGCCACTACCGCGGCCTGTGCGCCGCGGCCCGGACAGCCCAGGCGCCTCACTGACCGGCGACGCCACGGCGCCTGAGCCGGCTGATCACACCCGTGTCCAGCGCCAGGCCGAGCAGCGCGATGATGACCGTCCAGGCAAACAGCGATGACATGTCAAGCAGCCGGAACGAACGGTAAATCCTGGCGCCAATCCCATCCGGCGCACCGAAAAATTCCGCCGTGGCGGCGACTTTCCAGGTGATGCCCAAGGCAAAGGAGAAGGCACTCAGCGCTGGCCGCGCCAAACCCGGCAGAATCACGTCCACGAGCACCCGCCGCCGGGGAACACGATAGACCCTCGCCATCTGAAAAAGACGGCGGTCCAAGCACGATGTGCCTTGCGCAATCGAAATGAACAACACCGGGAAGACCGAGGCAAAAACGACGATCACCGGCACCACGGCCCCAACCCGCGCCCAGACCAGAAGCAACGAAATCCAGACAATCGGCGGAAAACCCTGCACAACCGTCACCATCGGCGAAAAAAAATCCATCAGGCACGGGCGCAAACCACAGGGAATGCCGACCAGATAGGCGCCGGCCACGGCCAGGGACAGACCGGCCAGACCACGCAGAACCGTGGCCAATATCTGCCACCAGGTGTCGGCCTGCACCAGCATGCCCGCCAGAACCGAAGCAATTCGCCAGGGCGGAGGAACCAGCACCGAGCCAAACCAGGCACTGGCCCAGACCCAGAACCCCAGCAGAAGCACAAACGGCAGGGAGACGCGCAACAACTTGATCATGGCATCATGACGCCCTCAACGCCAGAGAAGCTCAGGGTCATACGGAAGTTCCGGCGCAATCACCGACAACAATGACGTAATCTCCGCCTCAACGCTGGCCGCCGGCCGGACGAGAATCAGGTCGCGCTCCAGAGAGGCGGCCAGCATCTCCCGGGGGATGTCCGCGGCCAGGTGGTCCGGCCACTGCGCCGCGACCTCGGCCGGACTCATGCGGTTGAGGCGCTCCGCGGCCTTGGCCAGACAGGCCACCAGACGCCCGGCCAGCTGCGGGTGCGCCCGCAACAGCCGTTCATGGCAGGCGATGCCGGCCCAGGGCAGGCGGTTCGGCCCACCTGTCCGCGCCGCATACAGGTCCTCCAGCATGGTCACCACCCGCAAAGACGGGTCTTTGCGCAGCAGCACGCTGACCATCGGCTCCGGTAAAAAGGCCCATTCCTCACGGCCTGAGAGCAGGCGCAGCATCAGCGGATTGGCCTCCAGGCCATCGTAGGTGACCCGGCCCGGCCGCTCGGCCAGCATTTTCTCAAGCAGGAGTTGGCCGGGGTTGCCGGGCGGAGCGCAAGGCAGGCGCAGCGGCGACCGCCCCTGGCCAAGCTCCGCCACGGTCAAAGCCTCATGGCGCGTGACAATGGCCCATTTGCGCCAGCCGGTCACCATGACCAGGCGCACCGGCGCACCGGCCCGGCGAGCCCGCGCAAAACCGTCCAGATGCCCCAGCCAGACATCACCCTGACCTGCCAGCAACTGAGTCTGGAATTCGGTGGCCGTATGCCAAGCCTGATAGCGCACGGTCACCGCTTCCGCCAGCGTCCCGTCCGCCGCGGCTGCCAGCCAAGGCAGCTGTGGCGTCGTCGCCGCCGGGTTGGCGGCAAAAGTGATCTCCGGCACGCCGCCCGTAACGGGCGACACATCCGCTTCCCGACGACAGGAGCAGGCCAACCACACGACCGCCAAAATGACCACTGCCCTGAGCCGGCTCATCCTGTCACCTGGAAGATGCAGATAGGGCACGTTGCTGATGGCAGATGCTCTCGCCCGATGGAACTTCCTGTCGAAATCATTTCTTCCCTTCTCATCAATGGCAACTTGGACTGCAGATGTTTTTTGGGGCAGACGTGACGCAACCGCTCAGTACCTGTTTGTTGGTTAATGTGCAAAATATGGTGATGTAGGCGATATTCGACAACGTGCAACGGAAACATCGCCATTCACTGAGACCCATGCTCTTGAGTTTAGGGCTCGGTT
>CAYOUR010000102.1:0-14466 GCA_964407145.1 uncultured Lentisphaeraceae bacterium | reverse complement strand
GCCGACGAGGGCAACTGACGCTTCCGGGCGGTCCCCGCCCTTGTTCCCCGCCCGGGCCGGGAATCCATATTTTCAGGCAGGACGACTTCCGGTGACGACCATCGGCGGTCGTGTTTCAGGACATATAAGTACACGGTCTGTGGGAGAACACCTGCCGGTTCCAACCACCGCCGTGGTGAAAAGAGGACGTATGGCAAAGAAAGTCGTGGCTGAAGTGCGGCTGCAGATTCCAGCCGGCGCCGCCAACCCTGCTCCCCCGGTCGGGCCGAGCCTGGGTCAGGCCGGTGTCAACATCATGGAATTCTGCAAGCAGTTCAACGCGGCGACCCAGGCGAGCACGGGATTGATCATCCCGGTCGTCATCACGGTCTACCAGGATCGCTCTTTCACGTTCATCACCAAGTCACCGCCCGCCGCGGTCCTGATCAAAAAGGCGGCCAACCTCGCGTCCGGGGCCAAAACCCCGGGCCGGGAGACCGTCGGCAAGATCACTCGCAAGGACCTGGAGGCCATCGCGGAGACGAAAAAGGCTGATTTGAACGCAAGAGACCTGGAGGCAGCGGTGAAGATTATCGCCGGGACCGCGCGGAGCATGGGAGTGGAGGTGGCAAATGAGGAGTAAACTGTACCGCTCCCGTTTGCAGGTTTTTGACCGGCAGACGTTCTATTCCCTCGAGGAAGGCGTCAAACTGCTCAAAAGCATGCCGACCACTAAATTTGACGAGACGGTCGAACTGGCGTTCCGTCTTGGCATCGACCCCCGGCAGTCGGACCAGAACATTCGCGGCGCCATGGTGCTCCCCCGGGGCACCGGCAAGGTGAATCGCGTCGTGGTCATCGCCGAGGGTGAATTCGCGCTCAAGGCCAAAGAGGCCGGAGCGGACGAGGTGGGCTACGAGGAGCTCATCCAACGCATCAAGGGCGGCTGGTTTGATTTTGACATTCTGATCGCAACCCCGTCCGCCATGAAAGAGGTCCGGACCCTGGGCCGCATCCTGGGACCGCGCGGGCTGATGCCCAATCCCAAGACCGGCACCGTGACCGAAGACGTGGCCAGTGCCGTCAAGGAAAGCAAGGGCGGCCGGGTGGAGTACCGCTGCGACCGCGCCGGCTGTGTCCATGTGCCGATCGGCAAGCTGTCGTTCGCCCCGGAAGCCCTCGTCGAGAATGCCCAGGCCGTGCTGGCCACCATTCTCCGCGTGCGTCCGCCGGCCGCGAAGGGCATCTACATGCAGGCATGGACCTTGAGTGCAACCATGAGTCCCGGCGTCCGCCTGGATATCAAAGCTGCGGCAAAGGCATAATCACATGAGATCAGAAAAAACGCAAATGGTGCAGGAAGTGATGGACCTGATCAACGGGAAGCCCATCATCCTGATCACCTATCAAGGCTTGACAGCCAACGTTTTTAATGCTTTCCGCGCCAAGCTGACCGAGCCGTCGATCAACGGCGTCTGCCGGGTGGTTCCCAACACGCTGCTGCGGGTCGCCGCCGGCCAGCTGGGAATGGACGCCCTGGCGAACACGCCGCTGGCCGGCGACACGGCCCTGATCAGCGGGTCGGGCGACCCGGTGGCCCTGGCCAAGGCGGTCCGCGAATTCGCCAAGGGCCGCGACCAGGTCAAGGTCAAGCTGGCGGTGGTGGAAGGCACGCTGTTGTCCGAGGCTGACACGTATGCTCTGGCAGACCTGCCCGCGCGGGAAGTCCTGTTGGCGCAGTTGCTCGGCCTTCTCCAGGCGCCCGCCGGCCAGCTGGTCCGGGTCCTGAACGCCAAGGTGGCGAGCATTGTCTATGTGTTGAATGATTACTGCACTAAAAAAGGGCAGGTTGCGTAACAAACGGAGGTATTTTACCATGTCAGACGAAACCAAAACCACAGTCGATGCCAAGATGGAAGAGTTCATCTCGTATATCGAGAACCTCACTGTTCTGGAAGTTTCCAAGCTGGTCAAGGCTTTGGAAGAACGCCTGGGCGTGAGCGCCGCCGCTCCGATGGCCGTTGCCGCCGCCGGCGCCGCCGGCGCCGCCCCGGCCGCCGCGGAAGAGGAGAAGACCGAGTTTGACGTCATCCTCGTCGATGGCGGCGCCGAGAAGATCAAGGTCATCAAGGAAGTGCGCACCATCACCGGGCTGGGCCTGAAGGAAGCGAAGGACCTGGTGACCGAGGCTCCGAAGCCCGTGAAGACCGGCGTGACCAAGGACGAGGCGGCGCAGATCAAGGCCAAGCTGGAAGAAGCCGGCGCCAAGGTCGAAGTGAAATAATCGAAGCAAGAGCCGGCGGCGCCGCGGCGCCGCTGGCCATGGCATCGCCGCCGCCGGGTTCGACCAGCCTGCCGTCTGCCGCCGTCGCGGCTGTCGGCAGGGGGGGAATCAGGGGGGCGGCGATGTCGTGTCGAGGGTTGCAGTCCGGAATCCGGCCTGGCGCCAACCAGTCCCGGCCACCGGCAGGCAACCCCGCCAAATGGGTGTGCATGACGCCGGCCCGGCGGCGAGGATCGGTCCTCGCCACGGCGGAGTCGGCAGCAAAGACGGGAGCCCGGGGGGGCAGAGGCTGGCAAACAGGAGCGCGCCACCCCGGATTCCATCACCTGAGTTACGGATGCTTCGGGTCCTCATCGCCGGCGCCGGCGGGGAGGGCGCCTGGTCACAACCAACGATCTGGGGCGGAAACAAGCATGACACAACGCGAAAATTACGGCCGTCTGAAGGATGTCATCGACATACCGGATCTGATTGAGATACAAACCAAGTCCTACGACGATTTTCTGCAGTACCGGGTGCCGCCGGAAAAGCGGAAGCACCAGGGCTTGCAAGAGGTTTTGGCGGAGACCTTCCCGGACCGCGAAGGCAGCGAGAACAGCTGCGGCCTGGAGTATGTCCGCTATGAATTGAGCGAACCGAAGACACCGCTGGTGGACTGTCTCAAGGACGGGGGCACGTATCAGGTCGGCCTGAATGTCGTCTTCCGCCTGCGCAGCCCCAACAACAAGGATGTCAAGGAAGAGAAGATATACATGGGCGACATGCCCCTGATGACCGAGCGCGGCTCGTTTGTCATCAACGGCGCCGAGCGCGTCATTGTCAGCCAGCTGCACCGTTCCCCCGGCGTCTGCTTCGAATCCATGCGCCACGCCAGCGGGAAAGTCCTGTTTTCCTACAAGATCATTGCCGATCATGGCTCCTGGCTGGAAGTCCAGTTCGACATCAATGACTTGATGCACATTTACCTCGACCGCAAGCGCCGCCGCCGCAAATTCCTGATCTGCACGTTCCTGCGCGCCTTCGGCTTTGACGGCAACCTGGACATCCTGGACGCCGTCTACCGGGACTACCGGACCCGTCCGGTGGAGGAGCTGCGCCGGGAGCGCAAGGACGAGCTGTCCACCCTGCATGTGACCGCCGACGTGTTCGGCCCGGCGGATGGCAAGGCCGCGCCGGCGCTGCTGGCCGCGGCTGACAGCCCGGTGACGGCCGCGCTGCTGAAGACCCTGGCCGAGAATGGCGTTGGCGAGCTGATGGTCTACAAGCGCTATGTCCAGGAGATTTCGGTGGCGAAGCTGTCGGATGACGCCGACCTGGCGCACCTGTTCGTGGCCGAGGCCATCATGCACCCCGAGGAGCCGGAGACGGTCCTGGTCGAGGCGCTCGACACCCTGAGCGAGAAGACGATCGAGGTGCTGAAGGACAACGGCATCAAGAAGGTCACGGTGGTCGACACCAGCCGCGTCGGCGACTATTTCGTGCATTGCCTGCAGAAGGACGGCACGCATACGGCCGAGGATGCCCAGAAGGAAATCTACAAGCGGATGCGTCCGGCCGAGCCCCTGAACGCGGGCCACGCCAAGAGCCTGTTCAAGCGGCTGTTCGAAGATCCGCGCCGCTATGACCTGGGGCTGGTCGGCCGCTTCAAGATGAACCAGCGCCTGAACATCCAGGTCACCTCGAACGTGCGTATCCTGACCAAGACGGATGTGGCGGCCGCGACGGCCTACCTGATGCGCCTGCGCAAGGGCGACGGCCTGGTCGATGACATCGACCATCTCGGCCGGCGCCGCATCCGCACTGTCGGCGAACTGCTGCAGAACCAGTGCCGCATCGGCCTGGCCCGCACCGCCAACTTCGTGCGCGAGCGCCTCAACAGCTCGGACATCAACCCCGAGGAAGTCGGGATTTCCAAGCTGGTCAACAACAAGATGCTGGCCGGCGTGATTCGGGATTTCTTCGGGCGCAACCAGCTGAGCCAGTTCATGGACCAGACCAACTGCCTGGCGGAACTGACCAACAAGCGGCGCCTGAGCGCGCTGGGACCCGGCGGCCTGACCCGCGAGCGCGCCGGCTTCGACGTCCGCGACGTGCATCCCAGCCATTACGGCCGCGTCTGCCCCATCGAGACGCCGGAAGGCCCGAACATCGGCCTGATCTCCTCGCTGGCTCTGTATGGCCGCATCGATGATTTCGGCTTCATCAAGACGCCGTACCGGCGGGTCCGGGACTGCACCATCACCACCGAGGTGGAATATCTGACCGCTGACCAGGAAGAGGACTTCATCATCGCCCAGGCCAACGCCGAAATCGATGAGAAGAACAAGTTCCGCAACAAATACGTCCTGTCACGCCTGCATGGCGACTCCGGGGAATTCGCCCGCGAGGAGGTCCAGTACATCGACATCTCGCCGAAGCAGCTGATCAGCGGCGCGGCCGGGCTGATCCCCTTCCTGGAGCACGACGACGCCAACCGCGCCCTGATGGGCTCGAACATGCAGCGCCAGGCGGTCCCGCTCCTGAAGGCGGAACGGCCGCTGGTCGGCACCGGCCTGGAGCATGTCGTCGCCCGTGATTCCCGCGCCATCGTCTGCGCCCGCGAGGACGGCATTGTCGCCTCCGCCAACGCCGAACGGGTCATCATCACGGCGGACGGCAAGCTGCCGGAACGGCCGGCCCCCGGGCAGGTCTACAACCTTTACAAGTTCCTGCGTTCGAACGCGTCGACTCTGGTCAACCAGCATCCGATCGTCAAGCGCGGCGACCATGTGCGCCGGGGCCAGGCGATCGCCGACGGCGCCTCGACCGACGGCGGCGAGCTGGCCCTGGGCCGGAACGTGACCGTGGCCTTCATGTCCTGGCACGGCTACAACTTCGAGGACGCCATCATCATCAGCGAGCGCCTGGTCAGCGAAGACGTCTACACCAGCGTCCACGTCAGCCTGGAGGATGTCATCGCCCGGGAGACGAAGCTGGGTCCGGAGGAAATCACCCGCGACATCCCGAACGTCGGCGAGGAAGCCCTGCGCAACCTCGACACCGAGGGCGTGGTGCGCATCGGCGCCGAGGTCTTCCCCGGCGACATCCTGGTGGGCAAGATCACCCCGAAAAGCGAGTCCGACCTGGCCCCGGAGGAACGCCTGCTGAAGGCGATCTTCGGCGAAAAGGCGGCCGATGTCAAGGACACCTCGCTGAAAGTCTCCGGCGGCTGTTCCGGCATTGTCATGGACGTGCGCATCGACCGCCGGACCGACCCGAACAAGAGCCGGCTGAGCAAACAGGAGGTGAAGGCGCGGATCAAGGAGGCGGAGAACCGCTACCGCAGCGCCCAGAACAGCATCATCGACGAGATGGTGAAAGTCCTCAGCGAGGAATTCCTGGGCAAGAAGCTGCCCTGCGCGATCACCCGCCTGGTCTCGGACGAGCCCGAGGAGCTGATCGCCCCGGACCGCAAGATCACCAAGAGCATGCTCTCCCGCCTGGCCTCCAACTACGACTCCTACATCATGCGCGACTGCGAGGAGAAGACCCGCATCGACGAGATTGTCAAGGGCTATCGCTCCAAGCTGCGCGACAATGACCAGTGCCGGGTCGAGGAAATCCAGCTGCTGAACCAGAACGACGGCCAGGATGCCGGGCAGATCAAGTCGGTCAAGGTCTACATCGCCAGCAAGCGACGCCTGTCGGTCGGCGACAAGATGGCCGGACGCCATGGCAACAAGGGCATCGTCGCCAAGATCGTCCCGGTCGCCGACATGCCGTTCATGGCTGACGGCACGCCGGTCGACATTGTCCTCAACCCCCTCGGCGTCCCGTCCCGGATGAACGTCGGCCAGGTGTTTGAGACGCACGTGGGCTGGGCGGCGAAAGTGCTCGGGAAGACGATTGCCACGCCCGTGTTCGACGGCATCAAGGAGAACCAGATCATCGAACTGCTCGCCGAGGCCCGTCGCGCCAAGGTCCAGGAGCAGGGCTGGAGCCTGGTCAAGGACCACCCCAGGGGCGGCCTGGAAAGTGAACACGTCGTCGATGCGGACGGCCGCAACCGCGACGACTGCTTCATCGGCCTGGACGGCAAGACCAGGCTGTTCGACGGCCGCACCGGCGAGCCGTTCACGCAGCGGATCATGGTGGGGCAGATCTACATGCTCAAGCTCGACCACCTGGTCGCCAACAAAATCCACGCCCGCGCCGTCGGGCCGTATTCCCTCGTCACCCAGCAGCCGCTCGGCGGCAAGGCCCAGCACGGCGGCCAACGCTTCGGTGAGATGGAAGTCTGGGCCCTGGAGGCGTATGGCGCCGCCTATACGTTGCAGGAAATGTTGACCGTCAAGAGCGATGACGTGACCGGCCGGACCAAAATCTACGAGTCCATCATGCACGGCGACAACGCCCTGGTGGCCGGCACGCCGGAATCGTTCAACGTGCTGATGAACGAAATGCGCAGCCTCTGCCTCGATGTCCGCGTCAACCGCAGCCGCGGCATTCTGGCCTGATGGCGATGACCGCCGGACGGCGGCGCCCCGGCGGCGCTGCCAGGCGGTCAACCTGCCTGCGGAAGAATGCCGGAAGAATGCAAAAAATGGAGGGTCACTTCCTTGGATAGCACAATGAAAAATATGAGCGGGATGGCGGCGGTGGCGGACGACGACAGCTGCGTCAGCATCAGCGTCGCCTCGCCGGAGCGCATGCGCGCCTGGAGCCACGGCGAGGTCAAGAATCCTGAGACGATCAACTACCGTTCCTTCAAGCCGGAAAAAGGCGGCCTGTTCTGCGAACGGATTTTCGGCCCCATGAAGGACTGGGAGTGCAATTGCGGCAAATACAAGCGGCAGAAGCACAAGGGCGTGGTCTGTGACCGCTGCGGCGTGGAAGTCACCTACGCCCGTGTCCGGCGCGAGCGCATGGGCCATCTCGAACTGGCCGTGCCCGTCTCCCATGTCTGGTTCTACAAATGCCTGCCCAGCCGCATCGGCATGATCCTGGACATGACGCCGCGCACCCTGGAGAAGGTGCTGTATTACGAAGAGTGGATCGTCATCGACAAGGGCAATACGCCCCTGCAGGAGAAGACGCTCCTGACCGACGAACAGTACCGCCAGAACCGGGACGAATACGGCGACGCCTTCAAGGCGGGCATGGGCGCGGAGGCCATTGAAGAGCTTCTCGGCCGCCTCGACCTGGCCAAGCTGAAGGAGGAACTCGCCCAGGAACTGAGCCGCACCCAGGAGAGCGAGGGCACCAAGGTCCGCGGCGCGAGCAAGTCGCTGCGCAAGAAGATTGCCAAGCGGGCCCGCCTGGTCGAGGGCTTTCTCGACAACAAGATGGACCCGCGCTGGATGATTCTGCACGTGCTGCCGGTCATTCCGCCGGAACTGCGGCCACTGGTGCCCCTGGACGGCGGCCGGTTCGCGACCTCCGACCTGAACGACCTCTACCGGCGGGTGATCAACCGTAACAACCGCCTGCGGCACCTGCTGCAGCTGAAGACTCCGGAAGTCATCATCCGCAACGAGAAGCGGATGCTGCAGGAGGCGGTGGACGCGTTGCTGGACAACGGCCGCCACGGCCGGCCCGTGACCGGCACGGGCAACCGCAACCTGAAGTCGCTGACCGACATGCTGAAGGGCAAGCAGGGCCGGTTCCGCCAGAACCTGCTGGGCAAGCGCGTCGACTATTCGGGCCGCTCGGTCATCGTCGTCGGTCCGGAGTTGCGCATCAACCAGTGCGGCCTGCCCAAGGAGATGGCCCTGACCCTGTTCGAGCCGTTCATCATGCGACGCCTGAAGGAACGCGGCCATGTCCACACGGTCCGCAACGCCAAGAAGTGGATTGAACAGCGCCGCAAGGAGGTCTGGGACATCCTCGACGAGGTCATCAAGGGCCATCCGATCCTGCTGAACCGCGCGCCGACGCTGCACCGTCTGAGCATCCAGGCGTTTGACCCGGTCCTGATCGAGGGCCAGGCCATCCGCCTGCATCCGCTGGTCTGCACCGCCTTCAACGCCGACTTCGACGGCGACCAGATGGCCGTGCACGTGCCCCTGTCCAACGAGGCCCAGCTGGAGGCCAAGCTGATCATGCTGGCGCCCAACAACATCTTCTCGCCGGCCAGCGGCAAGCCGATCACCACCCCCAGCCAGGACATCACCCTGGGCGCCTACTTCCTCTGCTTTGAGAACAAGAAGCTGAAGGCGAAGTTCAAGGCGAAGGCGCCGGTCGACCAGCTGTGGTTCAATGACTACCATGAGGCCCTGCGCGCCCTGGAGGCCAAGGCCATCACCATGCATGATTTCTTCAACCTGCGCAATCCGTTCCACGGCCGCGATACGGTGTGGGGCGCCGCCGTCAAGGGGGAACGCTTCATCGTGACCACGGTCGGCCGCTGCATCTTCAATGAAATCTGGCCCGAGCGCATGGGGTTCTACAACGGCCCCGTCGGCAAGAAGGAACTTGGCGCCATGATCAAGGACTGCTACGAGAACATCGGCCGCGGCGGCCTGATCCAGGTCCTGGACCGCCTCAAGGACCTGGGCTATGAATACGCCACCTGGGCCGGATTCT
Source organism: uncultured Lentisphaeraceae bacterium (assembly GCA_964407145.1). Taxonomy (GTDB): domain Bacteria; phylum Verrucomicrobiota; class Lentisphaeria; order Oligosphaerales; family Oligosphaeraceae; genus JAAZKI01. The sequence goes on along the minus strand of CAYOUR010000102.1, from coordinate 5,639 downwards.
CCATCGGCATCCAGGACATGATCGTGCCCAAGGAGAAGAAGCGCCTGATCGATGCCGCCCAGAAGGAAGTCGTCAGCATCCAGCGACAGTATGACGAAGGCGTCATCACCAAGCAGGAACGCTACAACCGCTGCATCGACATCTGGACCAACGTCAACAAGGAGCTGACCAACTACCTGTTCCATGTCCTGGAGGAGAACGAGGGCCGGGAGGAGATCAACCCGGTGTTCGCCATGCTTGACTCCGGCGCCCGCGGCAGCAAGGATCAGGTCCGCCAGCTGGCCGGCATGCGCGGCCTGATGGCCAAACCCTCCGGCGACATCATCGAACGCCCGATCATCGCCAACTTCCGCGAAGGCCTCTCGGTCCTGGAATACTTCATCAGCTCGCACGGCGCCCGCAAGGGCCTGGCGGACACGGCGCTGAAGACGGCCGACTCCGGCTACATGACGCGCCGGCTGGTCGACGTCGCCCACGACGTGATCTGCCTCGAAGACGACTGCGGCACCGTCAACGGCATCTGGGCCAAGCCGATCCGCCAGGGCAACGAAGACCGCCTGCCCCTGGAAGACCGGATCATCGGCCGGTTCAGCGCCGACGAAGTCCGCGACCCGATCTCCCGCAAGGTCCTGGTCGGCATCAACGAGGAGATCACCGCGCCGGTCGCCAAGCGGATTGCCCAGCTGGGCATCACCCAGGTCCGCATCCGGTCCGTGCTCACCTGCGAAAGCAAGCACGGCGTCTGCTGCAAGTGCTATGGCCGCAACCTGGCCACCGGGGAAATGCCGAACGAAGGCGATCCCCTCGGCATCATCGCGGCGCAGTCGATCGGCGAGCCGGGCACGCAGCTGACCATGCGCACCTTCCATCTCGGCGGCATGGCCTTCGCCTCGTCCAGCCAGGCGTACTACAACGCGGTCAAGGCCGGCATCCTGCGCCTGCAGGAGGCCGACCCGGTGCTGACCGAGGAGGGCAAGTACATCGTCCTCAACAACAATGGCCGCGTCATCATCGAAGGTGCCGACGGCGTCGAGCAGGAAAGCTATGACCTGGTGCCGGGCGCGACCCTGCTGAAGGTCGAAGGCAGCCAGGTCGAGGCCGGCGAACGCATCGTGGAATGGGACGCCTTCAACGTCCCGGTCATCACCCGCCATTCCGGCTTCGTCGGCTTCCGCGACCTGACCGAGGGCATCACCATGAAGCGCGAAGTCGACCCGACCAGCAGCCGCGAGGAGACGGTCGTCATGGAACACAGCGACGACGTCCACCCGCAGCTGGTCATTCTCGACAAACTGCCGAAAAAAGACGGCGACGAGCCGAACGTGCTGGACTTCTACGCCCTGCCCAAGGGCGCGCACATCGTCGTGGGCGAGAACTCGAAGGTCACCAAGGGCCAGATTCTGGCCAAGACGCCGCGCCAGAACATCCGCACCAAGGACATCACCGGCGGTCTGCCGCGCGTGGCCGAGCTGTTCGAGGCGCGCCGTCCCAAGGAGGCCGCGGAAATCGCCAGGATCGACGGCGTCATCGAATTCGACAAGCCGGTCAAGGGCCGCCGCAACATCAAGGTGCACGACACCGAAAGCGGCATGGTCATCGACCACATGATTCCGGCCGGCAAGACCATCGTCGTCTACAACGGCGAATACGTCAAGAAGGGCACGCCGTTGACCGACGGCGCCGCCGTCCTGCATGAGATGCTCGAAGTCTGCGGACCCCAGGAGCTGCAGGAATATCTGGTCAACGAAGTCCAGCAGGTCTATCGGGCCCAGGGCGTCGAGATCAATGACAAGCACGTCGAGATCATCGTCCGCCAGATGATGCGCCGGGTGCGCATCACCAACCCCGGCAACACCTGCTTCCTGTACGGCGAACTGGTTGACAAGCGCAAATACGAAGAGGAAAACCAGCGCGTGATCAGCATGGGCGGCAAGGCCGCGGAATCCCAGCAGATGCTGCAGGGCATCACCAAGGCCGCCTTGGCGACCGACAGCTTCATTTCGGCGGCGTCGTTCCAGGATACCACCCGCATCCTGACCGAAGCCGCCACCATGGGCAAGGTCGACTATCTGCGCGGCTTCAAGGAAAACGTGATCATGGGACACCTGATCCCGGCCGGAACCGGCTACCATACCGTCCAGAAGATCAAGCTGGAACTCCATCCGGCGGATGAGGACAGCCGCGAAAGCGCCGAGCCGGTCGCCTCCGCCCAGGAGGCCAAGGACCGGAAGGACATCGCCGGCGTCCGCAGATTCCTGGACATCTGACCGCGCCGCCGCACCCCCCCCCGAACCGGTGCCGGCGACGGGGGCGCAACGCCTTTTTTCGCTAATTGCATGGTTTGACGTTGACAAATCTGCTCAAGATGGTAAATTAATAGTTCATTTTTCAGTTGTGTTTTTTCTTACACAGGAAGCAAGATGCCGACAATCAATCAATTGGTAAGAAATGGGCGCCAGGACAAGCCGCGGAAGAGCCGCGTGCGCGCCATCGCCCGCTGCCCGCAGCGCCGCGGGGTCTGCCTTCAGGTTACGACCCGCACCCCCAAGAAGCCGAACTCCGCCATGCGGAAGATTGCCAGGGTCCGCCTGACCAACGGCCAGGAAGTCACGGCCTATATCGGCGGCGAAGGCCACAACCTGCAGGAGCACAGCGTCGTCCTGGTCCGTGGCGGCCGCGTGCGCGACCTGCCGGGCGTGCGGTACCACATTGTGCGTGGCGCCCTGGACACGCTGGGGATTGACAAGCGCCGTCAGGGCCGCTCCAAGTACGGCACCAAGCGGCCGAAGCCGGGCGCCGCCGCGGCCGGAGCCAAGAAGAAATAACCTGTCCAGGGAATGACCAAGAATGAGAAGACGTAAATCAGACAAGCGTCCGGTCACTCCGGACATCCGCTTCAACAGCGACATCATCGCCCGGTTGATCAACACGGTCATGGAACGCGGCAAGAAGACCGTCGCGCAAGGCATTGTCTATGACGCCATGGACATCATCAAGGCCAAGAAGAAGGACGTCGATCCGCTGGAAGTCTTTCAGCAGGCCCTGGAGAATGTGAAGCCGCGCCTGGAAGTCAAGAGCCGCCGCGTCGGCGGTGCGACCTACCAGGTCCCGCTGGAAGTGCCGACCGAACGCCAGACCGCGGTCGCCCTGCGCTGGATCGTCGGCTACGCCCGCGGCCGTCGCGGCTCGGCCATGGCCCAGGCCCTGGCCAGCGAACTCATGGACGCCTTCGACAACACCGGCAACGCCGTCAAGAAGAAGGACGACACCCATAAGATGGCCAACGCCAACAAGGCGTTCGCCCATTACCGCTGGTAGTTTCTCCGACGCGGCGCCCGCCTTGACCACGGGCGCCGCGCTGCTGTCCCGCAATCCCAACCACAACCCTGAACCTCCGAACGTGATGATGCCTGCTGATGCCATTCGCAATGTCGGCATCATCGCTCATATTGACGCCGGCAAGACGACGTTGACCGAACGCATCCTGTATGATACCGGCACCATCCGGTACATGGGGGATGTGCCCGACGGCAACACGGTGACCGATACCCTGCCCCAGGAACGGCAGCGGGGCATCAGCATCATCAGTGCGGCCGTGACCTGCACCTGGGGACAGACCCGGATCAACGTCATCGACACGCCGGGACATATCGACTTCACCGCGGAAGTCGAGAGAACCTTGTCCGTGATGGACGGCGCCATCGCCGTGTTCTGCGCCCTGCGAGGCGTCCAGGCCCAGTCCGAAACCGTCTGGCGCCAGGCCCGGCGCCATGCCATACCGACCATCGCCTTCATCAACAAGCTCGACCGGCCCGGCGCCGACCACCTCCGGGCCGTTCGTCAGATCAAGGAAAGACTGCTGGTCAATGCCGTGCCGCTGCAGTTCCCCGTTGAACTGGGCCACAGTGGCTGCGGACTGGTCGACCTGCTGACCGGGGACCTGATCGGACCCGACAGCCGGACGACCGGGGAACGCCTGGACTTCGCGTCCCGGCCTGAGCTCCAGGCGGCCCACAGCCACCTGATCGAGTGTCTGGCGGAAAGCGACGATGTCATCCTCAACGCCTATCTGGAGGACGACATCCCCGAACCCGGGGTCCTGCGGGATGCCCTGCGCCGGGCCGTCATCCGGCGTAACATCGTCCCGGTGCTTTATGGCAGCGCCCTGCGGAACTTCGGCGTGCCGCAGCTGCTCGACGCGGTGTGCGGCTACCTGCCCTCCGCCGCCGACCGCATCGGCGACGGCCAGGCCGCCGCCGGAGAACTGCAGGCAACCGTCTTCAAAGTCATGGATCAGGACGGACCGGATGGACCGGCCGCCTTTTTGAGAATCTACACCGGAACACTGACGCTCAACTGCCCCATCTGGAATGCCCGCGGCGGTGACACCTTCACCCCGACCCGCCTCTGGCGCGTCTACGCCGACCTGTTCGAACCGGTCGACAGCGCCGGACCGGGGGAAATCGTCGCGGCCAGCGGGGCCGGGACAGCCTTGATGACAGGAGACACCCTTGCCACCAGCCCTCATCCGGCTGTCACCAATACCAGCATGAGCTTCCCCGAACCGGTCGTCAGCACCGTCGTCGAAGCGGCCGCCGGCACGCCGGCCGACGTCTTCGCCAACGCCCTGCGGCGGTTCAGCCGGGAAGACCCGACCCTCAAGGTCAAAGCTGGACCGCTTCCCGGACAGTGGACCATCGCCGGCATGGGCGAACTCCATCTCGACGTGGTCCTCGACCGAATCCGGACCGATTTCCAGATCGAGACCAGGGCCGGACACGGAAAAGTCGAATACCGCGATACCATCGCCGCCGCCGCCCGCGGCACCTGCCATTTTGCCAAAAAACTCGCCAACGGCGAAATAATCATCCGGGCTGATCTCGAACTCGAGGTCACGCCTTTACATAACGGCGCCGGCCTGGAGGTCGTTCTTCCTCCCGGCAGCGCGGACTGGCCCGAAACCCAGCGGGAAGCAATTGCCGCCGGAATCCGGGATTTCATCAACGCGGAAACCGACGGTTTCCCGCTGACCGATATGCGTATCCGAATCGTTGCCGCCGAGCATGATGCAGGCGAAGCGGCAGCCTTGGCGTTCCTCACCGCCACCCGCCTGGCCCTGGCCGATGCCATAACCAGTGCCAGGAGGGTCAAAATGGAACCGGTTATGCGCCTTGAAGTGAGCACGCCCCAAGATCACCTTGGCGCCGTCATCGCCGACCTCTCGGCCCGGCGGGCGCGGATTACCGAGGTTGACTCGTTGGCACTTGGAGCTGCTCGCATTGCCGCCCTGGTCCCCCTCGCCGAGCTGCTCGGATACGCTTCCGCGATCCGCTCGCTCAGCGCCGGGAGGGCAGACTTCGTCGCCGAACCGGCGGCCTACGAGCCCGTTTCGCAGGACCACCACCCGTAACATCACCAACAGGCTAGGTTGACCCGAACATGGCTAACAGTCAGACCATCCGTATCCGGTTGCAGGCCTTCGAGCACACGATTCTGGATCAGTCCACCGCGGAGATCGTCAACACGGTCAAACGCACGGGCGCCAGAATCGCCGGCCCGATCCCCCTGCCCACCCGCATCGAACGCTTCACCGTCAATCGTTCGCCCCATGTCGACAAGAAATCCATGGAGCAGTTCGA
>CAYOUR010000101.1:11362-14540 GCA_964407145.1 uncultured Lentisphaeraceae bacterium | reverse complement strand
ACGCTTCCGGTTGGCAACTACAAGTGCTCATCACAAAACTTCGCACATTGACCAATTCTCAATGGGGGACCGGTTACAAAACCAAAGGCACGGACACCGCCGGGCAATTGCATTGACGCCGTCCGCCGGTATATTTTTTATTCGCCGTTGTGCCGGCGCGTTCTTGCCGGCCAGCAGTCCTTTCCCATCCACCCTTCAGAAAGGTTGGTTCTTGTCATGCCCAGGATATCCCCTTCCCAGTCGCTGCTTCTGTCGCTGCTGTTTTCCGCCGTCGCGCCGCTGCTGGCCGTCGAGGTCAAGGTGAGCTCGTTCGGCTTCGACCCGGACGACGCCACCGCCATCATCCAGAAGGCCATTGACTCGGGCGCGGAGCGCCTCATCCTGGACCAGGTCGGCAAGCCATGGGTCACCCAGCCGCTGTTCCTGCGCAGCAAGCTCGACTTCGTGTTCGAGCCGGGCGTTAAACTGCTGGCCAAACCCGGCGCCTTCCAGAACAAGCGCGACTGCCTGCTCAACCTCCACGGCTGCCGAGACGTCAACATCATCGGCGCCCAAGGAGCCGAAATCGTCATGCGCAAGACCGACTATCAGAACCCGGAATTGTATGCACTCGGCGAATGGCGCTACGGCATCCGCGCCTATGGCGTCAAAAACCTCGTCCTCCGCGACCTGGCCATCAGGGCCAGCGGCGGTGACGGCATCTGCGTCACCGGCCTGGCCCGCCCCGAACGCGACCCAATCCACCCGGCCGACGAACCCTACCGCCAGGAAATCATGGCCGAAAGCATCCGCTGCGCCCGCAATGTCCTCATTGAAAACTGCCTGGTGGACGACAACCACCGCCAGGCCATCACCGTCGCCGGCGTCCGCGACATCATCATCCGCAACTGCGTCCTCAGCAACACCAAAGGCACGCCGCCGCAGGCCGGCATCGACTTCGAGCCCGACGGCACCGACACCTACTGCGTCAACGCCCTGGTGGAGAAGACCACCTTCATCAACAATGCCGGCAGCGCCATCGACATCTTCGTCGGCAGCCGCCACGAACCGCTGTCGATCACCATCCGCGACTGCGACTTCACCTGCCCGGCCACGGCCATTTCCGCCATCGGCCGCCAGGATTCCAAAGGGGGAAGCGTCAACCTGGAGAACCTGCGCATCACCATGACGGCGGACCGGCCTTTCCTGCTGCTGCGCAACCGCTGGGCCGACGACGTGGCCTACAACCTGAAGGACGTCACCGTGACCGCCGAGAAGACCTTCCGGAAGACGCCGATCTTCATCGCGATCGACAATACCTGGAAAACGGAATTCGGCGACGTGTCATTCCAGGACGTCACGATCAACGGTTACGCCGAACAGACGCCGCTCATGGGCATGAAAGCCCTCGCCTCGCCCAGCGAACTGGTCAACATGACCGGCACAGTCACCTACAACGGCCAGTCGATTGACATGGCCAGGTTCATCCAGTCCCCCGACTTCAAGGTCAGCCGCTTCCAAGTGCCGCACTATCGCGTGGAGACCTTTGCCGCCCCGGTCGGCGAAAGATTCCCGGCGACATTCCCGCCCTTGCGCTACCAATCCGAGCTGCTGATCTACGGCGAGGCCGGCGAAACCATCGGCTTCTCCCTGCGCTACAACTGGGTCAACCGCCGCATGAAGACCTACCGGGATAAACTGAAGCTGTCCGGACCGGACGGGCACGTCCTCGAACTGGGCGACTTCGTGTTCAATCCGCAGGACAAGACCATCGACCCCAACAATGTCAGCCAACGCTTCACGGCGGTGCTCCCCGCGACCGGCTGCTACCGGCTGCCCCTGGACCCCGGCTTCGGCGGCTATGTCCTGGAGCCGGACGAAGCCCTGCGCTGGGCTTTCATCGGCGGAGTCAAAAGCGAATACAACACCCTGCTGCGACCAACCAGCAAAGACATCACCGGCTACTTCGAAGTGCCGGCCGGCGTCCGGGACTTCGCCATCGAATTCTCCGGCGGGACCGGCGCCAGGGCCATGCCGGCCGTCATCCGGGACGAACAGGGAAAAACGATTCTGGAAACGACCCTGAGCGAGGCGACAGCCGTGCTCAACCTGACCCGTCCGGACGACGCTTCGGCCGTCTGGAGCTTCACGGTGTCCCGCCCGTTCGCCGGCCTGTACATCCGCCTGCCCCACCCGCTCACCGGCGTGTGGGCCGGATGCCCCGGCAACCTGCCGCGCGTCAATCCGGCGCAAGCCGGCCAATAAGGTCTTTTCCCGGCACGGCCGGTGGTCGTCAGGAGCGCCTGGGGCGCAGACAGCAATCGCACAGGAACACGGTGGCGGCCTGGGCGGCATTGAGGGATTCAGCCTCGCCCGGCATGGGAATGGCCACCGCCGTCCCCAATTCCGGGGCGCTGATGCCATTGGCTTCATTGCCGATGACCAGACCGCCGCCAGCCAGGCAAAACCGCTCGTCGTACAACGACAGCGCCGCCTGCGGCATCGCACACCAAAGCCGGTCGCCGCCCAGCTCGCGCAGCCACGCCGCCGCCGCCGCCAAGTCGGAAAACAAGGCCAGCTCCAAGGCGAATTGCGCGCCCATGCCGGCCCGCACGACCTTGGGAGCATAGGGATCGGCACCGCCCTTGACCAGCCACACCGAAGACAGCCCAACGGCCCACGCCGTCCGCAGGATGGTCCCCAGGTTGCCAGGCTCGGCGACCTGGTCCAGAATCAGCGCAAACGGCTCCGGCCGGGTCTCGGGCCGGGTCCACTCCGGTCGGCGCAGAACCGCGAGGACCCCCTGGGGATGCTCGGTCTCGGTCAGGCCGCCGAAGTCGGACTCGGAAAGGATGGCCGGCTCCAGCCCGCGCTCAGACAGTACCGCCAACATAGCGGCGCTGGTCGGCGACGCCGCAAAATCACGGGTCATCAGAACCGCTTCCAGCCAATCGGGCCGGCGGACGACGGCTTCCTGGCAACAACGCAGCCCTTCCGCCAAAATCAGGCCGCTTTTCCGGCGGGCGTGGCGGTTGTCCAAAAGTGCGATCAATTTGCGCAGACGGGTGCTTAACATCGATTTCCCTGCCGGACGTAGTCTTTGCGGCGGTTCTGCCGCCCCTGCGGGGCTACATTCATTTTTTCTGCCTTACCCAGGGCTGCGCGGCCCTTCAGGCCGCTTGCCCTGGGCTATGTTCTG
>CAYOUR010000101.1:0-11262 GCA_964407145.1 uncultured Lentisphaeraceae bacterium | reverse complement strand
TGCCTTACCCAGGGCTGCGCGGCCCTTCAGGCCGCTTGCCCTGGGCTATGTTCTGACGGCCCCTGCGGGGCCTCTGCCGCTCCGCGGCGGTTCTGCCGCCCCTGCGGGGCCTCTGCCGCTCCGCGGCGTTACGGAATGACGTAAAACGTGATGCAGACCCAGTGGCAGACGCTGCCGCCCAGGACGAAGAAATGCCAGATGGTATGCATATACGGCACCTTGTCCATGACGTAGAAGATCACCCCCAGAGTATAGACCACCCCGCCGGCGACCAGCATGGTAAAGCCGCCGTCCGACAATCCGGCGCGGATTTCACCCCAGGCCATGACCGCCGTCCAGCCCATGGCCAGATAAATGGGCAGCGAGACGTACCTCGCGATTTTCGGCGCCGCCACTTCACACAGGATGCCGAGCAGCGCCAACCCCCACACCGCCCCGAAAATCGTCCAGCCGGTCCGGCCATGCAAGGTGACCAGGGCAAAAGGGGTGTAGGTGCCCGCAATCAGAAGGTAGATGTTGACATGGTCCAGAACCTGCATCACCCGCTTCACCTTCAGATTGCTGACCAGATGATACAGCGTCGAGCTGTTGTACAGCAGAATCAGCGTGGCGCCGTAGATGGCGCAACTGGTGACATGCCAGGCATTGCCGTGCAGAGCCGCGAACACGCACATCAGCGTCAAGGCAACAATACCAAAGCACGTCCCCAGCAAATGGCTGATACCATTGGCCCACTCCTCGGCCCGCGTCCGGTGGAATTCCTTCCGCAACGCGGCCAGGCGTTCCCTCTCCCGGGCGTCCCGCTCATACGGCTGTTCTGTCATGTCGTCATTTCCTTCACATCATCAACACCATGCCAACCCGAACCGGGTCCAGTCGACCGCCGTGCCGCACCGGCCGGCTTTGCCAGGACCCATTCCCTGGCCCTGTTTCAAAACAACCCGCGCACCTTGCCGGTGTCGGCATCGACATCGATGCGGCGGAAGCCGGGGTCGGAGCCGGTGCCGGGCATCAGCTTGATGTCGCCGGCCACCGGCACCACGAAACCGGCGCCATTGTACAGCAGGATGTCCCGCACCGGCAGCGCCCATCCGGTCGGCCGGCCTTTGCGGGCCGGGTCGTGCGACAGACTCAGGTGCGTCTTCACCATGCAGATGCCCAGCTTCCTGGTCTCCGGGTCGGCCTCGTATTGCGCCAGCTTCGCCTCGGCCAGGGGGGCGAATTCGACGCCGTCGGCGCCATAGACCTGCCGGGCAATCACCTCCACCCGCTGCCGCAACGGCATATCCAGGTCGTACAGATAGCGGAAGTCAGCCGGCTCGGCGGCCGCGGCTTCGACCGCCTCGGCCAATTCCAGCGCCCCGCCGCCGCCTTTCAACCAGTGTTCGGACTTGGCCGCCAAGGCGCCGGCCCCTTCCGCGACCCGCCGCACCAGCGCCACCTCCGCGGCCGTGTCCGTATGGAAACTGTTGATGCAGACCACCGGCCGAACGCCGCTGCGGCGGACCGTCTCAATATGCGCCAGCAGGTTTTCACAGCCTTTTTCCAGCAGCCCGAGGTTTTCCCGGGTATACGCCTCGTCCAGAGCCAGGCCGGGTTTCACCTCCGGTCCGCCGCCATGCATCTTCAAGGCACGGATCGTGGCGACGAGCACGACCGCATCCGGCCTCAGGCCGGAATAGCGGCATTTCAGATTCCAGAATTTCTCGTAGCCGATGTCGGCGCCGAAGCCGCTTTCCGTGACATGATAATCGCAGAGCCGGACGCCGATCTGGTCGGCGATGACTGAACTCTGGCCGATGGCGATGTTGGCAAACGGCCCGGCGTGGACCAGGATCGGCTGGCCTTCCAGAGTCTGTGCCAGGGTCGGATTCAAGGTATCGACCATCCAGGCGCACATGGCGCCAGCCACTTCCAAATCCTCGGCCGTGACCGGCCGGCCCGACCGTGACGTCGCCAAAACCATGCGGCCAATCCGCCGGCGCATATCCGCCAGGCTGTCGGAGACGGCCAGGATCGCCATCAGCTCGCTCGACACGGCAATGGCAAAGCCGGATTCCATTTCATAGCCGTCCATCTTGCCGCCCTTGCCGATGGTGATGTTGCGCAGCGCCTGGGCGCAGAAATCCATCACCCACTTGGCCTGCACCCGCTCCGGGTCGATGTCCAGGCGTTTCAGGCCGCGCTTGGCCAGGGCCGCGTCGTCGTAATTGCGTTCATGCTGCAGGCGGGCGGTCAGTGCGACCATGCCGAGATTATGCGCGTTCGAGATCCGGTCGATGTCGCCGGTCAGCCCCATGGAGAACGGCGTCAGCGGCAGGCACTGGGCCAGGCCGCCGCCGGCGGCCGAGCCCTTGATGTTGAAGGTCGGGCCGCCGCTGGGCTGGCGAATCGCACCCGTCACCCGCCGGCCGCGCCGGCCCAGACCCTGAATCAGGCCGATCGTCGTCGTCGTCTTGCCCTCCCCCAGAGGGGTCGGCGTAATCGCCGTTACATTGATGTATTTCCCCTGCGGCCGGCCGGCCAGGCGTTCCCGCACCAGACGCTGGTCGATCTTGGCCAGCTGCCGGCCCATCGGAATGACTTCCGCGGGCTGAAGGCCGAAATCACCGGCCAATTCGGCCATGGGCCGAAGGTCCTGCTCGGCGGCCTCGGCAATCTGCCAGTCCGCCAGCTTGGTCGGATCAAAAACACGATGCGTCATGGGTGTTCTCCTGTTCAATCACGGCAAGTCGGAAGTGATGCGAAAATCAATCAGCTTGCCTTCCGGCGTGAAAAACGCCTCCAGCGTACTGAGGTAGTTGACCGTGTAGTGATATTCGCCGGCCGGGCCGGCTGTCAGGCTCAGGACATCGCCATGGCGGTTGGCCCGCCGCACGACCGTGCGGCGCTCCTGCCAGCGGCAGGCAAAGCCGGACGGCGTTTCGGCCCGGTCCCGGAACGGGCCATATTTGGCGACCACGTCGGCCAGGGTCGTCTCACCGGACTTCAGGTTGAGATGCGCGTCAGCGTACGCGCTGCGCGCCTCGTCGACATCGACCACCCTGGTCGTCTTGCAGCCGGCCAACAGCATGACCAGCGCCGACAGGCAGCAGACCAACAATCTCGCGTTCATGGCAGACCTCCTGGTTTTCCTTCGGTTCGGTCGCGTCACTGGCCAGGGCAAAGGATGTCCAGGCCAATGTCGATGGCCGGCGCACTATGGGTGAGCGCGCCGACACTGATGAAGTCAAGGCCGAGCCGCCGAAGTCGCGGCAGCCGTTCGAGGGTGATGCCGCCGCTGGCCTCGGTGCGGGCCCGGCCGGCGATGACACGGATGGCCTCGGCCATCTCGGCGTCGGTCATGTTGTCCAGCAGGATGTACTCCACTCCGGCTGCCGCCGCGGCTTCGACCTCCGCCAGGGAGTCGGCTTCGACCTCGATCTCCAGGCGCGGGTATTTTTCCCGGCAGGCGCGCACGGCCCGGGCAATGGAGTCCGGCCCGGCGAACCGGGCCATTTCGCGATGATTGTCCTTGATCATGACGCGGTCGTACAACCCGAGGCGGTGATTCTGGCCGCCGCCCATGGCGACGGCGTACTTCTCCAGCAGGCGCAGGCCCGGCGTCGTCTTCCTGGTATCGAGGATTTTAGTCGGCGAATCGCCCAGGGCGGCGACATAGCGGCGGGTGACGGTGGCCACCCCGCACAGGCGCTGCAGGAAATTGAGGGCGGTGCGCTCGCCCGTGAGAATGGCCCGGGCCGGGCCGGCGACCGTGGCCATGGTCGTGCCAGGCTGGCAAAGCGCCCCTTCCCGGACATGCGCCGTGACCACCACAGCCCGGTCCAGCTCCGCAAACAGCGCCGCCACCACCGGCAATCCCGCGCATACGCATTCCTGGCGGGTGATGACATGCGCCTCCGTCTCCAAATGCTCCGGCACCACGGCCAGCGTCGTGGCGTCGCCGCTGCCGACATCCTCGGCCAGGGCCGCGCGGCACAGCCCGCGCAACATGTCGTCATTCAGAATCATGGCTTTCTCCCCTCATGCACATAAAATTGAATCATGGATATGGCGGCCAGCACCGCGACGATCTGCGCAATCACCAGCAGGAAGCCGGCCGGCGGCAGCCACAGCAAAGTCAGCGCCGACGCGCCCACCATGAAACACAGCAGCAAGACCAGCAAGACCGCCTGCGGACGCGTCAGACCCAGACGGACAAAACGGTGCGAGATGTGCCGGTTGTCCCCGACATAGACCGGCAGCCCGGCCCGCAGCCGGATGGCGACGACCGCCGCCGCGTCAAACAACGGCACCCCCAGCGCCAGCACCGGAATCAACAGCGGCGCCGGAGTCGGACTCTCCGACGGCACGTAGAACGTCGTCAGAATACCCAGGACGGCCAGGCAGTAACCCAAAAAATGGCTGCCGCTGTCCCCCATGAAAATCCGGGCCGGCGGGGCGTTGTGCACCAGGAAGCCGGCGGCCGTGCCGCCGACCGAAGCCGCCAGCACCGCGACAAAATGCTGCCCGCGCAGCACGGCGACGAACAGCAGGAAGAAGGCCGCGATCATGGCCGTGCCGCCGGCCAGGCCGTCCATGTTGTCAAAGAAATTCAAGGCATTGATGACGGTCATGATCCACAGCGTGGTGACCAGCCAGTTGGCGCCGGGAATCGCGCCGAGGAAACTGACTCGCAGCCCCAACGTCGCCGTCAGCCCCGCCGCCAGGGCCTGAAGAAGGAATTTCAGCCAGGCGGGCATGGGCCGGCGGTCGTCGGCCAGGCCGATGAGCGCCAGGGCCGTGGCCATGCCGCCGAGCACGGCCAGGCGCTGCATCGTCGCGGTCAGTCCAGCCAGATGCTCAGTCAGGAGAGCGAAATCCGACCGCCGGCCCAGGAAATCGAAGGCAGCCAGGCCGGCGATCAGGGTGACCAGCCAGGCAATCAGCATGGCGGCCCCGCCCAGCACCGGCGTGGCCGCGGCGTGGTTCTTGTGGGCTTCGTGCTGGGGACGGTCCACGCAGCCCAATTTCGGGGCAAGATACCGGCAGCCCCAGGTGCACAGCCAGGACAGCACCATGGCGACGCCCCAGACCAGCATGTCAATCAGCAGCCAGTTCATCTGCAGCCACCCCCGCGGAAATCGTTGTGGTTTGACCTTGCTGTCCGCATCATCCGTTCCCCGTCAGCACAGCCTGGACATCGTCCGGCAGCCGGACCGGCTTGCGCGTTTCCGAGCTGACAACGGCGTGGATGGTATAGCCTTCGACCAGGAGCTCCTCGCCGCGAGTCACCCGGCAGTTGACCTGCAGGCGCACCCCGCGCAGCCACGCCAGCTCCGCCACGAGCAGCAGCTCGTCGTCATAACGCGCCGGAGTCTTGTAGTCAATGCTGGCGTGAACCACGGGCAGCATCAGCTTCTTCGCCTCGAACTCCTTGTACGTCAAGCCGCAGACCCGCATCAGCTCGTTGCGGGACCGTTCGAAATAAGTCAGATAATTCCCGTAGTAGACCACGCCCATCTGGTCGGTGTCGGCATACGGGACGCGATAGGGCACGACGCCCTGGCGTTTGGCTGTCATAGTCCCGTTTTCCTCCTGATCGCCGCCTCCAGCAGGTCCGCCACCGGCTCCGGGCCCATCCCGTCGGTCACCACGATCTCGGCGTCGGCGGCGGGTTTCAGGGGCGCGACCGCGCGGGTGGAGTCAATCCGGTCGCGTTCCGCGATTTCGGCCGCGACACTGGCCAGGGTCGCGCCGGGCGCGACTTCGCCCGGCTGTCGCAGCCGGCGCCGGGCGCGTTCCTCGGGCGAAGCCGTGATGAAGAATTTGCAGGTCGCGTCGGGGAGCACGACCGTGCCAATGTCACGTCCTTCCATGATGATGATGCCCAGGCTGCGGCATTCGCGCTGGCGGGACAGCATCCAGGCGCGGACTTCGGGAATGCGCGCCACCTGACTGACGACGGCAGCGACCTCCGGCGCCCGGATGGCGGCCTGCGGCACCGGCGCCCCATTCAGGAAAAGCCGCAGGGCGCCGCCCTCGGCCTGATAGCGCAGCTCCCACTCCGGCAACTTGGCCGCCACGGCGGCCGGGTCGGCCTCCGGGTCAATGCCGGCCCGCAGGGCGGCCCAGGCCACGGTCCGGTACATGTCCCCGGTGTTGACATAATAACCGCCCAGGCGCTCGGCCAGCATGCGCGCCGCCGTGCTCTTGCCGGAGGCGGCCGGGCCGTCAATCGCAATTTGAATCATGACATCGCTCATGGCACGGCCTCCACCGAACCCGCCGGCGACGATGCCGGCGGGGATGCTGTTTTCGCGGGCGCTTCCGCGTCGGCCGGAGAACCCGGCTCAGCCGGCGCCTCGACTGCCGTCGGAGCCGCGGCGCCGCTGCCGAAGAACAGCCGCAAACGTTTGAAAATGCGGCTGCCGTCAAAAAAGGTGATGTAGACCATCAGGCTGATGAGCAGAAACGCAAACACATTCTGCAGAACCGACATCACCTTGACGGGAATACGCCGCCGGGTGACGGCTTCAATGCCCGCGAACAGGATATGCCCGCCGTCCAGCACCGGGAACGGCAGCAGGTTGATCAGCGCCAGACTGAACGAAATCAGGATGATGAACGACAAGCCGCCGCGGATGCCCTCCAGCTTCAGCTTGTACCAGAGCATCAGGATGATGCCCAGGGGGCCGCTCATGTGGCGGACCTTGACCTGGGCGCGGCCGGCCGGCTCGCCGCCCAGCTTCGCCGTCAGCGGCTTGAACAGCAGCCCCAGCGTCCGTCCCGTGGTGCTGACCACATTCTCGAACTGCTCCCAAGGGGACGGGTGGCCGATGATGCGCGGCACGCTGTCCACCAGCGACAGGCCGACCTGGTACACGTCCCGGCCATCCACGCTCCGGACCCGGGCCCGGACGTTGCCGAGGACGCGCTCCCGGCCGTCACGGCTGACCGTGATTTCCAACGGCTGACCGGCGGAGGCGCGGACGATCTCGGTGAACATCTCGCTGTCGGTCACGTCTTCGCCGTTGACCGCCAGCAGCCGGTCGTTCGGCTGGAATCCAGCCTGCGCCGCCGGCGTATCCCGCATGACGTCCTTGACCGTGACCGCGAACACCAGACCCAGCGTTCTGGCGCTGACCTCGCCGGGAGCGCGCATCTCCGGCAACGTGATCTCCTGGTCCTGACGGGCGATCAGGAGCTCGAACGGCTCGCCCGGCAACGCCTTGACATCCTCCAGGAACCCACGGGCGCTCAGCACGCTCCGGCCATTGATGGCCAGAAGCTGATCGCCGACCAGCAGGCCCGCGGCCGCGGCCGGCGAGCCGGGAATGATCCCACCCAGGGTCACCGGGTTGCGGGCAACGAAAAACGGCAGGCCGAGGTTTTCCATCATGGGATTGGGCGCGGGCACATAGGCGACGGTTTCACGCCCCTGGTTGCGCCGCACTTCCAGCTCCACCCGCGGGCCGCCGCTGTACACATATTCCATCTGCAGTTCTTCGACGCCGCGCTTGAACGACTTGCCGTTGATGGCGACGATGCGGTCGCCGCCCCGCAGGCCGGCCAGCCACTCAGGATTCGGCTCCGGCGTGTAGCGCAGGTCGACCGCCTCGCCGTCGCGCAGCACGGTCACCGTCTGCTCCGGAGCACCGGCCGGGATCGAAAAGCACAGCTCCTCCCATTCCCCCCGGACCGGCTGGCCGTTCAGGGCGACAATGCGGTCTTCCATCTTCAGACCGTCCTTGTACAGCGGCAGAGTCGGCGGAACGTCAATGACCAGGCATGAGCGGGCCGGCACCGGCTCCCAGACGCCGACCAGCCACATGACCGCCGCCAAGGCAAAGCCGAACAGGATGTTGAACAGCGGCCCGGCAAAGGCGGCAAGCGCGCGCGGCAACGGCCGGCCCGGCGGCAGCTGCTTGCCGTCGCTGGCCACCGGCTGGTCCGTCGGGTCCAACTGCGGCAAGGACACATAACCGCCAAACGGCAGCGCACTGACAATGAATTCAACCCCGAACCGCTTGAAGCCAAACAGCTTCTTGCCAAAGCCGAGGGAGAATTTCTCCACATGCAGGCCCTGCCACAAGGCAGCCACCAGATGGCCGAATTCATGGATGAAAATGCAGAACCCAAAAAAGAACGCAATGAACACAATCTTCCAGATCATGTTCAATGCCAAGAGGAAATGTTCCACGCTGACGACCTCTGCGTTGGCCGGCAGACGCCGCTTCCCACCGAAGCGGCACCACCGGCGTGTTGATGAATAATGATGCGCGAACCGGTCGCGGCTGTCGCCGCTATGACCACGCAGGCCGGGGTCCGGTTCCAGACCCCATGGCAAACTGTAAATATACCCCGTTCCGGCGGAAACGCCCAAGGCCGGGCCGCGCCACGGCCTTTTTTTCGTCCCGTGACGGGCGAAAAAGTCGTGCCGCGTCCGGCCAGCAAGCCCCTCGGCCGGCGGCCGTCATTTCTGCCGCAGGGCAATGCACAGGCAGCCCTGGTCGTCGCGAAGAATCTGGGCATCGCAGCCGTAAACGTCATGCAGATGGGCCGGCGTCATGACCTCTTCCGGGGTGCCTTCGGCGTGGATGCGGCCCTGCCGCATCAGCACGACCCGACCGGCGTAGCGGGCCGCCAGCTGGATGTCGTGGCAGACAATCAGCACGGCCGGCCGATGCGGCAGTTCCCGCAGCAAGGTCATAACCCCGATCGCATGCGCCGGGTCCAACGCCGAGGTCGGCTCATCCAGAAGAATCACCTGCGCCTGCTGCGCCACCGCGGCGGCAATGGCGACGCGCTGCCGTTCACCGCCGGAAAGCCGGTTGCAGGGCCGCCAGGCCAACTCGGCGAGGTCAAGCAGCGCCATGGCCTCGCCGACCAGCCGATGGTCTTCCGGGGTCGGCGGCGACATCCGCGACAAGCGCGCATGACGCCCCATCATCACCATGTCGCGGACGGTGAAATCCAACGCCGGCGCCTGGCTCTGCGGCACGACGGCGAGGGTCCGCGCCCGTTCCCGATGCGGCAGGCGACAGACAGGCCGGTCATTGAACAGGACGCGCCCCGAGGCCGGCCGCAACAGGCCGGCCAGCAGCTTCAGCAAGGTGCTTTTGCCGCAGCCGTTCGGCCCCAGCAGCATCACGAAGTCGCCCGGCGCCAAGGCCAGGGAAACGCCGTCTACGACGCGCCGGCCTTCCTCGTACGCAAACGTCACGTTGGTGCAATCAAGCATCCTGGGGCCTCCGGCGGTGCAGAATCATCAGGAAAACCACGCCGCCCAACAGGGAAGTCAGCACCCCGATCGGTATTTCGCGCTCACGGAAAACGGACCGCGACAGGAGGTCGCAAAGCAGCAGGAAGCCCGAACCCCACAGAAACACGGTGAAGACGATCCGGCGATGGTCGCAGCCGTACAGTCGGCGTACAATGTGCGGTATGATCAGACCGCAAAAACTGATGATGCCCGACAGGCAGACCGTCGACGCCGCCAGCAGCGAGGCCAGGAGAATCATGACCAGGACCAGCCGACGCGGATTGACGCCAAGATAAAAGGCCTCCTCGTCTCCCAGGGAAAGAACATTCAGGTCGCCGGCCATGGCGCGCAACGCGACCAGGGCGATGGCCGCGTAGACCGCCACCGGCCAAAGCAGGTCAGGGTCGACGCTCTGCAGGTCCCCGAGCATCCACCAGGTGATCCCGGCCAGCTCGCTTTGCTGCGCGACCGACAGCAGGAACATGAGCAGGCTGGAACAGATCGTACCGGCAATGACGCCGCTGAGCAGCAGGCTTTCAATACCCCAGTTGCCACCCCGGCTGACCAGCAGAACCAGCCCCAGGACGACCAGCGCCCCGGCCAGGGCCGCAAACGGCACCGCGTAGAGACTCAAGGCCCGCAGCCCGAATATGTACGCCAGGGTCGCCCCGACCGCCGCGCCGCCGGACAGCCCCAGCGTAAACGGCTCCGCCAGCGGGTTGCGCAGCGTCGCCTGGAAGACCATTCCCGACAGCGCCAGCGAACCGCCCACCACCACCGCGGCCAGGACCCGCACCAGACGCAGCTCCAGGACCGGATGCAGGCTGCCTTCCAGCAGAAATTCTCCCGGAGAGAGCCAGCGCGACCCGCCGCACAAGCCAAGCAGAATCAGTGTGGCCACGGCCACCAGCGGCAGGAGGACATAACTGCGTCGCGAAGTCATTACCATGATGTCACTGCCCTGCCTGGACACCGGCCTTGGCGGCCATCTCGGCCAGGCGCCGCCGCAGGACGGCCACGCCGCCGACCAGCCGCGGACCAGGCCGTAACAGGACATCCGGGTCGATGTCGCTGATGACTTGATTCTCGCGCACCGCGCGCAGCTGCTTCCAGAACCGGTGTCCGGTGATGTCCCGGTCGTGCGTGCACCAGATGACCACATCCGGCTGGTTTTCCAACAGCCAGTCAAACGAGCACTTGAAATAGGGCTGGTCCACCCCGCCGGCGATGTTCTCCGCGCCGGACAACCGGATCAGGGCGTCCGGCAGGGAATTCTTCCCGCCGACCATCGGCGGGGCGTCCCAGATCACCCAGAGCACCTTCAGAGGCAACGGCGACGATGGCTGCAGCAGCTTCGCGTCAATGCGGGCCAGTTCCTGCTCCGCCGCGGACTGCGCCTGCAGCAATTCGCCGAGACGGAGGACCCCGGCCCGATACTCGGGAATCGTCTCGCCGGGAATGATCTCGACCTGAATCTTCAGCTTCTGCAACGCCTTGACAACGCCTGGATTGATCAGGTCGTTGGTGATCACCAGCGAGGGCTTCAGCCTCAAGACCGTCTCCAGGTGCGGATCCGCGAACTTGCCCGCCACCGGCACCGACGACGCCTCGGCCGGATAGTCGCAGGCATCGCTGCGGCCAACCAGCAAGCCACCACAGCCAAGATGATACACCAACTCCGTCAGCGAGGGCGACAAGGACACCACCCGCAAGGGCGTTTCCGACGCCCGGATTGACGGGGTGAACAACACCGCCGACACCAGCAGAACCCAGCCTGATCGCATGCCTTCTCCTTCACTATTCCTGCGAAAAAAGTCTCAACGCACATCAAACAACTAATATAACCCAGTTTCCGGCCATGGCCTTCCCTGGCATGGAAAAACGCCGGGCCGCCAGGTCTTCGCGTGCTTTTTCGCGGGACGCGGATTGGACAGCCGACCGGTGCATTCCATTTCCACGTCCCATACGTCCAATGCTCTTCACTTATGCGTAGCTCAGGCTGAGAACATGGGATTCAT
>CAYOUR010000100.1:0-14562 GCA_964407145.1 uncultured Lentisphaeraceae bacterium | reverse complement strand
TCCACTCGCACGACCTCGAGGGCCAGCTTTCCATCCTCATCCTGGAGGGCGAAGGCGAATTTTTGGCGAAAGACGGAACCCTGCCGGCCAAAGCCGGCGATGTTCTCGTCTGCGACATTGCCGTACCGCACGGGATCAGGGCGATCACCGACATGCGCACCGTGGTCACCATAGCCCCTCCTATTTGAACGAAGACGAAGGGCTCGAAGGAAAATGCCGGCCAAGTCAGCCGGCTGTCGATTTGCGCAACGAAAGCAATCCGGGTCCTGGCCAGCAGCCAGGACCCGGATTGCTTTTTAAGCATGTGAAGAATATCAAATCACAAATCGAAATATCGGCAAGCACATCAAGGGTGGTTCTGCATGAATGTCCACATACTGCAACATGTCGCTTTTGAAGGGATTGGAAGCATTGATGCATGGCTCACTCAGCGCAACGCGAACGTATCGTATACGCGTTTTCACGAATCGACTGAACTGCCGGCTTTGTCTGAAATAGACCTTGTCATCATCATGGGCGGCCCCATGAGCGTGCATGATGAAGTGGAATTTCCTTGGCTTGTGGAAGAAAAGAGTTTTTTGCGGGAGGCTCTACGCGCGGGGATTCCCATGCTTGGAATTTGTCTCGGGGCTCAACTGCTGGCAAGCGTGCTCGGAGCTGAAGTTTACACAAATTCCCAAAAAGAAATCGGCTGGTTTGACATCACCAAAGTACAGAACAGCAACGTCTTTCAATTTCCAGACACGATCACAGTTTTTCATTGGCACGGCGAAACGTTCACCCTACCCGAAGGAGCCGTGCAACTCGCACGCAGCGCGGCCTGTGAGCAACAAGCCTTCCAGTTCAACGACAACGTTATTGGATTGCAATTTCATCTGGAAACAACGCCAGACAGTGTTAACTCCATGATTCATCATTGTCACAGCGAGATAATCCCAAACATATTCATTCAATCAGAAGAAGCAATACAAGCTGTAACACAAGAAAGTTTCAACAGAATCAACACCTTAATGTTCGAGATTTTAAATTATATAACAAAAGTAAAATAGATTAAACTCATCAAAATATACAGCAGACACTATCTACTACATAAAATTTGAGCGAATCTACAAAGCAGAGATCAGCCATTCAATGAAAAAAGGGGAGCTAGGCTCCCCTTTTTCTAGTTGCCGGCCATCATGGCCGCGATGTCGTCCTGTACTGTGCCGATGGGCTTCAGGTCGAACTTTTCGATGACGACCTTGGCCACGGCCGGGGACAGGAAGCCCGGCAGCGTGGGCCCGAGGCGGATGCCCTTCACGCCGAGGAACAGGAGGGCCAGGAGCACGGCCACGGCCTTCTGCTCGTACCAGGCGATGTCGTAGGACACGGGCAGCTTGTTGATGTCATCGAGACCGAAGACCTCTTTGAGCTTCAGGGCGATGACGGCCAGGGAATAGGAGTCGTTGCACTGCCCGGCGTCCAGCACGCGCGGGATGCCGCCGATGTCGCCCAGGTTCAGCTTGTTGTAGCGGTACTTGGCGCAGCCGGCCGTGAGGATGATGGTGTCCTTCGGCAGGTCGGCGGCCACCTGGGTGAAGTACTCGCGGCCTTTTTGGCGGCCGTCGCAGCCGGCCATCACGATGAAGCGTTTGACGGCGCCGGCCTTGACGGCTTCGACGACCTTGTCGGCCAGGGCGAGGACCTGGTTATGGGCGAAGCCGCCGACGATTTCGCCGTCTTCGAGCTGGGCGGGCGGCGGGCAGGTCTTGGCCAGGGCGATGATGCCCGAGAAATCCTTGGGCTGGCCGTTTTTGCGGTCGGCGATATGGGGCACGCCGGGGTAGCCGGCCTGGCCGGTGGTGAAGATCCGGTTTTTGTAGCTGTCCTGGACGGGCGTGATGCAGTTGGTGGTCATCAGGATGGGCCCGTTGAAGCTGGCGAACTCCGTGTTCTGCTTGTACCAGGCGTTGCCGTAGTTGCCGTACAGATGCGGGTACTTCTTCAATTCCGGGTAGTAGTGGGCGGGGAGCATCTCGCCGTGCGTGTAGATGTCGATGCCGGCGTTGGCGCTTTGCTCGAGCAGCTCCTTCATGTCGAGCAGATCATGTCCGGAGACCAGGATTCCGGGGCGTTTGCCGACGCCGATTTTGACTTTGGTGATTTCCGGGTTGCCATAGGCGCCGGTATTGGCCGCATCCAGGAGGGCCATGGTCTTGACGGCGATGTTGCCGCATTCCAGGACCAGGCCGATCAGGTCGTTGGCGGGCAGGTCCCTGGTCATGGCCGCCAGGGCCTTGAACATGAACGCGTAGATGTCGTCGTCCTCCTTGCCGAGGATGGCGGCGTGGTCGGCATAGGCGGCGACGCCCTTGAGGCCGTAGGTCAGCAGTTCGCGCAGGGACCGGATGTCCTCATGGTCGCAGGACATGACGCCGAGCGGCGCCGTGGCCGTGGTGTTGCCGGCCAGCGTCTTAGCCTTGGCGATCTGCGCCGTGAACCGGGCATCGTCGAAGTTGGCGTTGGTGATGGTCATGAACAGCGACTCGGTGATGAACCGGCCGAGTTCGCGGTTGGGCTGGTGGGTGAGGGCGAGGATTTTCAGTTGCTGAACCAGCTCGTCCTGAAGGTTGGCGGTCGGGGCTTTCTTGCCGCAGACGCCGGCCAGGGTGCAGCCGGTGTTCTTGGCGGTTTCCTGGCATTGATAGCAGAACATGCTCATGTGTCGTCTCCTCTGGTTGTGTGGGATGGGGCGCCGGCAGGTCCGCCGGCAGGGTGAACGCTTGAAAAACAGGTCGATACGTGGATTCGTGGATATTACGAAGTTGAATGGTTGGAATCGCCGCCGGGGGTGCAGGGGGTGGTCAGGCCTTGAGCGAGCCGTCGAGGTCGATGACTTTGAGCTCCGGACGCAGGCTGACGCCGGAGAGCTCCAGGGCCTTCTGCACAATGGCGACCGTGCCGCCGCAGCAGGGGACGGTCATCCGTGCAATCGTGACTGAGCGGATGTGATGGCGGCTGAAAATGGCCGCCAGCTTCTCCACGTACCGGTCCGGGTCCGGATCGAGCTTGGGGCAGAACACCACCAGAATTTTTCCGGCGAGCAAGTCGTGGTGGAAGCTGCCGTAGGCATGGGCGACGCAGTCGGCGGAGATCAGCAGGTCGGCGTCGTCAAAGTATTCCGCGTCAGGGTTGAGAAGGGTCAGCTGCACCGGCCATTGGCGGAGAGCCGAGGGCGTCGCCGCCGCGGCCGCCCTGGCCGCCGGGGCGGCGGGCGGCGGGGTGACGCGCCTGGTCATGGTGCCGGGGCAACCGCAGGCCAGCGGCGCGGGCTCGGCTTCGGTCGGAACGGAAATCCGCTTTTCCCGGAGGACGGCCAGGGCGATGTCCAGCAGTTTGTGCTCGCCGTGGTCCTTGAGATGCTTCAAGTGCGCCTTGATCGTGTTCGTTCCCTGCTTGATGATGTTGTCCATGACCACGCGTTCGTCATACGGGGCCGCTTCCCGCTCGACGGTGCGAATCGCGCCCTGCGGACATTCCCCGATGCAGGCGCCCAGGCCGTCGCAGAACAGGTCGCTGACCAGACGGGCCTTGCCGTCGATCATCTGCAAAGCCCCTTCCGGACAATTCGGTATGCACTGGCCGCACCCGTTGCATTTTTCCTGATCGATTTCGATGATTTTCCGTTTCATGTCCCTGCTCCCTTCTTTGGCTTCAATTCATGCTATATCGTGGCTCCTGAATACAATCAATTCGGTTTGACGCAAATCGGCCGCCCCAGGATTTTTCGCAGGGCTTCCAGCAGCTCTTCACCTTTGGCCTGGAGATCAAATCCCTGGCTGCTCATGCCCCACTGCTTGACGAGAAGGCGCACAGAGCCAAACACGATCCGGAACAGCATGTCCTGTTCAATGTCCGACCTGATCTCGCCGGCCGCGATCGCCTCGTCGAAATGCTTCTGCAGCGCTTGTTTGTGACGGTGCATCATCCGAACCAGCAGAGCCGAATAATCCGGGTCGTCCATGAACAGCTCCTCCGCAAACATGACTTTCGCCAGAGAGGGATTGGACGCAATCTGGGCAAACCGGCTCCGGGCAAACGCCGCTATCCCCGCATAGCCCGTCAAGGTGGCGTCGACGGCCACTCCGCGGTCGAAGCTCTCAATCATCGCCTTCACAATCTCCGACTTGCTGGCAAAATGACGATAGATCGCCGGCTCCGTGATCCCAAGCCGGCTCGAGACATTCTTGATCGTCAAATTCTGTATCCCGCCCGCCGAGGTCAACTGCAGGGCCGTCTCGATTATCTGATGTTGTCGTGTCGTCAGGACCATCGCACACCTCCATGTTAGTTATCGTTCACTAATAATATCGCGGGGGAATTCCGGAATGCAAGCGCGGCCGGTGATTTTTTTTTGAGTTCTGGTGTTTTTTGGGAAAAAGTCGTTGTTCTATTCTGGTTGTTGGCGGTGCCGGTTGCGTGTTTGCGCGTAGCAGGCGTGCGATGGGCGTGGCGTGATCTGCCGGGGGGGGCTGTCGGTTTTGGTGGGGTGTATGAAAAAGAAAAAGCCGAGGTGGGAAGGGCCTGGGCTCTTCTCTCCTCGGCGCAAGCGGCTGCTCGGGTCGAAAGGCGAATGGGTTAGGATGGTGGTCGTGGTGCGGTCGGGCGGTGAGTTGCCGGTTCAGCTTCTGGTGATGCTGTATTCGAGTGCCGCGTAGTCTGGCAGCAGGCGGTCGTAGATGGCGGCGTTGGCGGGGATGGGCTTGATGGTCAGGCAGCTGTCGCAGGCCGTGAACATTCTGGTCAGGGTGCTCCAGGAGAATTCTTGCGGCGCGACGGCGTGCGCCGCCCGCATGGCCGCGCCCAGGGCGCCGGAATCGCTGATTTTCAAGCGTTCGACCGTGGCGTTGAACACATCGGCCAGCACTCGGCAGATGCCGTCGCTGACCGAGGCGCCGCCCGTGACCCGCAGTTTTCGGGCGCGGTGGCCAATCCACTGGGAATGGAGGCGCATGGTCAGGGCTTGTGCTTCAACCAGGGCCCGGACGATGGCCGCCGCGTCCTTATGCGACTTGAACAGTCGGTTGCCTTCATAGATGGGGCCGACATTCAAGGCCAGCGGGGTGATTTCCGGGGTGAAGTACGGGAGCATCAGGTTGCCGTGGTTGCCGGGGACGGTCAGTTCAAAGGCGTCGCAGTCGAATTCCGGCCAGGACAAGTCAAACTGCTGGCGGATTCGTTCCCGGGCCAGGGAGCCGTTTTTGAAGCAGATCAGTGACATGAAGCCTCCGGCCGGGTTGCCGAACACATGGCCGTATCCCTGCGGGTCGACTGCGGGTTTTTCCATGGCGGCGAAGTACGTGTCACTGGTGCCCAGAGAGATGACCATGGTGCCGGGCTTCCAGCCGCCGACTCCGATCAGGCTGCTGGGGTTGTCGCCGCTCCAGGCTGCGACCGGCACGCCTTCGCGGAAGCCGTAGCGCTGGAAATAGGGGTGCAGTACGCCGACCACCGTGTCGGACGGGCACAGCTCCGGTAGCCTTTCCCGCAGGCCGGGGGCTGTCGCCTCCAGCAGTTTGCGGTCCCAGGACAGGGTTTGCAGGTTCATCAGGTTCATGCCGGCGCCATCGCCGTGGTCGATCGGGGCGGAGGCGCCGGTCAGCAAGGCACAGAAAAAGGAGCTGACCAGGTGGATGACTGCCGTGTCCTGATAGCGTTTCGGCTCCTGGCGGGCGAAGGCGCTGATCTGCGGGCCGGCAAAGCGTTCGGTGGCTGAAGAGCCGGTCCGGCGTCGCACTTCCATGGCGCCGCCAAGGGCGGCGTCAATGCGTCGGCAGTCCTCAAAGGTCGAACTGTCCATCCAGATTGGCGACTCCGGCCGGCGCAAGTGAGGCCGGACGGCGTCCACCAACGATTCTGCCTCGCGCTGCAGCCAGGCGCCGGCCTGGAAGTTGGCATCCAGGTAGACGGTCCCGTGCTGTTGGCCGCTGCCGCTGATGCCGGCGATGGCTCCCAGGTCGGCGCCGGCAGCCTTCAGTTCGGACAGAACCTGGTCCAGGGCGGCCACCCACATGAGGGGATTGGAACGTTTGACCAGGCTGTCGTCATTGGGCAGAACGCCATTGATGCTGCCGTAGCCTGGCTTGATGTCATCAAAAACGACACTGTGTTGGTGGACGACCGTGCGGCGCACCGTGTCAATGATCACCGCGGTCAAACTCTGAGTGCTGCAGTCCAGTCCTAAAAAATGCGCCATGTGTGCTTCCTGTCAAGAGGCTGTTCTCGGGATTCGCAATCGGACATAATTTAATCCGCAACCGACTGATGACTATCCAAAAGCTGGAAAATCACGGGAAAAAGTTGTAACTGGTCACCGATTGAGAATTGGACAATGGGCGAAGTTTTGTGATGAGCACTTGTAGTTGCCAACCGGAAGCGTCTCGTTTCCAGCCTTCAGGCTGCCGCAGGTAATCCAGCCTTCAGGCTGCCGCAGGAGGGATAGGACTTATGCGTAGCCCTGGCTGGAAACATGGGACCTATAGGACGGTGAAATGGGACGTAAGGGACGTATGGGACGTATGGGACGACAAATAGGACAATGGGACGAATGCGCTATAGGACATATTTAAGACTTAGTGGGACGTATAGGACGTATGGGACGACAAATAGGACAATGGGACGAATGCCCTATAGGACATATTTAAGACTTAGTGGGACGGTGGATAGGACAATAGGACGAATATCCCATTGGATTATTGCAGCCGCTAAAAGTTCAACCGAGCCCTAAACTCAAGAGCATTGGTCTCAGTGAATGGCGATGATTCCGGTGCACGTTGTCGAATATCGCCTTCCATCACCACATTTTGCACATTAACCAAATATCTGCTCCTATCACAGGATTTCGCACATTAACGAGAATTGAGTCGTCACGGTGTTGTGTCGCCCTTGCCGGGGCGACACAACACCGTGGACGGCGCAGCAACTCCGCGCGCACGGGCATCGTGCAAGGTCGACGGAACCGTAGCGTGGGTTCATTCTCAATGGCTGGCCGGTGACTGTTCCGGCGGCTTTTTCGAGGGGGAGCGGTTGATTTTATCAGGCACGGCATTATTTTTTGGAAGGTCCAGTCAGCTTGGACTGCCTGGCCATTCTGGTTCGGCTGGCAGGAAGCTGCTTTGCGTCAGGTTCCATAATTTGGAGGCGGTCATGATGCGTTTGCTGTTATCCACTTTGTTGGTGGCTGGCGTGCTTGGGGTGGTTCCAGTCGTGTCGGGCCAGAGCTTCGAGCTTAGCCTGCAGCTGCAGAAGGCGCATATTGGCGAAGTTTTCCTCGGCTGCCAGGAAGGCGCCACCGGCGGGTATGACCGGCGGATTGACATTTTCGCTCCGCCGCCCGGCATGCAGACCGGTTATGCCGGCTTCGTCAGCGCCGACCCGAAACTGCCTTTGATGTATAAGGACATCCGCAGCCTGGAGCTGCCCCAGGAATGGAAGCTGTATTGCCAGCCGGAGGGGAACATGGCCATTGTCATCACCTGGTCGGCGGAAAACCTGCCCGAAGGGCTGTCTCTGACCATGAAGCAGGACGAACGGGCCGTGGACATGCGTAAGGTCAAGCGAATGGATGTCAGGAAAAAAACGACGCTGGTCATAGAACTGCGGAAAAGCGCGCCGCCGGCGCCGTGATTCAGCCGAATCCCCTTTGGCAGTGGATTTGCGGACCGTGCCGGCCAGGGCAAAGGCCCTCCGGGGCCACGGTCGGGGAACCCAGGCCACGATGAACATGACAATGACAGAACAGACAAACGGAGTTAAGCAACGATGACAAGGCGCGCGGTGATTTTCGGGGCCGGCAATATCGGTCGCGGTTTTATTGGCCAGCTGTTTTGCGAATCAGGCTACGAAGTCGTGTTTGTCGATGTCGACGAAGAACTGATGGCGGCCTTGAACCGCGACCGGAAGTATCATCTTGAGGCGGTCAGCAACGCCGGCGTGCAGGACGTCGTGGTCGGCCCGGTCCGGGCGGTCAGCAGCCGCGACACCGAGGCGGTGGCTGCCGCCGTCGCCGAAGCCGAACTTGGCGCCACTGCCGTTGGCGCCAACGTCCTCAAATTCATCGTGCCGAACCTGGCAGCCGGGCTGGCTCGGCGGGCGGCGGCCGGCGCCGCGCCGATCAACTTCATCATCTGTGAGAATCTGCATGGCGCGGCCGCGCATGTCCGGGGTCTGGTGCTGGCGGCGACGCCGCCGGAGGCCCACGCCTATGTCACGGAAAAGACCGGTTTCGTCGACACGGTCATTGGCCGGATGGTGCCGGTGCCGACTCCGGAGATGCGGGCCCGGGACGTCAGCCTGGTCCGGGTGGAGCCCTACAAGGAGCTGCCGGTGGACCGCAAGGGCTTTGTCGGGCCGGTTCCGACGATCAGCGCCATGACGGCGTATGACGACTTCGGCGTGTTTACCGCCCGCAAGCTGTACATCCATAATTGCGGTCATGCCCTGATGGCCTATGTCGGCTATCTGCATGGCTATGAGCTGGGCTATGAGGCGATGGCCGACCCGGCTGTGCGCGACTTCATGCTGGCCGGTCTGCGGGAAAGCGCCCGGGGAATCTGCGCGGAATACCAGGCCGACCCCGCCTGGCTTCAGGCGCACGTCGATGATCTGCTGGAGCGTTTCACCAACCGGATGCTTGGCGACACGATTTTCCGCCTGGGCCGCGATCCCCTGCGCAAGCTGGCAGCCGAAGACCGTCTGACTGGCGCGGCCAATTTGGTGTGCCAATGCGGTCTTGAGCCGGTGCATCTGGCCTGGGGCATGGCGGCGGCGTTGCGCTTCGACCCGCCCGGTGACCCGAGCGCCGAAAAGCTCCAGGCCATGCTCAGGGAAAAAGGCCCAGAGCTGGCCTTGCAGGACGTGGCTGGCGTGGCGCCGGGAAGCATCCTGGGACGGCTGGTCATGGACGCCTATGACAAACTCGGGCAAAATCCCAAAGCCCTGCCGTGACGGTCCGGCTACATACGGTATGACCTTCCGCCTGAACCACCGATGCACACCGATGCACACCGGTGGTGTTTATAGAGCCGACATCCATGGCCCAGCCAATGATCAGATGCGTATCGTCCCCTGATTCGAGTTCGCGCCGCCGCTGGCTCATGGTTCCTATAGGGTGGCCGGGCTTGCCGATTTGCCGTCGGTGTCCTGCTGCAGTTGTTGCAGGTGCTGGTCCAGCCAGTCAAGTGCCTCAGCGGTAGTGTTGAAGTCTCCGCTGAGCTGGGCCTCATAGCAGGCCCGGAGGACTTGTCCCAGGCGCGGGCCGGCCTGGAGACCACGGGCCAGCAGATGACGTCCCAGCAGGAGCGGCGGCGGCGGCCTGGTGACGTCGAGCGCGCGGGCGCGGTCGGCAAAGTCACGTATGGCCGCGAGGGCCTGGGCCGGGTCTGGCGGGAGGGTGGCCATGATGTCGCATTCGACGAGCTTGGCAAGCAGGTCAAGGCGCTTGGCCTCGACCGCCAGGCGCCGGAACGCCTTGTCCGTGGCCTGTCCGAGCATCATGGCCAGCGGTCGCATATGGCAGGCCACCAGGGGGGTGACTTTCCCGGGCAGGTCGGTCTGGTTCCAGATGCGGCGGATGAACGTGCGGGCGAGGTGCTCGCCGCGTACGTCGTGGCAGTGGCTGGTGAGGCGGCCGTCCGGCTGGGAGGCCGTGGTGGCCGGTTTGCCGAAGTCGTGGCAGAGCACAGCCAGAGCCAGGACGAGGTCATCTTCGCGGTCTCCGGTCCGTCGGCAGGCGACTTGGTCCAGAGCCAGCAGGGTGTGGGTCCAGACATCGCCCTCGGGATGCCAGGCCGGGTGTTGCGGGCAGTCGACCAGATCAGCCAGTTCCGGGTAGAAGCGGAGCCAGTGGCATTGGCGCAGAAACTGCAGGCCTCGGGAGATTTTGACACCCTGGAGCAGGAGTTTTTCCCATTCCATGGCCAGGCGTTCCCTGGGCAGGTCGTCCTGGGTCATGGCTTGGCAGGCGGCCACCGTTTCCGGAGCGACGGCGAAGTCGAGCCTGGCGCTGAACTGCATGACTCTGAGCACGCGCAGCGGGTCTTCGGAAAAATGGCTGCTGACATGGCGGAGAATGCGGTCGTCCAGGTCTTGCCGGCCATGCCAGGGGTCGATGATCTCGCCGGTCAGCGGGTCGGCCAGGATGGCGTTGACCGTGAGGTCGCGCCGGGCCGCGGCCGTGGCGAAATCCAGGTCCGGGGTCGGCGTGACTTGAAAGCCGCGATGGCCGGCGCCGGTTTTGTTTTCGCGGCGCGGCAGGGCGAGGTCAATGTCAGTATGGCGGACCTTGAACACGCCGAAGCAGGAGCCGACCAGGTCGAGGGAAAACTCCGGTGCGAGGCCGTCGCGGATTTCCTCCGGCGTCAGGCCATAGACTTCCAGGTCGATGTCCTTGACAGGAAGCTCCAGCAGAGTGTCGCGTACAGCTCCGCCGACGACCAGGACGCGGCCGCCGCGGTCGCGCAGCCGCTCGGCTATCCGCCGCACCAGGCGGCCAGTCGGTGAGGATGACAACAGGTCTTTCATGGTGAGCGTCAGGAAAGGACGGTCCGTCCGGTCCGTCCGGTCCGTCCGGTCTGTCGGTGTCGGCAGCCACGCATTCGGGCATTGATCTACGGCGCCGGGGTCGGAGGCAAGGCGCTGGCTTCCGGCGCCTGTTCGGCGGACGGCGCGGCGGTGGGTGTCGCCGGCTGTTCCCCGGCCATCTCCTGCTGCCGCTGTTCCTGGCGGAGTTTTTCGGCCTTCCTGGCTTCGCGGTAGTTTTTGACGCCGACGTACGTTCCGGCGATCAGGCCGGTGACGAGCAGGCTGATCAGGAGGACTTTCAGCCAATGGCTTTTGGGCGTGCCTTCGGCGTCTTTGGGGTAAATGCCGAAGTTGGTGAATTGACCGCGCAGCTTGGCGTCGAGCCGCATCCTCAGGTTGATGGCCCAGCCGCAGCCTTCCAGCAAGGAGCTCAGGTCCTGCCGGTTGAGCTTGATGATCGCGATCAGGGTGATGGGGAACATCAGGGCCAGAATGGCGCAGATGACGGTAATCCAGATTTGCAGGCCAGTCATGCTGGCCAGGGTCTTGGTGATGAAGGCCAGGGCCGAGCCCAGGGCGGCGACCGCGACGCTGATGCCCAGAAAGGCCCCGCTGGTCATCTTGCCGTCGCCTGGCTTGGCCGTGGCGTCCTTGGCCGCCGGCGCCGGCGCCGCCGGCGCCGCCGCGCCGGGTGTAATCGCCTTCGTGAAATTCTGCTGCAGGCCTTTTTCCGCGGCGCCCGACCAGGCCTCGATCTTGCCCTCGACAATCCCCCACAGCCGTGAAAACGGCGCCATCAGCGCTTCACGGATGCAGACGGGGTTTTCGATGATCTGCAAGATTTTGGCATCGCAGTCGACGCCTTTCAGGTCAAAGAAAACGCCGCGCTTGCCAACGACGAGATTGCCTTTGCTGCCGGAGGTGACGGGAACCACGACCGTGATCTTCTCGGCCGCGGTTTTCTGCACTTCCACGTACATGATGAACAGGCTGCTGCTTTTGGCCAGGGCCTGATGCGCGGCGACGTTGTCGACTTCGAGGCTGACGTGGAACCAGCGGCCGTCGATGACCAGGGCGCCGCTTTCAAACATGGCGTGGTCGCCGTGGCCGTAGAGTTCGGAGAAATTGACGAAGTTGTTGGCGAACCGGAGCAGCAGCGTCCGGAACAGGAGGAGCTTCTCGACTTCCTTGGCGGCGCGCACCGTTTCGGCGACCGCCTTGTCCGCCAGCTGGAGTTTTTGCACATCGGCGAGCAGCTCCGGGCAGTTCAGGTAGGAACGCAGGGTGTCAGGAGGCAGTTTTTCGACGATGCCGCCTTTTTTGCCGGCCACGTAGGCCTCATACGGGGCCAGGAGGGCCTTGGCGGCGTTCCAGTCGTTCTGGGTGACGGCGTTCAGATCTTTCCCCAGAAGTGGCCGGATGATCTTTTCGGCCACGTCCTGCCACCAGGCCCGGAAGACGGGGTTGATGTGCATCTGGTCCATGGGGATGGCGGCTTCCGGCGAGGGCGGGGCGAGGGGCAGGCTGTTGAGGTACGCCTCCACTTCCGGCTGGTTGGCCGGGTCGAAGCTCGCCACCCTGGTGTCCGGGGCCAGGGCCTTGCTTTGCAGGCGGGCGTCAAATTGCAGCAGCCGGCTGAGCTGGAAGAACTGCTCGACTCTGGCGGCGTGGGCCTTCAGTTGGGCGGCGAGGGCCGGGGTGTTCTGTCCGAGGGGCATGATCTCGGTCCTGTCCTGGCCGGGCGGAATGGCGCCGCGGTCAAGCCACTCCAGATACAACGGAACCGCGGCCAGGAAGTCTTTCAGCTCCTTGTCGCCCATACCCATGGAACCGTCCAGGTCCTGGGCGCCGCCAGTGGCGGCGACGGCATGGGTGATCAGGTTCTTGATGTCCTCGCGGTCGCCGGCCGATTTCAGGGTGAGAATGCCGTCGCCGTTGAGGGCGCGGGCCTGCACCGTGCTGAGGAAGGTGCGGATTTGCGCCAGGGTGATGGTCGCCTGGTCGGGAATGCCCAATTCGTTGAGGATGTACAAGGCTGAATTGCGCAGGGCCTTGCCGTCGTCGGTCTTCGGATTGATGGCCGACAACGCCAGCTTGCCGTCGAATTCCGGGGTGATGGCGTCATGTTCGGGCAGTTGGAGCAGGAACCATCGGATGGCCTGTTTCAGGTCGGCGCTGGTGATCCGCCCCTTGTTTTCCACGTCAAGATGCCTGATGAAGAGCGGATCGCAGAAGAACACATTGGCCGGTGCGCTGGTCGCTCCCCACAACGCCTCGTCCAGGCGCAGGACTTCCTCCAGGTCACGGCCATGGTCGACGGCCATCTGAAATGACTTGCCAAAACGATGAAAACGCATGCGCTGAAATCCTTGACTGGGATTCTGGCCTCAAAAGGGCCAGGAATGGGACATGGTGCCCACGCCGCCGTTGCCGCATGAGGAGCCGGCTTGCCGGCGGCCGTCGCCAGGCGCGGGCCGGGGCGACCCGCGCGGGCCGCGGTCTCCGGCATATGTCCGCCGCGGGCGGTCAATGCAGGCTGACCTTGTCCAGGTAGCTGGGTACTTTGGTTTCCCAGCCGAGGTCATTTTGCAGGTGCTCGGAAAAGGCGGCGGCGGCTTCGGGTTCGCCGTGGGTGACGAACGTGCATTGGGGCTGGTTGCCGAGGCTTTTCAGCCAGCGCGTCAGCTCATCGCGGTCGGCATGGGCGGAGAAGCCGCTGATGCGGGCGATGCGGGCACGGACCCGGTGCATTTCACCGAGGATGCGGACCTCCTGGGCGCCGTCCAGGATGATGCGGCCCAGGGTGCCGACGGCCTGGTAGCCGACAAACAGGATGGTGGATTCCGGCCGTTCGATGTTCTTGACCAGGTGGTGCTTGATGCGCCCGCCCGTGCACATGCCCGCGCCGGCGATGACGATGGCGGAGCCGCGGATGTGGTTGATGGCCTTCGATTCGGCAACCGACCGGACCATGGTCAAGCCGGGCAGGCGGAATGACCGCATCAGCTCGGTGGTGTCCTGGTCGAACAGGCCCGGGTGGCGCTTGAAGACATCCGAGACCCGCACCGCCATCGGGCTGTCGACGAAGATGCGCAGGTGCGGGATTTGGTTGGCACGGCTCAGCTGCGCCAGGAAATAGAGCAGTTCCTGGGTGCGTTCTATGGCAAAGCTGGGGATGATGATGTTGCCGCGGGCCTTGGCCGTGGCGTTGATCACCTCGGCCAACTCGCCGGGGATGTCAATGGCCTTGCCGTGGGTGCGGTTGCCATACGTCGACTCCACCACGGCATAGTCGGCCGGACCGACCGGCGCCGGGTCGCGCAGGATCGGCATGTCCCAGCGGCCGACATCGCCGGAAAACAGCACCGTACGGGTCTTCTTGCCGTCGACGACCGAGAATTTGACGGCGGCGGCCCCGAGGATGTGGGCCACTTCGATGAATTCCACCGACAGGCCCGGGCCGAGCTCCAGAGGCTTGGAGAAATCCCACGGCTTCAGCAGCGGGGTGACGGCCTGGGCGTCTTCGACCGTGTACAACGGCAGTACCGGGTGCGGGCTCTTCCGGCCTTCCCGCTGGTGGCGCCGCCGTTTGAATTCGGCGTCTTCCTCATTGATCTTGGCCGAGTCGAGCATGACGATTTTGGCGATGTCAATGGTTGGCCGGGTGCCGTAGATGGGTCCGTCAAATCCCTCCCGAACCAGCTTCGGCAGCAGGCCGCAGTGGTCCAGGTGGGCATGGGTGAGCACCACGGCGTCCAGCTCGGACGGCGAGACCGGGAATGTCGCCCAGTTGCGGTTCTTGAGGTCGCGCTCCTGGTAGAGCCCGCAGTCAATGAGGATTTTTTTGCCTCTGGCGCTGAGCAGATAGCGCGAGCCGGTGACATTTTGGGCGGCGCCGTAGAAGCTGATGGAAAACTCCATGGGGACAGGCTCCTTTCCTGGGGCGGTGGCGGTCACGTCAGTTTGCGTGATTTCATCGCCCGCAAACATCTGGGCGTGTCT
>CAYOUR010000099.1:0-14734 GCA_964407145.1 uncultured Lentisphaeraceae bacterium | reverse complement strand
AAGGCCGCGCTCCGCCATGGCGCCGACCGTTCGGAATCGTCCCTGCCGCTGCTCGTCACCCCCGACCTCACAGCCCCATAAAGCCTAACACCGGACTTGGATTCCAGCAACGACCCGATATATTGAAAACCCATAATCCGCGCCAACCGGCGGCCAGCGCCGCCCACCGCTCCGCGACCCGGTGGCGCACCGCCCCGTCCGACCCCGGTGGTCAACGCGTCCACGCCATGCCATCCCAACTGACAACGGAAAACACGCCCATGACACCAAGAGACATCATCAAGGCCAATCTCAGCCGTTCCGGCGCACCGCGACCGGGTCTCCGCTTCGGCGACGGCCGCCGCAACGACTTTGCCGGCGGCGGCCCGGGAGCCCCGACCGGCTACGTCCCCAAACGCTGGACAGAGGGCGACTTCGAATACTACGACGACATCTGGGGCAACATCTGGCACCGCATGGCCAGCAAGGACGCCTGCAAGGGCGGCGAAGTGTTCAAACCCGTCATCGCCGACTGGGCCGACTTCGACCGCTTCACACCGCCCGTCTACGACCGCCAAGCCGCCGCCGACAACTTCCGGGCGGGCTTTGCCAAAGGCCCGGCCGACCATTTCCGGCTGGCCGGCCTGCCCGGCTGGATCTTCGCCCAGTCCAGATACATCCGCCGCATGGACAACTACCTGATGGACATGGCCCTGTGCCCGGAAAACCTGCACCGCCTGCATGCCATCCTGGCCGACATCTACGAAACCATCATCCTCGCCGCCGGCGACGCCAAGGCCGACGCCATCTTCTTCTGCGAGGACATGGGCACCCAACGCGGACTGCTCTTCTCGCCGGCCATGTGGGACGAATTCTTCCGCGACCAATACACACGGCTCTTCGGCCTCGCCCACGACCTGGGCATCGCCGTGTTCATGCATTCCTGCGGGCAGAACCGCGAAATCCTGGAGCCGCTGCTCCAGGCCGGCGTCAACTGCTTCCAGTTCGACCAGCCGGCCGTCTACGACTTCGACGACCTCGGCGCCCTGCTGCGCAAATACCGCGCCACGCTTTTCTCGCCGGTTGACATCCAGAAGGTCCTCCCGACCGGTAACCGCCAGCTGATCGAAGCCGAAGTCGACCGCATGCTCGACGCCTTCGGCGGCGGGCTGATCTTCACCTCCTACGGCGACCTCACCGGCATCGGCGTCAAGCCAGAATGGGACGCCTGGGCCTATGACAAGATCATCCGCCGCTGCGGGACGAACTGACACCGCCGGAGGTCGCCATCCGGCGGCCGGGGCAATAATCCCCGTCCGGGGACGTTTCCCGTGCATGGGCGCCGGCCGTCGGCGCCGCCCCGAGCACACGTGGCCCACCATGAATGAACTAGACACCAATGACCTGAACTGGCTGGCCGAGACGTTCCAGGACAACCGCGAACGGCTCCGCCAACTCGCACAGCTCAAAATCAACCCCGCCCTGCTGCGCCGCCTCACGGTCGACGACCTGGTCCAGGAGGTCTTCCTGGCCGCCAGCAAACGCCTCACCGCCCTGCGCCGCAAGGACGACATCCCGCCCTACGTCAAATTCCGCACCATCCTCCTCCAGACCATCACCGACCTCGAACGCAAATACCTCGCCAGCCAAAAGCGAGACCTGTTC
The DNA here is from genome assembly GCA_964407145.1 of uncultured Lentisphaeraceae bacterium. Taxonomy (GTDB): domain Bacteria; phylum Verrucomicrobiota; class Lentisphaeria; order Oligosphaerales; family Oligosphaeraceae; genus JAAZKI01. The sequence goes on along the minus strand of CAYOUR010000099.1, from coordinate 13,090 downwards.
AAGGAAGTCGAAATGGACCGCCCGCAGGACGACAACGCCGCCACCGCGCGCTGGAACCTGCTGGCCGACAGCGTCACCTCGCCCCGCAGCCGCATGGCCAGGGCCGAAAAACACGACCTGCTCCGCAAAGTCCTCGCCGACATGCCGGAAAACGACCGCGACATTCTCGAACTGCGCCATTTCGAGGAACTCAGCAACCTCGAATGCGCCGCCGTCCTCGGCATCGACCCCAAGGCCGCCAGCATCCGCCACGTCCGCGCCCTGAAGCGCTTCCAGGAAAAACTCTCCGAATACTCCGAATTCCGCTGGTGAGCCACACCCTATGAGCGACCTTGACGAACTCACGGAACTCTACCTGCAGTCGCTGCGCGACGGCTCCAGCGTCGACATCGGCCAGTTTGCCGACCGCTATCCCGACTGCCGCGACGAGCTGCTTGAGATTCTCCCGGTGCTGGCGGCGATGGAGGACCTCGGCCAAACCTCCCGGCGCGCCCCGCGCGGCGCGCCGGTCGCCTTCCCGGAGCAGCTGGGCGAATTCCGCCTGGAGGAGCGCATCGGCCAGGGCGGCATGGGCACCGTGTTCCGCGCCACCCAGCAGTCCCTCAACCGGCCGGTCGCCGTCAAAATCCTGGCGCCGACCTGGGCCGCCGACGCCAGGCAGCGGGAGAAGTTCGACAATGAATCACGTCTGATCGCCTGCCTGCACCACACCAACATCGTGGAAGTCTACGGCGCCGGCCAGGACCAGGGCTACAGCTACTATGTGATGGAACTCATCGACGGACACGGCCTGAATGACCCGCGCTGGCGGGACATGGTCACGGCCGACAGCCGGGAGGAGGCCATCGCCAAAATCGGCCTGCAGGCCGCCGAAGCCCTGGCCTACGCCCACCAGCAGGGCATCCTGCACCGGGACATCAAGCCGTCCAACCTGCTCCTGGACCGGCAGGGCACGGTGCACGTCAGCGACTTCGGGCTGGCGACCGCCCTGAACAGCGACGCGGTCTCCACCGTCGCCAGCCAGTCCCAGGACGGAACCCTCCGCTACATGGCGCCGGAACGGCTGCTCAGCGGCGGCGGCGGCGCCGCCGCCGACCAGTACAGCCTGGGCCTGACCTTGTATGAACTCCTGACCGGCCGGCCGGCCCTCAGCCCGGAATCGCCCGGAAAAATGATCAAACGCATCTGCGAAGAAGGGGTGCCCCCCCTGCCGGCCAGAAATTCCGACCTGGCGGTCATCATCAACAAGAGCATCTCCTTTGTTCCGGAGGAGCGTTATCGCAGCCTGGCGGCGCTGGCCGCGGACCTCCGGCGTCTTCTCCAGCGCGAGCCCATCCAGGCCCGGGCCAGTTCCTGGCTGCGGCGGCTGCGCCTGTGGGCGCGCCGCCGACCGGCCGTGGCGCTGCTCACGCTGCTGACCGTCCTCCTCGTCGTGCTGCTGCTGAACGCCATCACCATCGGCTACCTCGAAGTCAGCGACGCCCTGCACAGCATGAACCTGGAACGCCAGCGCGCGGAGGAGAACATCCGCATCGCCGATGCCACTCTGACCCGCATCTTCAAGCGCACCATCACCGCCGCCAACCTGGATGTCGAACTGCCGCCGACGCGGGCCAACACGCGCCTGCTGCATGACATCATGCCGTACTATGAAAAAATCGCGGCTGAAGGCGATGCTCCGCAGGCCAAGATCGCCCAGGCCAAAAAGGTCCTGGGCACTATCGCCCTGCGTTCCAACAACCTCCTTCTGGCGGAGTCCATCCTGGCCGAAGCCGCCCTGCTCTTTCCGGCCAAGTCGGTTGACGCCGCCATCAGCCGCAACCAGCACGCACTGGCCGTCTACCAGCAGAAGCGAACCGTCGAAGCCTGGAAGCTGTGGCAGAAAATCGCCGCCGACTTTGAGGCCAGCGACGACTACACCTGCCGCCTGGAAGCCGTGCGGGCGCTCCGTTCCGCGGCCCGCTCCAGCCTTGCGGCGACGCTGCAGGACCATGCCCGGCGACGGCCACTGCGGCGCAACGGACTCCTCGGGGAGGCACCACGGCTCCGGGCGGGCTCCGGCGCCGGCTTGCGAACGCGGTCCAATTCCGGCACAATGGCGACACCGGAGGCGGCCACCGAATCAGCCGCCAGCCCCCCCCCGAAGCCGGCCGGGAACGGTGATGCGGCGACCGGCGACGGCGAATCACCCGGCCTGCCCGGCGCCGCGGAACGGGCGCAGACCCTCCGGAAAGCCATGGCGATACTGTTGGACATCATGCTGGACCGGCCGGACAACCCGGATTGCCGTTTCCTGCAGGCGCTGCTGCTGTCAGACGCCCCGGACATCCTGCATGAAACCATTACCATCGACGGCATAACAATGGAGCCTTTTGCCGTACTTGACCGCCTGACCGCCGAATTTCCCGACAACAACCATTACCGCCTGGAACTGATTCGCTGCGCCCAGAAGCTCGACCTGCGCGACCAGACTTACCAGGAAAACATCCTCAAGGTGCGCCGGGCGTTGCGCCATCGCGAGATTCTGCTGGCCACCTACCCGGGGGACGGCGACGTCGTCGACGCCGTCTTCGGCCTGCAGCAGAAATACCTCAGCGCCATCATCCGCAAAGGCGATTACCGTACCTCCAACCGGATTCTGCACCAGTCCATCGGCCTCCTGCGCCTGCTGGTCTCCCAGCCGGAAGCCCTGCCGGAAACCAAGGAACGGCTGATCGGCCTCCTCTTCCAGCAGATCGCCGGCACCATCCGCCACCGCCAGACCGAGGAAACCGAGGAGATGCTCGAAGACCTCCGTACACTCCTGAAATCCTACTCAGGACCCCATGTTGCCGAATTCCAAAGGAAACTGGACGAACTCTCCCGGCAGACGGCGGCGACGCCCAAATAGACACCCGCCGCCGCAGTTCCGCCAGAGTCGCAGGCCGGGTGGCCGTCCGGGCGCCATGGCCTGGTTCGCCAGGCCGCTCCGCGGCCGGCCCGGCAAAGCAACCCGACGCCTTGAGGAGCCTGACCATTGCCATGACCCAACCTCTCCAGCCCCACACCTATGCCAGCCTGACCCGCGACCTGGAGCAATCCGGCCTGCAACGGCATGACACGCTGCTGGTGCATTCGTCGATGAAAGCCATCGGCCAGGTCGAAGGCCGGGCCGACACCGTCCTGGACGTGCTCAGCGACTACCTGCGAGATCACGGCCTGCTGGTGTTTCCCACCCTGACCTGGAGCCATGTCAACGCCGACCAGCCGGTCTTTTCGGTGCGCGACACACCGTCGGTCGTCGGCATCCTGCCGGAGCTGTTCCGGCGGCGTCCCGGAGTGCGTCGTTCGCTCCACCCGACCCACTCGGTTGCCGCCCTGGGCCGGGAGGCGGAAGCCTTCATCGCCGGCCATGAACAGTTTGACTCGCCGGCCGCCGTCGGCTCGCCCTGGCACCGCCTGCTGCAGCGCCGGGCGAAAATCATGTTCATCGGCGCCGGCATCGGCCACAACACGTTCCTGCATGGCGTCGAAGAATGGGGCCATGCCGCCGATGTCCTCGGCGACACGCATCAGCCGCTGGTCGTCATCGACGAGTCCGGTCGCCGCCTCCCCGTGCCGTCACGCCGGCACATCGGCGGCCATTCCCGCTACTACGCCCGCCTGGAACCGCATTTTGCCGCCATCGGCGCCCTGACCAGGACCAGGTTCGGCGACGCCGCCACCACGATTCTCGAGGCCGCGCCCTGCGCCGGCTTCGTGCTCGACCTGCTGTCCCGCTGGCCAGCCGCCTTCACGGTGGCCTGGAATGAAGCCCACCCGGACTTCTTTGCCGGCGTCATGCCCGGCGCACCCCGGCAAACACCCTGAACCCGCCCCTTCCGCAACGCCTGCAAGGAGTCCGCCATGTTCCTGCCTCGCACCTGCCGTTTCAGCACCGTCCTCGCGCTTTCGGCCGTCTTCATGCTGACCGCGCCGGCAACCCGGGCCGACCAGCTGCAAAATGGCCGGTTCCGCTCGGACAGCGACGGCGACGGCGTGGCCGACCATTGGCAGAAGGACAGCAGCACAGGGCTCCAGGGCGACTACGCCGTCGTCCGCCAGGATGGCCGCCAATGCCAAATGCTGACCCTGCACACACCCCTCCAGAACATGCAGATTTTCCGGGTGTCCCAAGTCAACATCCCCGCCCGGGCGGAAGGCCACTTCCTGCTGACCGGCGAAATCAAGGCGGAAACCGCCGGCGCCGTGTTCTTCTACGAACGCCTGAAGGATGGAAAATACCTGACTCATCCCGTCAAGTTCGACGTGAAGAACCGCGACTGGCAGAAGGTCAGCCTGCTGGTCAAAACCTCGCCTCTATGCCGGTCCTTCAAGCTGTCACTGATCGTGCACGGGATCGACAAGCCCATCTGGTTCAGCAACTTCGCCGTGATTGACGTCGACGCGCCGCCGCGCCGCCGCGTGCCGCAGCTGGAGACCGCGCCGGCCATGTCCGCCGACTGGGACGACCCGGCCTGGCAGACAGCCGCCGCCGCCGCCAGCTTCATGCTCCGCGGCCAGGAAGTCAAACTGCCGCTCGCCCAAACCGAGGCGCGACTGGCCTTGACCGGCCAGACGCTCCACCTCATCCTGCGCTGCGAAGAGCCGCGCCTCGCCGATGTCCTGACCCAATCGGGAGGCACCTGGGCGGACGACACCGTCGAAGTCTTCATCAAAAACCCGGCCGACGGCGCCCTGCATCAATTCGGCCTCACACCGGCCGGCGCCCGCCTCGACCGCGTCAGCACCGACGGCGCCACCGGCTTCCATACGGACTGGTTTTCCCGGGCCACCACGGCCAGCCCGAGGACAGAACGACGGATCATGACCTGGAACGGCGCCGTCTCCAGGCAGCAAACAGCCTGGACCGCACAATTCGCCGTCACCCTCCCGGAAGACATGGCCGCGCCGACCGGACAGCTGGACCTGCTCCTGGCCAGGTCACGCAAGCTGAGTGACTTGGCGGAGGACAGCTCCTGGGGTCGGACCGGCGGCGACTTTTTTCGCGGCAGCACCTGCTTCGCCCGCCTGGCCCTGGCGCCCGCCCCGGGCGCAACGCCATCCGGACCGGTGCTTGATGCGCTGCCGCCCCCGCCGCCGGGAAGCCTGGTCGTGCCGACCCCGCAAAACCTGCACGCCACCAATGCGGGAACCGTGCGGCTCACCGGACCAGTCAGCGTCTTTGCCGCCCCGGAAGCCGCCCTGGCACGGGAAGCGCTGGCGACCGTCTTCCGCAGCCGTTTCGGCATGGAGACCATGACAGCCCATGACCGGGGCCGGGCCACGGTCGTGCTGCAGCTGGCCCCGGAGCTGTCCTGGCCCGGCAGCGACCGGCTGGCGCCCTGGCAACTGCAGGAAGGCTACCGCCTGACCACCGGCGCCGTCAGCACGGCGACGGCACGCACCCACCGCGGGCTGGTGCACGCCATCCAGACCTTGGCCCAGCTGGCCGACGGCGACGCCAACACCCTGCGCCTTCGGCCGGCCGAAGTGACCGACTGGCCCGACCTGGCCTGGCGCGGCTGGCATGTGACCGCGCCACAGACCCGCCGCGATGTCCCGGAGGCCCTGAAAGTCATCGACCTGATGGCCGCCCTGAAAATGAACTGGATTGCCATCCAGTTCGACAACCGCTTCCAATACGAACGCCACCCGGGCCTGTCCGGACCCGACGCACCGACCAAGGACGATCACCGCCAGCTCGCGGCCCGAATCGCACTGTACGGCATGGACGTCATTCCCATGACCCAGTGCCTGTCCCATTTCAACTACTTCCTGAAACTGCCGGCCTACCGGCATCTGGCGGAAATCCCCGACCCCGGCCCGGACACCGGCCGCAAGCAGCTGTGGAACTATTGCCCGCGCCACCCCGACATCCACGCCATGGTCTTCGATATGATTGAGGAGCATCTGGAATGCTACCCACAGGCCAAGTGGTATCATGTCGGACTCGACGAAATCACCTTCGAGGCCATCGGCGTCTGCGAACGCTGCCGGGACGCGTCCGGCGGGGTCCTCCTGGCCGAAGAGGTCAACCGCCTGCATCGCTTTCTGACGGCCAAGGGCAAGCGCATGGGCATGTGGGGCGACCAGCTCCTGGTGGAGCACAACGGCGGCAAGCCGTTCCATACCGCCGAAGCCCTGCCGGATGTCCCGCGCGATGTCGTCATCTTCGACTGGCATTATGCCGAGACCACGCAGTTCCCGTCCGTACAGTTCTTCAAGAAACATGGCTTTGACGTCATGGGCTGCGGCTGGTTCTTCCCGGAAAACGTCGTCCCCTTCATCGACGAGACCTTCCGCCAGAAGGTGCTCGGCTATGGCGGCACGACTTGGACCAGCATCGCGCAAATCCGCCACAAATTCCAGCTGATGACCGCGTTTGTCCTGACCGGCGAGCGCTGCTGGAAGAAGTCCTCGCAGCCATTGGCGGACCTGCCCTTCCGGCCCATTGACGTGTTCCGCACCCTGTATGACGGCGCCTCGGCCCGGCGGCCGGCGCAGTTCCGCGACGTGCCGATTGCCGCCTGGGGGACAATGTCCCTGGCCGGCGGCGGGCCGCATGCCTGGATGGGCCTGGGACCGGAGCACGACGCGTCAGCCCTGCCCGTCGGACGCAGCTGGTTTGCCGGCGTGCCGTTCACCATCCCGGACACCGCCAGGCCGGTCGTCGCCCTGGCCTCGGAAAAGGACGACCCCGCCCTGGTCCCGGATTCGGCCTGGCAGCTCCCGGTCGGCGGCAAAGTCGCCGGACTGGCCTTCCTGCAGACCTGCTCCGTGCCAGAACAATTCCAGCGCCACATGTACGACCGCGCCGGCGTCAACCCGGTCAGGCCGGCGCAGTACGTCATCCACTACGAGGACGGCGGCAGTGAGACCCTGCCCCTGACCTGGGGGGTCACGCTGTCCTCCTGGAACACCCAGGTCGGCTCCTCGGACGCCGTCATCGGCTGGCAGGGAAAGACCCGCGGCGGCGCCCAGCTTTCGGTCGAAGTGCTGACCTGGTGGAATCCGCGGCCGGAAATCGCCGTCGTCGCCATCGACTTTCTCAGCTCGCGCAACACCGTGCGGCCGGCTCTTCTGGCCCTGACCGCAATCGTGAAATAGGATGCCGGCGCCGCGGCCGAACCCGACCGGCACCGCGGCCCCCGGTGGTCAGGCTTCTTTCAGGGCCTGTGCGGCGACCTCGCGCAGGAAGGCGGCGTCCTGATCGCCGATCTGCTCAGGCACAAACGTGATGTCGGTCACCGGTCGTTCGTAGAGGAAGCCAAACCATACGCACGCCTGCAGGTACTGCCCCCTGGCGTTCAGGTGAATGGTATCGCGCCCGAGCACCATCTCGCCGGATTCGCGGTCTTTTTTCCAGCCGATGGCGCCGACCAACGCGCCCGCCTGGGGCGGAAGGTCCGGCCAGCGCAAGGTTTTGAGGAGAGTCGGCGAATAGGCCTGGAACGGCTCGGGCTGCAGGCGCCGCGCGAGCTGCACGGCCAGGCCGGCGGGAATCATGCGCACGCCCAGTTCCCGGGCCACGCGCCGGTACGCATCAGTCAGCCGTTCGTACATCTCCTCCTGATTGATGCCCCACAGACCGGTTTTGGCCAGGCGCGGGTCGTCGGAACGGTAGGCCCAGGTCTGCTGCACGATGACTTCCGCCTGCGGAGCGTGCTGACGGACGTAGTCGCGAATCAGGGTGGCGTACGGCTGGTAGGTCTCCGGCTTCCAGCTGTATTGGCTGGCCTGCTGGATAGTCACGATGTCCCAGGCCTCCCGGGCCAGAATCTCCCGCAGCTTGCAGCGCCGGTCCTGGTACATGCTGAAGACATTGTCGCTTTCCTCGCATTCGATGTACTTCCAGTGCCGGTGCAGCTCGCACCCGCCATGGCTGGCCTCCTCCAGGGTCAGTTCACAGCCGGGGACCGAAGCGACCACCGCCGGCAGATAAACTGTCACGCTATGGGAAAAGCTGTTGCCGATCGTCAGAATCTTCAATGCGCTCCTGGTGGCCATGCGTCTGCACTCCTTTTGCTTGAATGAATCATGGACGGCGGCCGGCGCACTCCGCGATGACCTCGCAGATCGCCTGCTCCATCAGCCGGTCGTCGATTCCGGTCACCTCCACCTTCTGCCCGATGGCAGTCGGCAGGGTAATGTGAAGGGCTCCGCCGAGGTGCTCGCGGAATTCCTCCAGGCCGGCGAAGACGAGCCGCCGGCCGCGGCCGTCGCGCCGGTCCAGCGGTTCGGCGCAGAAAGGCAGCTGGAAAGCCGCCAGGACATCCCGCAAAGTCCGGTAGACTTCCTCCTGAAGCAGCCCTGACAGCACGGCGTACCGGGTGTCGATCAGCAGCCCCATGCCGACGGCCACGCCATGCGACAGGCTGCCCGCGGACAACATCTCGAGCTTATGCGCCGCCCAGTGACCGAAGTCCAGCGGCCGGGCGCTGCCGTTTTCGAAGGGGTCGCCGTTGGTGGCGATGTGGCGGACATGAAGCTCCGCGGAGCGGCGCACCATCGCCTGCCGGGCGGTGTCCTCACCGCCCATGATGGCCCCGGCATGCGCACTGAGATACGCGAAGAAATCAGCATCCTTGATCATGGCCACCTTCACGGCCTCGGCGGCGGCCGCACCAATCTGCAACGGCGACAGCGACCTCAGGAAACGGCTGTCGTTCAACACCGCCAATGGTGGCGCAAACGTCCCCAGGAGGTTCTTCAGGCCAAAGGCGTTGACGGCATTTTTCACGCCGACGCCGGAATCGCATTGCGCCAGCGCCGTGGTCGGAATCCGGACCTGGCGGATGCCGCGATGGAACACCGCCGCGGCAAAGCCGGCCGCATCCAGCAACGCCCCGCCGCCGACCATGATCAGACAGGACTGGCGGCACATCCGCGCCTGCAGCAGGTGCCGGCACAGGTCAAGCGCCACGGCCATGTCCTTGGCCGCCTCGCCGCCCTCCATCGCCAGCGGCGGCGCCGCCATGGTCAACTGCCCCGGATAGTAAGCGCAGTAGGCGCTGATGTCCTCCAGCACATCAGGATGCCAGCCCAGCAGCTGCCGCTCGACGACCGCCAACACCCGGACCGGCGAGGATGAAACCGCCCCGAAGACCTCCGCCAGGGCTGGGTTCCCGACCTCGAAGACGCCCTCCGTGAAAATCGTCTCATAATGATGCGCGATGGTAAAATCAGATGTGAGCATGACCCGCCATTGGCTGTTTGGCGGCTGATGTGCCAGCCGCCCTGCGTTTCTTCCCCTTGACTGCCTTGACAAAAAATATACATCGTCTACCGTATTCCTGACAGCCGGCCGCGGCATATTTCCGGCCGGTGCGCCGTAAATTGCGGCCCGTCACCGCCGCCGCGCCGCCGACTCGCAACCGCCGGCCACACTTCCGCGCCGTCGCCGTCCCGTCACCGCAACAGACAGCCCCACGCCATGACCAGAATCGCGATTTTTGCCGACCTCCATCTGCCCGACCGTGCCGATACGGTCAAGGACACGGTCTACGACTGGGCCCTGGCCACCGCCGCCAGCGAGCGCGTCGACCTCATCGTCGGCGCGGGCGACATGACCAGCATCGGCACAGCGGCGGCGGCCCGCCGTCTGCGGCAAAAGGCCGGCGCCATGCCGCTGCTGGTCACCCCGGGCAACGCCGAGCTGCGCACGGAGGACGAAACCGCCGCCTGCCTGGAATTCCTGGCCGGCGACGATCTGCGGGAGGGCGTCATTCTCCTCGACACCAGCGCCATCCGCCTGTCCCCGTCCAGCCGAGCCCGGCTCTCCAGCCTGCCGCCGCGCCTGAATCTCCTGGCTGTCACCCATTGCCCGCATCATTATCTCCCGGCCGAAGACCAACAGCTGCTGACGGAACGCCTGGTCGACCAGGCCATCGGCACGCTGGTCAGCGGACATATCCACCGGGACGAAAACCACGGCCCCTACCAGGTGGTCCGTGGCCTCGACCCGGACAAGGCGCTCGGCGGCCCGCCGGCCTTTGTCATCCTGGACAACTGCGACGGCGCCTGGCGACGGCAGGACATCGCCTGCGACTTCGCCGACCCACGGACCTGGCCGGCCGAAGAACGCGCCGAATGGCTGGGATGGCTCGGGATTTCCGGCATGAAGGACACCCTGGCCGCCCTGGCCGCGGCGGCCGAGAACGGCGTCCCCGGCTTTGAGATTCGTGCCAGCGAAAGTCTGTCCCTGCCCGCGCCGACCCTGAACGCCGCGGTCGACTCCTGGCGACAGCGGGGGGGGCGGCATCTGTCAATCCACCTGCCCGCCATCGGCCTGGACGCGGCGGACGCCGTCAGCGTGCCGGCGGACATGTCGGCGGCCATCGCCCTCGCCGGCCGGCTGCGAGCCGGAGCAGTCACCCTTCACCCGCCGGCGGCGCCGCTCGGCCGCCTGCGCGCCGAGCCGCGCCTCTACACCGCCATGCTGGAGGCCTACGAACAGACGTTGCGGCCTCTGGCTGAAGCCGGCGTCGTCATCGGCATTGAAAACATGCATTTGCGACGCGGCGAGCCGGCTGATGACCAGCGGTTCTTCGGCTACACGCCCCTGGAATGCCGGGAATGGATTGCCGCCCTGCGAGAACGCCTGGGCAAGAACGCCGTCGGCTTCCATTTGGACATCGGGCACGCCCGCAACAACCGCGGCCTGGCCAGCCGTTACAACCTCAGCGAATGGTACGCCGAACTCGGCGCCTGGATGACCGGATGCCACCTGCATCAATTCGCCCAGGTCGACGGCAAGGCCCAGAATCACTGCCCCATCAAGGAACTCTTCGGCCGCACCATCTCCCTCAGTTCCTTCTTCCTGGCCTGGCGGCAAGGCCAGCTGGCGCACGCACCCATGTTTCTGGAAATCAGGACCGAGCCGGCCATTGACAGCTTTTTCGCCCTGCGCGGGATGCTCTCCTGACCCCGCCATGGGGCGCCGCGCCCCCCGGCTCCGTCATGGCCGGACTTCGTCGGCTTGCCCCTGCGCACTGGACGGGCCGCTACTGTTTCAGCTCCAGCACAATCGTGCCGGCCGGCGGGATTTTGGCGCAGAAGACCGTATGTCCGTCGTCATGCCGCAACAAAACGGGCAGCGACGGATAATCGGTCAGCGCCCGCGCCGTCCGATAAATCCCGCGCAGGCGGAATTCCGGGGTGAGATAGCGCCCTTTTTCACTGCGGGCAAAAAGCCTCAGGCTCCCGGCCGCCGGCCGGAAACCCCAGACTTTGACGGCGGTTTCCTCGCCGGAGACAGCGGCCGGGGCGCCATATTGCCGGACAATCCTGGCCATCTGGCGCAGGAACGCCTCATCCGGCATGGCTTCCGGCAATTCATCGAGCCAGCTGTGGACGTCATGTTCCGGGCGGGGCGCCAGTTCGGCATAGCCTTCGGCGGCCACCTGGGACTGCACATGCACCTGGTAACCGAAACGCCCGTCCCGCTGCAGTCCGAGCAGCAGCACCGGCCCGTCCGCATAATTCGACACATCCTGCCAGCACGGCTCGTCCAGATACAGCGGATGCATGACCGCGACCGGCCCGGTCAAGCCGGGCAGGTCGCCGATGGCCGCCATGACCGGGCAGATTGCGTTGAAGGCGTGCAGGCGGCAATGCAGGCGAAAACTGCTGATCGGCCGTTGCCGAAAATAGGCCTTTTCCTCGCGCAGCATGGCCTCATGCGACCAAAGCAGCGTCACCTGCGGAAAAGACACCGCCTCGCCCTGGAACGCGGCCTGGTAAAAACTGTCCAGAACCGCCCACTCGCCGGCCCGGATGCCGTCAGCCAGGCACGTCATCACCCCATCCAGGCAGCGCCGCCGCTGGTAGAAGACATTGGCAAAGGCCTGGAGGTCGGACTCCAGCCGGGTCGGGGCGTGACGCAGGGCGCTGTATTGCTCGAGGCCATCCTTGACGCCGTTCAGCAAAATCAGCCGGCACTGCGGCACCTCGGCCTTCAGGCGGACGATGGTGGCCATGAACTGGTCGTCGCCGGAGCTTGGCGGCTTGATCCACCCCTCCAACTCCAGGACAGCCGCGGTGGCTTCCACGATGAACGTCCTGACGCCGGCTTCGGCCAGCAGCCGGTAGTCGACGCCATACCGGAAACGGGCCTCCTGCGGGTCGCGGGTCCAAATGCTGTTGAAGAGATGGTCCTTGCCGAGGCGGGCCAGCATATCCATCCCCTTGCGCCAGAACTGCTGATGCCGCCTGGTATGGAATTCCACCCACTGCGGGAAGGCATGCCGCAGAATCCATTCGGCTTGGGTGGCCTGATCTCCCTGATGCACGGTCACGCCGCTGGCCGCCGCGAACTGGCCAACCATGTCCGCGGAAAAGTCCCCCCGGTTGATGGGAAACCGCGGATGGGCGAAGCCGTCGGCGGCGTGCAGGCCGTCGAAATCGTAGTCCAGCAGGAACCGCTCCAGCCGGGCGAAGAAGAAATCCTCATAGAGCGTGCCGTCCGCCAGATGCTTCCAGGGGCAGATGGCGCTGGCGGGCTGGCCGTTGTCCAGGACGTAAAGCACTTCGGGGTGGTCATCGAGCCAGAAAGCGCCTTTCCGGTAACCGAAGCGTCCGGCGGTCGCCTCGCTCAGGACCTGGTCAAAGACACTGGGATAGACCTTGATGCGGCGGCGGTGCAGCTCGGCGATCAGGCCGCGCAGCTGGTGGCGGGTCCAGTCCTGCCGGGACCGCTCCTCGTTGCCGGGGCGGCCGCAATAGCTGCACTGATGCGGACCAAGCAGGCCGTCCTCGTCCAGGCCCTGGTGGGCGTGAATCAGCTCCGTGTTCCAGAGCAGCAGCGACACGGCCTCGGGCTGCACCGGCATGCGCCCCAGAAGCTCCGCCACCCCGAAATCCGGCGCCGTGTTGTCAAAACCAAGAAGCTCAATCCACAACAGCTTGGCAAATGATGACATGACTGCAATCCTGTGGTAAAAATGGTTAATGAGCGAAGTGTTGGGATAGAAAGAGGGATTTGACCCCTGATTTTTTGGTTATTGGCGCAATGTGGTGATGGAAAGAGAGATTTGACCCAGTGGTTGCCAAGCTTACGGCAGTGCTCCTG
>CAYOUR010000098.1:0-14794 GCA_964407145.1 uncultured Lentisphaeraceae bacterium | reverse complement strand
TATCGGGTTGATGGACATAGTTTTCTGGGGCAGGACCGGAACACGGCGCTGACTGTCAAGCAGTATCAATTGAAAATGGCCGGGATGTACCGCCGTTGCCTGGAACAACGTCTGGCTGACTTGGAGCTGGTTCGTCAGAAGCGGGATGTCCCCGGCGCTGATGGCCTGGCCGAAAGACAGCAATGGTTTATCCGCGATTTGGAACTGCAACGGGAAAACTGCCAGGAAGCGATCCGCGCCATGACCTGCGGAATCCCGGGGCAGCTGCGCTATCTCCTGGCCAGCTCGTCGTTGCCGCTGCATGACCACTGGTGGAAACGCTTACTCACCGTCCTGAGAGGGCAACGCCTGCTGATCGGGCTGAAAAGGCTTTTCCGTCGTCCAACCGCAGGCATTGCTTTGCCGCCTTGTGTCCCGTCCATCCCACCGGATCTCCCGCCTTGCGAGGTGACGGTGGAACGCTATCTGGCTGACTTGGCCTGTGATTATCACCATGCTGTTTTTTTGAGGCCGGAAGCGGCTCAAGAGCCTGGTCATGGCAGTGTCCGGCCCTGATGTGCCGAAGGAGTCGGCGGCAGTCCGAAGGGCAAATGCCCCGGGTCGGCTTTCCTGCCGGCCAATCGGGGCTACATTATGTCATTGGCCATTTTGCCGTTGTCGTATCCATGTCTTCGTTCAACCGCCGAGAGTGCATTTCATGTCACAGGACCAGTCCATTACGCAGATGCAGCGCGCCGCCGCCGGCGAAGTCACGCCGGCCATAGCCCAGGTCGCTGCCAGTGAATATCGCCAGCCGGAAGAGATTCGGACCGGGGTCGCGGCCGGGACCATCGTCATTCCCGCCAATGTCAACCACCGCCATCTGCAACCGATCGGCATCGGGCGGCTGCTGCGCACCAAGATCAACGCCAATATCGGCAATTCGTCCCTGTCGAGCTGCCCGCGCCAGGAGCTGGAAAAACTGCAGCACGCCTTGCGCTACGGCGCCGATACGGTCATGGACTTGAGCACCGGCAGCAACATCGCCGGCATCCGCCAGCAGATCATCCAGAACAGCCCGGCGCCCATCGGCACGGTGCCGATCTACGAGACCCTGGCCCGAGCCGGCGGCGCGGACCAGCTGGACGAAAACCTGATCATCCAGGTCATCCGTGAGCAGGCGGAGCAGGGCGTCGACTACATGACCATCCACGCCGGCCTCCTGCATGACCATATTCCTTTGGCCAGAAAGCGCCTGCTTCGCATCGTCAGCCGCGGCGGCTCCATCCTGGCCCGCTGGATGCATCAGAACAACCGCGAAAACCCGTACTACACCGGCTTTGACCAGATTCTGGACATCTGCCGGCAGTATGATGTGACCTTGTCGCTGGGCGATGGCATGCGGCCGGGCTGCCTGGCCGACGCCAGCGACGACGCCCAGTTCGCCGAGCTGAAAGTCCTGGGCGAACTGGTCCGCCGCTGCCGTGCGGCCGGCGTCCAGGCCATGGTCGAAGGGCCCGGGCACATTCCCTTCCACCAAATTGAAATGAACATGAAGCGCGAAATCGAGCTTTGCGACGACGCGCCGTTCTACATTCTCGGGCCGGTGGTGGTCGACTGCGCGCCCGGCTACGACCACATCACTTCCGCCATTGGCGCCACCATGGGCGCCTTCCACGGGGCGTCCATGCTCTGCTATGTCACCCCCAAGGAGCATCTTGGTCTGCCCAACGCCGAGGACGTCCGCAATGGCGTGATCGCCTACAAGATCGCCGCGCATGCGGCGGATGTCGCCCTGGGACGACCGCATGCCCGTGATGTCGACGACGCCATCAGCCGGGCCCGCGCCGACTTCGATTGGGAGCGTCAGTTCGACCTGGCCCTGGACCCGGAACGCGCCCGCGCCCTGCGCGCCGAGGCGCTGGTGGAATCCGGCAGGCCGGTCAACCACGACGAGCACGCCCAGTACTGCACCATGTGCGGGCCGGACTTCTGCTCCATGCGCATCAGCAAGGAGCTGTGAAGCCAGTCGCCGGCCGGCACGGCCGAGGCGCGGCGCGGTCTACTCGGCGTTGACGAGAATGTCTCGCCAGTCGCCGTCGTAGCCGATCTGGCGCAGGAAATCGAGGTGGGGCAGGAAGGCGCCGAGCTCATACAGCGAATGCGTGTCGCTGCCCAGGCTGATCTTGACGCCGGCGTCCAGGCATTTGCGGGTGAAGACCGGGTCGGGCCGGTTGTGGTGGAAGTTGATTTCGGCGGCGACGTTGTGCCGCTTGAGCAGCCCGACGACCCGGTCGAAGACCCAAGTCGGCTTGTCGCCGGCGCCGTCCCAGGCGAACACCCGGAACGGATGTGCCAGAGCCTGGATCAGGCCGGAGGTGATGAGCCGTTCGGTCAGGTGCATGAATTCATCGACCGCACCCGGCGTGTCCGGAGTGGGTTTGGCCATGGACAGGAAATGCACGGCGCCGAGGCGGAAACGCGTGGCCTGCAGGAGGTCTTCGTCCACGATGATGCGACCGGTCTGGTCGATGTCGATTTCGAGTCCGGGCAGGAAGCGTCGGTCCTGGGCAGCGGCCAGGGCGAGGAAATCGCGGTACGCTGCCGTGCGGTTGTGCTGCGGCGACAGTGCCAGGGTGCCCGGGTACCAGTGTTTGCCCCAGTATTCCTGCCGGCTGAAGAAAAGGTGTCCGGAATGCTCGGTGATGGCGGTGCCGGAGAGGTTGAGGGCGTCCATCAGACGCGATTCCCAGGCCAGGTCCAGGTTGTCGTTGCAGTAGGCGAAGTGCGAATGGGTGTGCAGGTCGCGCAGCGGCAGCGGCAGGCGCAGGGCGATGTCCTGGCGTGCCGGCGCCTGGTCGCCGTCGGCCAGGGCCAGCAGAGTGAAGGGATACGGCGCCTCGGCAAAGTCGTCTACGACCTCCAGCCCGGCGAGGTTTGGCCCGCCGGCCATTGCCCGCGACCGGGCGGCGGCGACGACGGCGATGTTGTGCGCCTTCAGGAGGTCTGGCGAAAAGGCGCCTGGTGTCGCTGCCGGTCGGCACCCCGCCGGTAAAATGACGATGCGCTTTTCCGCGGCGGCAGTCGCCGGGTCGGCGCCCAGGGCGGCGTGCAGGCTGTCGGCGGTGAGTTCCTGCTCCGGCGGAAAGTCGCAGGCCTGGATTCGGAAGCCCTTGAGGTCGCGAAACCTTTCCTTCCCAAACATCTCCAGGCCGGGTTCGGCGCCGGCCGTGCCGGGGGCCGGCGCGACCAGGACCGGAAAGGGCGCCTTGTCCAGAATGGCTTGCAGCGCCGTCAGCGCCGGCGGCGGTTCGCTCGGCGCCAGCAGTTCGCCGGTGATGCATAGGAGGTCGATGTCCCCCCGGATGCCGAGATATTCAATCAGGCGGCGGAGAAGAAAGAGGGCCTCCGGGCAACCTTGGCGCGATGACGGAGATTCCGGATTGAGCGTGAGACGGGGGTGGGCGACAAAGGCGACGTTGATGGGCATGGCGGCAATCTGAATTGGCAGGTGATGTCCCCGGTCGTCCCTGAAGCCAGGTGTGTCGTCTATGCCGGGAACGAACAGGTCGGAACAGGTAAAATATGTGCTGAAATCAATAAGTCCAGCTTGCTGATTTCATGGTATGATGTATTTCATCAGTGAACTACAATCGGTGTCCATCTGCGTTCATCGGTGGTTCTTCCCTGTCTTTAGCATGATTTTTGGGTGACGTCTACTACACCAGCGTTAGCCATGACCCAAGGAACAAGCCGGCCGGAATGGTTACGGGAAAAGTGAACACTGTTTCCAGCCGGCGTTCAATTACGGCTGCAAGGTGTTGCCGAAGACGGCGGCACCGCCGAGCTCGCTTTCGATTGCCAGCAGGCGGTTGTACTTGGCGATGCGCTCGCTGCGGCAGGCGGAGCCGGTTTTGATCTGTCCGCCGCCCATGGCGACCGCGAAGTCGGCGATGAAGGCGTCCTCGGTCTCACCGCTGCGATGGGAGATGACGTAATTCCATCCGGCCTGCCGGCACATGGCAATGGTGTCTACCGTTTCGCTGACCGTGCCGATCTGGTTGAGCTTGATCAACACGGCGTTGGCAGACTTCTCGGCAATGCCGCGGGCCAGGAAGCGTGTGTTGGTGACAAACAGGTCGTCGCCGACAATCTGGATTTTGCCGCCCAGGGCCGCCGTGTGTTCGCGGAACCCGTCCCAGTCACTTTCATGGAGGCCGTCTTCAATGGAGACGATCGGGAAACGGCGTATCCAGTCGGCGTACAAGGCCGTCATTTCGGCGCTGGTCTTGGCGCCCTGGCCGGATTTGTCGAGGTGATAGGCGCCGTCGCCATAGAAGGAACTGGCGGCCGGGTCCAGGGCAATGGCGATGTCCTGGCCGGGTGTGTAGCCGGCCGCCTCGATGGCGGCGACGATGACTTCGCAGGCCTCGTCGTTGCTTTTCAGGTTCGGAGCAAAGCCGCCTTCGTCGCCGACGCTGGTGGCATAGCCTTTCCTGGCCAGGATTTTCTTCAGGGCATGGAAGGTCTCGGCGCCGTAGCGCAGAGCCTCGGCAAAGGTCGGGGCGCCCAGGGGCATGACCATGAATTCCTGGAAGTCGACGCTGTTCTCGGCGTGCTTGCCGCCGTTGATGATGTTCATCATCGGCACCGGCAGGCGCACCGCGCCGACGCCACCGAGGTACTGGTAAAGGGGCAGGCCGGTCGCCAGGGCGCCGGCCCGGGCCACGGCCATGGAGACGCCGAGGGTGGCGTTGGCGCCCAGCTTGCCTTTGTTGGCCGTGCCGTCCAGCTCCAGCAGGCGCAGGTCAAGCTCCCGCTGCGACAGGACATTGCCGCCGGACAGCGCCGGGGCTATGACTTCGTTGACATTGCGGACGGCCTGCAGGACGCCTTTGCCGCCGTAGCGCTCCTGGTCGCCGTCGCGCAGTTCCACGGCTTCGTTTTCACCGGTCGAGGCGCCGGACGGCACCGCCGCCGCTGCCTCCAGGCCGTTGCTCAGGCGGCAACTCACCCGCAAGGTCGGGTTCCCGCGGGAATCAAGAATCTCCAAGGCGCGCAAGCCGGCAATCGTTGTGGGGTTCATGGCTTTTGATCCTTTCGGGGTTGGTGGTGAAACCAAGTCTGGTCGCCGACGCCGGCCAGGAAAGACTATGACCGCCGCCGTTGTGGAAAAGTTTCCCGCTTTGGGTCGGGAAGATACGTCCTGTATGTCTCATACGTCCAATGCTCTTCACTTATGCGTAACTCTGGCTGAAAACATAGGACCTATAGGACGGTGGAATAGGACGTATAGGACGTATAGGACGTATAGGACGGCAAAGAGGACAATGGGACGAAGATGCTGTTGGGTTGTTGAAGTCGCCCAAAACCAAACCGAACCCTAAAATCAAGGACTGTTGGTCTCATACGTCCTATCTATCTCGGCCGTAACAAAAGAACGACCGGGGGGCGCTGCTTGGACGCACGATAGTCGCCGCTGGCAACGACCAGTGCGCGTCAACGAATTTTGTACATTGCCGAAAAATTGCATTTTCCTGCCGGTTCCAGTCTGAATTCGCTTGACATGACGCATCGCAACAGTCATCTTATGGCTGATGCATTTTGACTGAGGCATTCCCGCCATGCCGCGTGCCGAAACCCCGCTTTCGGGCATGGCCGGTTACCGTCGTGAAAGGGCCATGTCGGTCAGAACTCGTTGAATCCCTGAAGACAGAAAGGCGCAAGACCATGAAACAGTTTGCGATGTGGAGTGCGGCAGTGGCGTTGACGTCGGCGACGCTGCTCTGCGGCCAGCCGGCCGAGGCGCCCTTGACGCCGGAAGCCTGGCAGCAGCTCCGGCAATCCCTGGGCTCGAAACAGAACCCGTACCGGATTCTCGTGGATAAGGTGCTGATGCTCAGCAACGGCTGGGTCATGACCCCTGAACACGTGGCGGAAATCAAGGCGACGGGCTTCAATGCGGTCGTGCCACGCATCGGCGCCGATGACAATGCCCGCGTCGAACGCGTGGCCCGAATGGCCGCCGAACAGGGCATGTTCTACCTGCCGTGGATTCGCGGCACCCGCGAGGAAAAAGGCGACCCGAGCTTGCGGGCCACCGACGCGCGGGGGCGCCACGGCAACCTGGCCAGCCCCAATGCCGACGCGCTCTGGAACTACTGGGAAGACCGTATCCTCTTCTATGCTAAACTCGCCGCCGAAGTGCCCTCCGTCCTCGGTGTCTTCCTGGACTTTGAAAATTACGATACGGTCAAGATCGGCGGCGGCATGTGCTACACCCTGTCCTACGACGAGCCGGTTCTGAGGCGGTTCTGCGAAGCCGCCGGGCTGACGCTGCCAACCCCCCTGCCGGAAGACCGCGCCGAATGGCTGGAACAGCAGGGCCAGACCCAGGCGTTCCGGGACTTCCAGGTCAATGGCTGGAGAAGCCGCGCCCGCGCCCTGCGCCAGGCCGTCGACGCCGTCGCGCCGCATTTCCAGTTCGTCGTCTATCCGGCCAGCCAGTCGATGTTCATCAAGGAAGTCGTCTGGCGGGAATGGCATACGCCGCAGGCCCCGCTGATCATGGCCGAGGTGGAGACCTACTGGCGCCGAGAATACGACCTTGACAAGGCGCTGACGCGCCTGCAGAAGGTCATGCAGGATACGCGCACCAGCCTCGATGAGGTCGACCCGACCATCCGCTACATGGCCGGCCTGGACCCGGTCGTGCGCGGCGCCAATCCCGAGTTCGAAGGCAAAAGCGCGGTGCTCGGCGCCGAATTCGGTCACGGCTACTGGGTTTTCTACGAGGGGCCGAAATACGACGAGGACCACCCGGAGTATTTTGCCTGGTACCGGCGCGCCAACGAGGCGATTGCCCGCCAGGACTACAGTTTGTGGCGGCAGCCGGCCGAAACGCCGAATCCGCTGGACGAGGCCATGGCCAGGGACGCCCGCAAAGTCGCCGGCGCCGAGCTGGTGCCGGCGTCAGAAGGGGTGACGCTGCCCGCGGCAGAATTGCAGAAGGCCTTCACACACCGCCACAAGGGCGATTACCAGGTCTATCTCCGGCGGGGCGAACGGCTGGTCGGCGAAGTGCATGCCCTCAAGCATGTGCGGTCGGCTCACGACAGCATCGCTTCCATTGTGGCGCCGTCCGGGGCGCTGCTGCAGACGATCAAGGCCGTGGCCGGGACGCCAGGCGGCATTGACCTGGTGGCTCCGGAGGACGGCGTGTACGGCATCGCCGTGACCAGCGGCAGCAGCAAGGGCCGGCTGGTGCTGAACACCCGAAACGTCTGCCTCGCCGGCCCGAAAATGCAGCTGGTCGGCAATCAGACGCGGGCCTACATTCTGCCCAAGGCCGGCGCTGACTTGATCGAATTGAGCGTGCGCACCGACGCGCCTGGCGAGCATGTCGAGGTCACGTTCCGCTCTCCCGACGGCGCCGTGGTGTTTTCCGGCAACACCCGTGACGTCGGCACAGTCCGTCTGCGTGGCGAAACCAAGGGCGACGGCAAGCCGTGGATTCTCGAGTTGACCAATGCCATCGAGGATATTTACATCGAACTGGGCGATTTCTGCGAACCGCGTCTGGCCACCCATCCGGACCGGCTGCTGAAAGCCGTGCAGCCGTGACCGGTCGCCGCACACTTCCTGTTGTCGTTTTGTCGTGTCCATAACGTGTGTTTTCCCTGTGTCCCGCAATGAGGTTTCAGGCAGCCACCGTCTCGGCGGCTGTCCCGTCCTCGGAAAGGTAACTTCACCATGAAACGCTGCGTGTTCCTCGCCGTCATGCTGTCCCTGGCCCTGACGGGTTTCGCCCAGTTCCCGGACCGGGATACCCTGGGGCGCTCCGACAAATTCCGGATTTTGGTCGACAAGGTGATTTCGGCGGCCAACGGCTGGAAATTCACGCCGGCCGCGATGCAGGAAATCAAGGCCGCCGGCTTCAATGTCATCAGCCCCAGGATTGGCGGCCATGACCTCGCGGTCTGCCGCGAACAGACCCAGATGGCCCATGACGCCGGCCTCTACTACATGGCCTGGATGCGCGGCACGCTGACCGCCAAGCAGGACGTGAAAATGGTCTGGCAGGACGGCACCGAACAGGACCTCTGCAGCCCCAACGCCGATGAATTCTGGGAATGGACCACGGAGCTGGTCCTCGGGCACGCCCGGATCTCCACGGCAATCCCGACCTTCATCGGCTCCTTCCTGGACTATGAGAATTATTCGGCGAACAGCCGCGGCAACTGCTACGGGCTGTCCTACGACCGGAAAATCCTGTCCGAGTTCGGGAAGTCCATCGGCCGGGCCATCCCCGACCTGCCGCCGGCGGAGCGCCATCCCTGGCTGGTGAAGAACAAGCTGGATGAACAGTTCAGCGCGTTCCAGATCACCTCCTGGCGTGAGCGCTGCCGCCGGCTGCGCCAGCAGGTCGATGCGATCAATCCGAAGTTCCAGTTCATCGTGTATCCGGCGCCCGGTACGCTGTTCATGCTCGAGGCCGTCTGCCATGAATGGGGCACCGAAGCCGCTCCGCTGATCCTGGCCGACGCGTATACCTACGGGCGGCCCTCCGAGTTCATGGACGAGGCGCCGTCCCTGGCCGCCAACCGCAAGATGCTCCTGGACAACATGGCTTCCATCCGCCCCATGGGCGTGCCGCATCTGTACTCCGGTGGCATCGACCCGGTCGTCAAGGGCGCCGACCCCGAATTCAGCGGCAAAAACGCCAGCATGATCTCCGAAGTCACCGACGGGTACTGGATTTTCTATGAAGGCCCCCGCTATACGCCGGAAGAGCATGGCGTCTACTTCGAATGGTTCGGTCGCGCCAACGCCGAAATCGCTCAGGGCGTCTTTGACCTGCAACACGTGCCGCGCTCCGGGCCGGAAAACCTGGGCGACACCAAGGTCGACCGTAAAACCGACAAGCTGCAGCTCGGCGTCTATGGCATGAAGAACCTCCAGATTGACGAGATGGTCAAGGCCGGCGTCTTCGAAGTGCACCATGTCACCGGCATGTCCGTCGAATATCTCAAGCAGCTCGACGTCGTCCTGCTGCAGAATTTCAATCTGCCCCTGCCGGCTGACAGCGACATCTCCCGCAACTTGCGCGCGTATGTCGAGGGCGGCGGCGGGTTGCTGCTCGGCCATGACACCGCCTGGTTCATGGAAAGCATGTTCCCGGAAGTCGCGACCCGCGACCTGCCGAAGAACAAAGTCGAGGCCGAACGCCACGTGGTGGAGACGCCGCTGGTCGTGGCCGAGGCGCACCCGGCCGTCGGCCCGGTCGCCGTGGGCACGTCGTTCCCGACGGAGTTCCGCGATCACATGATCTTCAAGCCCGGGCCGGCCGGCCGCGTCGTGGTCCGCAACGCCTTTGGCGACCCGGTCTACGTGCTGGGGCAGGTCGGCCAGGGCCGGGTGGTCTTCTCCGGCTGCTACTATGGTTACCACAAGCCCCTGAGCGGCCATGAAAAAGACGTGCTCACGCACACCCTGAACTGGCTGGCTGGCCGGCCCTGAACACGATCGGAAAACAGCCGTCGGGCTTTGCTTTTTAAAAACCCCGCTCCTCGGTTGGACGGACCATGCCTGGCGGCCACGGCGCCCTCAGGCATGGCCTTTTTGAAACTCTTCATGACCAAAAATAAAATCAGAATACCCCTCTCCGTTGCCTTGAGGATGATTGGCGACTATGCCCGAACCCGGGTGCTGGAGCAGCTCAAGGCGGTCGCGTTCATCGTCGTCTACCTGGTCGCCTTCCAGGTGCTCCTGTTCGGGCGGACGCCGGAACGGGCGCTGGTCATCGCCGGCGGCATTGCCTTGGCAGTGGTCGGGCTGGCGCTGTTCCTGGAGGGGCTCTTCCTCGGCCTGATGCCCTTGGCCCGCCGAGTCGGCATCCAGCTGCCGGCGCATGGCGGCCTGAAGGCCATCCTTCCCATCGGCTTCCTGCTCGGAGTCGGCGCCACCCTGGCCGAGCCGGCGATTGCCGTCCTGCGGGCCACCGGCAGCCAGATCGTGGCCTGGGAGGCGCCGCTGCTGTTTTTCCTGCTGCAGGTCAAGCCGGAATGGCTGGTTCTGGCCATCGCGGTCGGGGTCGGTGCGGCGGTTACCCTGGGCCTGATGCGCTTTTATTTCGGCGTTGCCCTCAAGCCCCTGATTCTGGTTGTGATGGCGGTCGTCCTGCCGGTGACCTTTTTGGCGTCGCGCTCCCCGAATCTGGCGACCATCCTGGGGCTGGCCTGGGACGCCGGCGCGGTGACCACCGGCCCCGTCACCGTGCCGCTGGTTCTCGCCCTCGGCATCGGCATTTCCAGGTCCTCCAGCAAGGTCGAAGGCGCCGTCAGCGGCTTCGGTACGGTCGCGCTGGCCTCGGCTCTGCCCGTACTCGCGGTCATCATCCTTGGTGCCGGCCTCCTGCCCCAACTGCCGCAACCAGGCACGGAACAGGCATTCTTCGCGCCCGAAAACCGCGCCCGAGTCATGAAGCTGTTTGCCAGCGAAGACGCTCTCCGGGAATATGGCCAGAAGCATGGCGGCGAAGAGACCAGGAAGCGCTTGGTCGAGCCGACCCCCGAACGTGACGGCGAGCCGCCGGAAGTCGAAAAGGCGTTGGCCGCGGAACCGGACGCGTCCTTGCCGCTGGCGGTCATTTTGCGTCAGGAGGCGGTTTTGGCCGTGCAGGCGGTGCTGCCGTTGACGGCGTTTTTGGCGTTGGTCCTGTTCGGCCTGCTTCGCGACCGCCCGCGTTATTTTGACGAGGTCTTCCTGGGCATTGCCTTCGCCCTGGTCGGCATGTGCCTGTTGACCAGCGGCATCCGCATCGGCCTGAAGCAGCTCGGCAATCAGGTCGGCGCTCGCCTGCCGCAGGTCTACCGCGATATGCAGGTGGAAAAAGGCCAGATCACGATCCCGGATTTCGACCCGGCCGTCGTCTTTCCCGCCGCTAGTCATGACGAAGGGACCGTCCGGGTCTTCAACTTGTTTGACGGCAAAGCCGTGCAGACGGTGCAATACCGTCCCGAATGGCATGATTCCGGGCGGCGCCTTTATACGCACCACATTCGCACGTCGCCCTTGACCCATCCGGAACTGACCCGCATTGGCGTGCTGCTGATTCTGCTTTTTGCTTTTGGCATGGGCTATGGTTCGACCATCGCGGAGCCGACCCTGTCCGCCCTGAGCCGGACGGTCGAGGACATGACCGTCGGCACGATCAAGGGCGTCGCGGTTGTGCGTGCCGTTTCCATCGGCGTCGGCATCGGCCTGCTGGTCGGCGTCATTCGCATTCTCTATAATCTGCCGATGGTCTGGATGGTCCTGCCGCCCTATCTGCTGCTGTTCCCGTTGACGTTGTTCAATGACGACGACTTTGCCGGCGTCGCCTGGGACTGCGGCGGCGTCACCACCGGCGCCGTGACCGTACCGCTCGTTCTGGCCATGGGCCTCGGCCTGGGTGGCCAGCTGCAGATTTCGGACGGCTTCGGCATTCTGGCCATGGCCTCGGTCTATCCTGTTATCACGGTGCTGCTGTTCGGCGCCGCCAATCGCCTCCGCCAGTATCGGGTCGCCAGGGCGGCGGAGGGAGGGAACGACCATGCCTGATTCCGGAACCAGCATGCATCGCGTCACCTGCGCCATCCGCCATGACCGCGCCCGGGACATGGCCGCGCATTTGGCTGAATTGGACATCGATTCCGTCCTGGTCGAAAGCGGCCGAAATGTCCGCCGCCGGCGGACCTCGAGGCCGTTTGGCCTGCCGGGATTCACGGAACGATTGGACAGCGGCGCCATCGACTTGTATCAGTTCAGCGTCCCCCCCGCGCGTTCCAGCGGCATTATCACCCGGCTGGCTGAAGCGCTGCAGCTCAACCGTCCTGGCCACGGCACGATTTTCGCCCAGACCTGCCAGGCCTTCGTCAATCCGCCCGAAGAAACCGGCGGGATGCCACCCGCCGAAACCGCCGCGGAACGGACCGGCCTGCTGCGCGATTTGGCCATGATCACCTGCATCACCTCCATGAACAGCAGCGCTGACGAATTGGCGCGGCTGGCTCTGGAGCTGGGGACGGGGGTGCCCATGCTGACGATGGGCTCGGGCATCGGCCTGCGCGACCGCCTGGGCCTGCTGCGCATCACCGTGCCCCCCGAAAAGGAACTGGTCCGTCTGCTGGTCCCGGCGCAGGATGCCGAAGACGTGATGCGCCTCTTCATCGAAAAAGGCAACCTCAACCGGCCTGGTCGCGGCTTCCTCTTCTGCTGCCCCGTCCTCTGGGGCATTCTTGACACCCGTCTGCTGGTGGGACCCCAGCAGCATGCCGCGACCATGGAGCAGATTGTCGCCGCCATTGACGAACTGGAAAAAGGCACGGCCTGGCGCCGACGCTTCCCGGACCGGGACCAGGCCAGGAACGTTCGCCTGCAGGCCGAACAGGACGAGATCAGCCTGGTCTGCGCCGAGGAGACTGCCGAGAAATACGTCGCGGCCGCCATGGCCGCCGGAGCGGCCTCCGCGACGAACGCCCATCTGCACCGGGTGTGCTTTGACGAGTCCCAGGGGGGCGCGCGCGAACGCTGCACCATCGTGCTCCGGCGGGCGGTGACGCCGCAGGTGCTGGCGGCGCTTCTGGAGGTGCACCGCCAGGATGATCGGCCTCTGGAGTGCCTCGAGGTCCAGCCGGTCAACCTGGCCTATGCCTATCGTGCCCCGGCGTTTCGGCTCTTCCGGCGACCCTCTCCCCCGCCGCGCGGCCCGGGTGAGTCTTGAGCAACGGGGTCGGCGCGGCTGCCGCCAGTCCCTTCCGGGTTGCGGGCCGCAGTCTCAGACGCGCTGGCGGATGTACGGCCCGAGCACCATCTCGGCATAGGACGTGCCGGGGCGGACCACGGGATAAAGCATTTCGCTGATGTCGGTGACGACCTCCAGCATAGCCGGGCCGTCCGCCGCCAGCCAGGCGTCCATCGCCGTCGCCAGGTCGGCGCGCCGGGTGACGCGTTCGGCCAGCCGAAAATGGCAGAGGCGGGCCATGGCCGCAAAGTCCACATCCTGCGCCCGCTCGGTGGCGGAATGGCGGCCTTCATAGGCGATGTCCTCCAGGTTGCGGACCATGCCGTCACTGTGGTTGTTGAGCAGTAGAATCTTGATCGGCACTGCCAGCGTGCCGATGGTGTGCAGTTCGCCCAGGTTCATGCGGAAGCTGCCGTCGCCGTCAATGGCGATGACGGTCGCGTGCTGATTGGCATGCCAGGCGCCGATTGCCGTCGGCATGCCGAAGCCCATGGTGCCGAAGCTGCCGGAGGTCAGGAAGTGCCGCGGCTGGCGCATGCGCAGGTACTGCGCCGCCAGCAGCTGGTGGTTGCCGACGCCGGTGGTGAAGATCATGTCGTCGGTGATGCGTGTGTTGAGCAGATCCAGCACCTCGGCCTGCTGGATGGCGTCGCGGTCGCGGCAATAGTCCAGGGGCCAGGACTTTTTCAGGCGGGCGGCGTGCTCGGTCCAGTCGCCGATGTCAATGCCGACATCGTGCCGCACCGCATATTTCAGCAGGTCGTCAAGGGCCGTGGCGGCATCGCCCATGAAGGTGAATTCCGGCTGCCGTTCCTCGCGGATTTGGTACATCTTGCGCGGATTGACGTCGATATACGCGATTTTGGCGTCAATGGCGAAGCCGACCTTTTCGGCGACGCGGTCGTCCCAGCGCACGCCGATGGCGAAGAAGAAGTCGTTGTCCTGGATGATCTTGTTGGCATAGGGCGTGCCGAACATGCCGAGCAGTCCCAGGGCCGTGGGGTCGTTTTCATCGACCACGCCCTTGGCCATCAGGGTGTTGACCGACGGAATACCGAAGCGCCCGTTGAATCGGCGCAGCGCCGCACTGCCTTCGCGCGTGTTCAGGCCGCCGCCGAGATACAGCAGCGGCCTCCGGGCCGAGGTGAGCAACTCATAAAAAGCCCGGCACTGGTCATTCGACAGGTGGCACTCGTTGGCATAGACGCCGGCAAAGCGCTCGATGTTGCCGCCCTGGTACTGGCTGCCGGTCTGCTGCAGGTTCAGCGGCAGGTCGATGATGACCGGCCCCGGCTTGCCGGAACGTGCCAGGAAATAGGCGTCCTTGATGGCCGTTTCCAGGTTGGCGATGCTGCTGACAGAGATGACGTGCTTGGCTGTCGGGCCGAACACCGAGGCCACGTCGATATGCTGAAACGAGTCTGTGCCGAGTTTGTGTTCCGGCACCTGCCCGGCGATCACCAGCAGCGGCACGCTGTCCGCAAAGGAGTCGGCCACCGCGGTCAGCGTGTTGGTGATGGCCGGGCCTGAGGTGACGATGGCGACACCGACGCTGTCGCTGGCTCGGGAGTAGCCCGCCGCATTGAAGGCGGCGCATTGCTCATTGGCGCTGACCACGATCTTGATCGGGCTCCGGCCCAATTCGTCCATCACCGGCAGAATTGCCGCGCCGGTGTAGCCGAACACGTATTTCACGCCGAGTTCTTCCAGGCATTTGACAATGCAGATGGCGCCCTTCATGTTTTTCCTCGCTGATGTGGTGTGATGTCCCGTCGGCGGCTTCGCGCCGGCCGGGATGTAGCGGCTGATGCGGGGTGAGTGCCAGGCTGGTCGAACCAGCTGGGCTAACGCCAACCGTCGCACCGCGGGGGGAAGTTTAATATAATGCCGCCAACCGCCGTCTGGCAATCCCGGGCCGGCTTTTGTCGGAGCGGACGACCTCGGCCAGCCATTGATAAAAGGCGTTATGCTTTCCCCGCAGGTGAGGCGAATGTCATGGAAAGCCGATTGCCTGCTGGTGTCTGAATTCCC
>CAYOUR010000097.1:5497-15038 GCA_964407145.1 uncultured Lentisphaeraceae bacterium | reverse complement strand
GCCGTAGGTCGTCCAGCCTCATTTGCCGGGCATCATGCCAGGACGACGGCACCCTACCATGGCGCAATTCTCAATGGGTGACCGGTTACGTTGGCGCCCGAAATGGTTCGGCGGCTGCTGGCGTTTGCATCGTTGCGGATTACGTTATGAAGACCGGCGGTTTGGGGTTTGCCGGCATGTCGGGGTTGGATGGCGGAAGGCGAAGGACGCAACTGTCCGGATGGTCGGGGCCGTGAAGCACACGCAATCAAGTGCCGCCAGTGATGTCGGCAGGGAGACAGCATCATGAAGACGCAGTTGCTGCTTGTTGGCTTTTTGTTGTGCGTGACCTCCGTTTTTGCCTATGACCTCGATACCCGGGCTCTCAGTCCGGTCAGGCACGGCCCGGCGCCGCGGCATGAGGAATTGGCGTTGGTCTCGGGCCGGCAGCTCCAGTTTGCGATAGTGACGGATACGCGCGGCGAGCAGCACTTGACCGGTCCGAAGGCCAAGGACAAGAGCATCGCGCCGGCGGTCGATGCCCTGGTCCAGGCTTTCGTGCACTGCACGGGCCAGGCTCCGACTGTGGTGGAGGCCGGCGACGCGGCCGCGCTGGAACGCCACGCCTACTGGCTGGTTGTCGGCGACTGCGCCCTGGCCCGCGAGCAGGGGATTGACTGGAAGGCGATTCCGGAACAGGGCTTTGTGGTCCGGACGTTTCCTCGCGGGGTGATGATTGTCGGCCACGACACGACGTTGCTTCTGGCGCGCGAATCGCTGAGCCGCGGCACGCTGTACGGCGCCTATGATTTCACGGAGCGTTTTCTCGGGGTGCGCTACTTTTTCCCCGGCGACATCGGCACGCACTGGCCGCAGCTTTCCGAGCTGCTGGTGCGGCCGGCCAACTACAGCGACTCCCCGCGGTTCATGAACCGCGAGGGCGGCTATCATCTGTGGACTGGGGTGACCAAGCCCGAAGATCTGGAAAAATACGGTGCCCTGGCCGGAAATGTCAAAAAGGGCGACCGGTCGTTCGGCGACCCGCTGCGGTTTGGCGCCAAGTACCTTGGTTCGAGCCACAATCCGCGCCCGGAAGACCTGGCCCGGGCCTTCCCTGACCGCTTGAAGACCATCTTCTACACCACCGCCGACGGCAAGTTCTTCTACAACCCCAAGGAGCACCTGGGCAATTTGTACAATGTCGTCGACCTGGGGTTCGCCGATCTTCTGATGGAGGTATGGAAGGGTGCGATCAACGGTGACGAGATGATCGGGGCCATCCGCCGCCGGGATTTCGTCGGGCTCGGCGCCACCCGCAAGACCGTTACGTTCGGCAATTGCGACACCTACCAGTCGGCGGCGGACATCATCGGCGACCCGGTAGTGCGCGAACTCAACCTGATTACGCCGGCGGACGAGGCCCGGCCGCCCAATGCCCTGATGGCCAATGTCTATGCGCGGTTTTACCAGTATTTGTGTTCGCGTCTGGAGAAGGAGCTGCCCGGCGCGAATCTGTGTATCCTGGCGTACTACAATGCCGAATACGCGCCGGTTGACCCGCGTTTTCAGAAGCTGCCTTCGAATCTGCTGGTCAATCTGTGCAACGGCACGGTGCCGAAATACATCACCGTGCCGGAATACCGGGAGGCCTTTCAGCGCCAGGTCAGGGAGTGGGTCGCCTCGACCGGCAAGCCCATCCACCGCCTGTGGCTGTATGACGAGTACCGCAACCCGTTTGTCCGGGCCGTCATCGGCGAGTATCTGGGCGAAATCCCGAAGGCCTTGGGTGACGACCTCGGCGACGGCGCGTTGTTTTTTGACAGCGGCTTTCAATTTCCGTACTACACGTCCTTTTACGCGGCTTTCCGGAGCATGTGGAATCCGGGCTGGGATGTCGAAGCCGGCATCGCCGAGCACTGGCCGTTGTTCTATGGCGAAGAGGCCGGCCGCCACTTGGCTGAATTCCATCGCATTTTGAAGCACGACCTGATGGCGGTTTATCATGAGCTGGCGCCGCGTCGCGTCGCCATCCCGAGCTATCCGCCGGCGCTGATCGACCGCCTGGAGGAATTGCTGCAGCTGGCCGAGTCCGCGCTGACGCCGGATTCGGTTGAGATGCGCCGGTTCCGCATTTTGTCGGCGCCGTGGGCGGACAGCTTTAAGGTCCAGCGGGCCTGTCACGCCTACCAGCTGCCCGTCCATGTCGCCACCCGGCTGTTGCCGGGCGAGGCGGTTGTCGTGGACGGCGCCGGCGCCGAACCCTGCTGGGGTCGGGCGCGGCCGGTGCGTCTGATCGACCCCAGGGGCTCGGGTCGTGAGCCGCGCTTTCCGGTTGAGGCCCGTCTGGCCTGGGATGATGTGGGCATCTACGGGCTGTTTTCGTCGCCGTATCCGCCCGTATTGGACAAGGGCTTGTGGTCGAACAGCAGCTACGAGGTGTTTTTCATGCCCGGGGCGCAGGCCGAACAGAATTACCAGTTTGCGTTCGACCCGGAGGGCAATGTTTATTTTGGCAAGAAGCGCTATCTGCCGGTGCCGGGTCCGATCGACCCCAATCACAAAGTCCCGGGATGGATTCAGAAAAACACCGTGGATGGCGCTGGCTGGACCGTCGAGTTCTTCATTCCCTACGCGGCTTTTGACGAGGCTCCGCCCAAGGCTTACGACACCTGGCGGTTCAATCTGGTCAGCAATCGCCTCACGTCGCCGGCCGAAGTGACCGGCAGCGCCCTGACCCTCGGCAACCATCATAATATCGACATGTACGGCCGAATCGTTTTCGGCGGCAAGGGCGACTGAGGGAGCCGCCGGCCCGACCCGTCGGCGCGACCCTCAAGCAGGAGAAGGAGACGATGGCCAGAGTGTTTCGCCGCCGTATCATCAGCATTCTGGCCGCCTGGCTGGCGTTCGGAACGGCTGTCCCGGCCGGGGACGCCCGGCGGCCGGTTCAGGCTGAGACGCGGCTGAATCCGTACGTCTACAAGCCGGAGTGGTATGCGTGGGCGCGGCTTGACACGGTCCGCAATGGGTTTCGCACCCATGCCGTGACCAGCTTGCGCTGGCATGCGACGCCGGAACAGGACCCGAAGACGGAAATCAGGTATGGCGGCCAGACCGGCTTCACTGGCCTGAGCCCCTTCCTGAGCTTGACCGTCAATGCCATACCCCTGCACAAAATTCTGCTGGACGAGGGTCATTTTGCCGCCTGGGAGCAGGGCGGCCGGCGCGGCTTTGAAGTCAGGCTGAATTTTGACGGCGCGGCGTTGCGTCTGCGCTTCTACATGCGCCCGGATTCGCCGGTACTGTGGGCGGTGCTGCTGCCGGAGCCGTCTGGCCTGGAGCCGATCCGCAGCTGTGAACTGGTGTTCACGGCGCTGCCATCCAAGCTGGTCAAGGGCCAGGATGGCAAGGTGCGCTGGAGTGGCAAGGACGTCTACGGCCGCTCGTTTCAGACGACTACCCGGCACATCACTCCGGAGCAGCGCGCCACGGTCCTGACGGCGGAGGAAACCCTGATTGTGTTCCAGGATGACATCCACGACGGCGCCGGACCGGACCGCGGCGACGGTCCATGCCTGCTGGTGCTGAATCATGCCGGCGTCGCCCAGGCGACGGCCGAGCCGGGCGTGACTTGGCTGGCCAGGGTCAGGGTGGCTTTGACGCCCGGTTTCCAAGGCTTCCATTTCGGCCTGCTCAACCACCCCGTCCCCATTGCCAACCAGGACTTCCTGCGTCAACTTGAGGATAACCGGCCGGCTTATACTTGGAGCAGTCCGGAAGAGTGAGGGCTGCCCCGGGCCCCGGGCAACGGGCCCCGGGCAACGGGCATGTCCTCGCCAAGCGGCTTTTTGAGTTGGCGTGCGCCGGTGCGTTTCGTTTCGCCGGTTTTCGCCGGTTTCCGCCGGTTTCCGCCGGGTTTGGTTTGTTCAGCTCAGCATGGCGGCGACGACTTCGTCGGGCTGCAGCCATTGGCCATTTTTGAAGCAGCGCATGTTTCCGGCCGAGATTTCGTCGATCAGGAGCAGTTCGCCCCTGGCATTGCGGCCGTATTCGAATTTGATGTCATACAGTTCCAGGCCGCGTTCCGCCAGTTTGTCTTTGACGACCTGGCCGATTTTTTGGGTCATGTCCTTGAGGGTATCGTATTCGGCCGCCGTCATGACGCCGAGCATGACCAGGGCGTCCTTGATCACCAGCGGGTCGTTGCGGGCGTCATCCTTGAAGGTCATCTCCACCAGTCCGGGCAGGTCCTGGCCTTCCGTGCAGTAGTCGCCGTAGCGGCGGAAAAACGAGCCGACGGCCTTATAGCGCAAAATGACTTCGACGCCTTTGCCAAAAGGCCGGCATGCCTCGACCGTCATTGTTTCCGCGGCCGGGTCTGCGCTGATGTAGTGCGTGCGGATGCCGGCCTTGTTCAGGGCATCGAAGAAGAATTTGGTCAGCAGCAGGCAATTGCGGCCATTGCCGGCAATGGTCGCCCCGACCGTGTTGGCGCCGGGGTCAAAGACGCCGTTGGCGCCGGTGACGTCGTCCTTGAACTTGAGAAGATAATTGCCGTCGGGCAGGCGATACACGGTTTTGGTCTTGCCTTCGTAAACGTGCTCCATGCGTGGGTCCTTCTTGTTTTTCGGGTTATGGTGATTTCGTGTCCGGACAAGGGTGAAAACATAATTTATTGTGTGGCGGGGGTGTTTGCAACTGTCAGGGCGATAGAGTTGAGTCGTGCCGGTGTCCGTGGATGGCGAAAAATCGGCGGTTGAGGGAATAACGGCAAGACCCTATTGAACGTCGGCTGGTGCCGGTCGTTGATGGCCGGGAACCGTTGGCGGAACCGCGAAGGCGGACGCAGCGCCGTCATTCAGCGGGCGAAGGCGCGCAGGACGGCCAGAAATTCGTCTGAGTAGACATTGCTTTTGTTGAAGAGGACGGCGCCGGGGAGGCCGGCGGTCTGAACCATTTCCAGGCGCCTGGCGACGTCCTGGGGCGTATTGTCGCCCATGGAGCTGGAGACTCCGACACCGGAAAACAGCCTGTCGAGATTCGGCGCCAGCAGTCGCACGTGGTCGGCCAGCACGGCCTGGAACAGGGCCGGGTCCGTGTGGTAGTTCATCGGATAGACGGCATCGAGCAGCCCGTCATCGGTCCAGGCCACCCAGTCCTGCCCCTCCAGCACGGCCGGTCCCAGGCCCCAGACTGGCGCCTTGGTGATGTCCGGGCTGTTGAGGTAATTGGCGCGCGCCGCGATGGTCAGCCCCAACCCATATTCTGTGGTCAGCCGCCGCATGGCGCGCACCATGGCGGTGACGTTGGCATTGCGCAGCGCGAGCATCTTGTAGAGGACGGCGGGGGCGCGGCGCATGGCCGCATCCGGCACTTGACAGCCGAAATGGCGCAGGTACAGCGCCTGGCAGGCGTCGCACTGGCACGGATAATCCATCAGCAGCACCGCGTTGTCATTGCGGATGAAGTCGAGGTGGATGGCGGCCAGGCGGCTGGCATACTCTTCCGCCAGGCGCCGGGCCGCGGCGAGAAAGCCGTCCCGGTTGCGCGGGTGATTGGCGCAGGTCTTGGTCAGGCGGATGCCGAAGCGTCGTTCCATGTCGGCCAGTTCGTGCTTCGGCAGGGTGCGCATGACCGGATTATCGACCTGCCAGGCCGGAAAGATGCGCGCCTCGACCTCCAGGCCGGCGGCCGCGGCCGCCCGGCAGTAGTCGTCGAGGGAGATCACCTCCGGCATATAGACGATGGTGGCCGTGACGCCGGCTCTGGCCATGGCTTCCAGGTGCCGCGCCATTTCGTCATAGGGATGGCTCGGATTGGTGACATACCGGCAGTGGTCCCAGATTTTAAGCTGCAGCGGCGTCATGGCGGTAGTGAGGTCCTTTCGCGGAAGGGCGATGCATGGGCGGCGCCGGCCGGCCGGCGGGCGGGGCAAGGGGATTCCGGGGGCGTTTGTCCCTCGGAGTCTACTCCAGGTCCACGGTCAGTTCACCGAAGGAGTCGGCGGCATGGACGCGGCCGCCGCCCCAGGTTGAATGCTCGGCCTTGCGCTGGTCATCGAGGTTGGTGAGGAAGAACAGGAAGCGCAGTTTGTTGGAGACGAGTTTTTCGAAGTTGACGGCCGCGAAGGGTATTTTGGCGATGCTGCTCCAGCCGTTGTCGTCGACCCTGGTTTTGACTTCCCAGGGCACTGGTGTGTTCCAGGATGCGTCGGTGAGGCGGCCGTCATAGCGGTTGCCGTTGACATCGTAGGCCAGCTGGTAATATCCGTCCCGCGGATGCGAGAAGAACAGCTCGATGTGGTCGCCGCTCGGGAAGACGTCGTGGGCCGTTCCGGCCGGATGCCGTGCCCAGATGGTCGCCGGGGCCTTGCGCACTGAACAGCCGATCAGGAAATGTCGCCCGTCCTGGAGAATCCTGATGGTGGTTTCGTACTGGCTTTTCAGGGGCGCGTGCCCCATGAGCAGCAACGGTGGCAGGCCGGCGGCCTGTTGCCAGGCGCCGGCCGACAAGTCGAAGCCGGGGGCGGTTTCGGGCGTCAGGCGGATGAATGGCACGCGCACGGTGTCCAGCTTTTCCTCGGCCGCGCGGGCCAGCCATTGTTCAAACACGGCGCGGTTGGCCTGGACCAGGCGCAGCGAGTCGGGGTGGACGGCGTCCTTCTCGGCGCGGCTCAGCGCCGTGCGGCAGGCGCCGTCGATCTTCTTGCCCAGGATGTAGTAGGCGGCGGATTTGAAGACATCGTCATTGAAGGCGGAGGGCGTGTCGTCCTCCAGCCAGGCCGTGCGGATGAGGTCGTAGTATTCCTGCATGGCGGTGGCGGCCTCCCGATAGGTTCGGCGCAGGTATTCGGCGCGGAGGGCCTGGGGGTCCTGGTACGGGTCCCAGAGCAGCTGCAGCATGGTCCAGGCCTCCATCGCCGTCGTGTCCCAGAATTCGCTGGCCGGCATCTTGTCGGCGGGGACGTGTCCGTCGTCCGACCAGGTGAATTCACTGGTGACATGGGTGAGTCCCCTGGCCTGGATGTAGCGCAGGTCCTGGCTGGCGATGTCGGCAATCGGGCGCGGGAAGCGTGCGCCGGAGTAGTAGTATTCGCGCCAGATCAGGTTGGGCGTGTTGGCCAGCCAGGCGTCGGTCCGGCGCTTCCACTTGGCGTTGCTGGGGTCGGACAGCGGTTTCTTGTCGTTGCGGATGTAGGGACAGAAGGAGATTTTGACATTCGGCTCGACCTTGACCAGGGGCGGCTCGGCCAGGAAGAAGTAGCCGTACTGCTGGATCATCAGGCGCGGGTTGAGTTCATGCACGATTCTGGCAAGCTGGTTGAAGAACAGGAAGAACTGGGTTGAGCGGAAGGCCTCGTGGTCGTGGGTGAGCACGGTGCCGTCCGGCAGGGTGATCGGCTGTCGGCAGCGGTCGCATTCACAGCACAGGCTCTGGTCGGCGATCTGGGCGACGATGGTGGAGTAGTGCGGGGGCAGGGTGGGGATGACTTCACGGAAACGTTCGGCCAAGGCGCTGACGACGGCCGGATTGGTGACGCAGGGATTGGCGTTGTTTTTGACATAGCGCTGGCCCTCGATCAGCATGTAGTATTCGGGATGCTCCTGGCCGTATTTTTCGACCGGCAGCCAGAATCGGATCAGGTTGTGGCCGCCTTCGAAGACGTCGTAGTAGCCTTCGCGGAAGCCGAGCCGACGGCGACGGAAGGCGAGGGCCGGGTGGTCGGGACTGGAAAGGTTGGCGCCCTGACGGGCGTTCCAGACGTCAAGTTCGCCGCTGTGCACGCTGCGCGAGTAGTTCCAGCCAAAGCCGCGCATTTTGAACTTGGGCAGGTCCAGGCCGTCGTTGCCGGCGGCGACAAACGTCGGCGACGGGGTGAAGATGGCCAGTTCGCCGCCAGGCCGCGGCCAGATCAGGTCGGAGTTGCGGGTCAGGAACCGGTAGACGCCGTTCAAGACGCCCTTGGGGCAGTCAGCGAAGAGAAACAGCTGGTTGCCGCTGGTGCGCACGGCGTAGCCGTCAGTGCCGGCCAGGGCCGCCAGGTCGGCGGCGTATTTGTCCCGGACGCCGGCGAAATGCGGCGAATCCGGCAGGGCGAGGATGATCTTCTTCGTCTGCCAGGCGTATTGCGCGCTGAGGTTGACCGGCAGCCGGACGCCGGTGATGCGGAGCAGAAAATGCTGCAGTTCCTCGGCGGCGAACTGGACCGCCGGCGGGCAGTTTTCATCAATGATGATCTCGGTTTCCGGGATGGCGGGGTTCTTGCGCTCGCCAATGAGCGTCAGCGGGGCGGCGGGCGCCAGCGGCGCCGCGGCGGCCAGGGCGCAGGCGAGAAGGGTCAGGAAGCCAGGAGCGTGGTCGTGGAGCATGTTCGTCCTCCGGGGGCGGGTTGCTGGTTGGAGCGGGTCATGGAAAAGGGCGCCATTCCGTCGGATACGAAATGACGCCCTGATCGTCGCTACGTTTTTTTCCAGAACAGGCTGCCCATTGTTCCGGAGGCGCTGGCGCGGGTCCGCCGCGTTCTCTGTCGTCGTCCAAGCCGTCAGAGAGCCGGCGGCTATTTGCGTTCGCGTGCGTAGATGGAGAAGAACGGCTCGGCGTTCCAGGTCGTGAATTCCTGGAAGCGGTAGGTCGAGGCGGAACCGTCCAGGAAGGCCATGTTGGCGGAGCCGTAGTCGGCAATCGGGTAGGTGACGCCGCTGTAGGTGTACGACCGCGGGTATTGGGTCGTGTTGTGGCGGAAGCGCAGCGTGAAGTTGGGTCCCTTGAAATTGTAGTGATTGAAGGCCCAGCCATTGCCGCTGGCGTCGGCGAACATGATCAGGCGGCCGCTGAGGGTGGAGATGCGCCACCAGGACCAGGTGTAGCCGTCGTAGGATCTGAAGGTGCCGTCGGTGTTGACGGATGCGGAAATCTGCTGGTTGATGCTGTAGTCGACGCCGTAGGTGGCCTCGTCATGGCAGGTCGTCACCCCGGGGCACCAGAACGTGTAGTCGTTGTGCCGGTTGCGGATGTAGTTGCTTGATGAAAGCTCCGGAACGTAGTTCAAGGCCTTGGTGTACAGCCGCGCCCAGCTGCGGCTGTTCGAGGAACTGCCCATGCTGGAATCGTTCGACGGCGGCAGGAAGTCGTCAAAATCCATCGTGTAGAAATGCGTGCACTGCGCCATCGTCTTCAAATTGTTGATGCAGCTGATGTTCTTGGCCCGGTCCCGGGCTTTCTTCAAGGCCGGCAGCAGCATCGCCGCCAAGATGGCGATGATGGCAATGACGACCAAAAGCTCAATCAGAGTAAACCAACGGCGGTGTCCTTTGTGCTTCATGTCAGTGTCCGCGTCCTGTCTTTCGCTTCGTGGTGATTGATCAAGGCCGGAATCGTCGCCGACGAGCATCACAAGACGCGCATCAAGCTTAACATAATACTATAATCTGTCATGCACTGACATGCAAGGGCAACGGGGACTGCTAACAGGACTTGTGCGGCGTGTGGAACGGCGAATAGGACTTATGGGGTCTATAGGACGCATGGGACGCATGGGACAGCGGAATGGGACGCATGGGAC
>CAYOUR010000097.1:0-5397 GCA_964407145.1 uncultured Lentisphaeraceae bacterium | reverse complement strand
AATGGGACGCATGGGACAGCGGAATGGGACGCATGGGACAGCGGAATGGGAGTATTGGTCCTATAAGTCCTATTCATCGTCCTATATGTCCCATAAGTCCTATGCGTCCTATACGTCGACCTGTATATCTCATCCGTCCCATGTTTGCAGTCGGAGTTACGTATGAGTGAGGAGCACAGGTCCCATCCCTCCCAGTCACCGGAGAAAAAAATGGTCAAGGCCCATATGGCTTGCGAGATTGCCTTGCCATCGTTTTTTCGGGGGGGGCGTGACTGGCTTTTAACCAGCGCCGGCGTGTTCCGTTTTAGGGTCAGGCCCAGAGGTGTTCGAAGAGTTTTTCGACGCGGTGTCTGGTCAGGTTCAGCAGGGTGGCGGCTTCTTCGTCGCCGGCGAGGACTTTGAGCATCAGTCGTCCTTCTTCGGCGCATTCGGCGTCATGCAGGGGCAGGACTTCGCGGAGGAGGAAGTAGGCGAATTTGACGAGTCGGAATGGTCCGTAGATTTGCGGGCATTCGCCGGGGATGGCCTGGACGGCGACGGCGCCATCGCTGGTGATGGCGTATTTCAGGTCCTGGAAGTCCGGAGTCGGGGCGAAGGCGAGGGTGAAGTACCAGTTGAACAGGTCGGCATTTTCGGTGCCGTGGGAGTCGGAGACGCCGACGATCGGGATTTTTCGGCCTTTGGCGCGTTCGTCGCCCCAGCGGGCGACCTGGAGGGCGTTGCCTTCGTGGTTGCTGCGCGAGAAGCCGCCGAGCAGTTCGAAGGCGTCGAACGGCATTTCGGCGAACAGCGCCTGGATGAGCGGTTCGCTGACATTGTAGCGGTTGCCGTTGACCCAGTAGGGATGGCAGAACAGGCTGAGGCCGCCGGCCTCCCTGATTTTGTTGAACACCCAGATGGACGAGGCCAGGATGCGTCGTTCGGCCGGGGTCAGTTCCGGGCGTTCCAGCGAGGCTTCCACCAGGTCGACTTCCGCTTCGTAGCTTTCTTTTTCCCGATGCAGGTCATTGACGCTGAAGGCGCCGCCGAAGTTGATATGGTGGATGGGGTTGGACGGCGGGTGGACCTCTTCGCCGGGATAGACGCGGAAGTCCGTGGCCAGTTCTTCCAGGGCGGCGATGGCCTCCAGCGACGGTTCGTAGTGGTGGTGGTCAGTCAGGGCAAAGAAGTCGAAGCCGGCCTGGCGGTACCTGGCGGCGACGTAGGCGGGCGTTTCGCGGCCATCTGACCGGCAGCTGTGCACATGGAAGTCGCCTTTCCAGGGGCGGGTGTTGAACAGGTCGTCATGGGCGGCATAGAAGTTGAAGCCTTCTTTTTTCACCCGGCTTTCACCGTCCCGCTCGAACAGGACCAGTTCGTATTCCTGTTCGGCCGCCGGTGTGAACGAGAAGGTGAGCACTCCCTGGTCGGCAACCAGGGGAATGGGATCAGCCGTCTGGAATTCGCGTCCGAGCAGCAGCAGCTCATAGTGGCGGCCTTCCCGCAGCTGGACGTGGTCGAACAGCGCGCGGATGGTGATTTCCGTCCTGCGGCCGACGGGGAGGACCTTGGGGTAAATCTCAAAGAAGTGATTGTGCGGCAGCATGGCGTCTCCGGGGAGGAAGGGTGATATGACCTGGATTCATGCAGAACCAGGGACAATATACACGCGCGGGGTTTGCAAAAAAAGTGCCAGATGGCATTTTATTGAGCAGAAAAATGGCGGCGCCAGGCGTGCGTCCCGGTGGTTTGGAAGGCGTGGCGGCGCCGCCCCTGGTTCGAATGAACGCCGGCGCCCTTGTCCGCGCCGGCGCCGTCGGTGCCGCCTTCGTGGTCCGGAAGTCAGCGTGGGGGCGGGGACTGCCCGAGGAGCCGATGTCAACTTTTCAACCATTCTGGCGCTGGCCGGATTTCGCCAAAATCTGCCGTGACGTGTCCCGGGCTGTCAATGACTACGCCATGCTTGCGGATGGCGACCGGGTGCTGGTCGGGCTGAGCGGAGGCGAAGACAGTCTCACCCTGATGCATGTTCTTACCTTCCTGCGGCGGCGGGCGCCGTTCCGGTTTTCGCTGACCGCCGCCACCGTCGACATGGGGTTTGCCACGTTTGATCTGGAAAGTCTCGGCGCCTACTGTCGCGTCCAGGGCTGGGAATGGGAAAGCGTGACCATTCCGGGGCAGTCCCTGCTGGTCGACAAGGACGCCGAAGAGCGCCCGTGCGCCCTTTGCTCGCGCCTGCGGCGCGGCCAGTTGCATGCCCTGGCCGATCGCCTGGGCTGCAACAAGATCGCCCTGGGGCAGCAGCTTGACGACCTCTGCGTCAGTTTTCTGATGGCTCTGTTTCGCGGCGGCGGCCTGAAGACCATGGGCCCGAACGTGGCTGCCGACCAGGCCAGCAAACGGCTGATCCGGCCCATGTGCACCATTACCAAGGACCGCGTGAGCCAGTTTGCCCGGCGGATGGACTACCCGTCCGTCCGCTCCTGCCCATACCAGGACGACCTGCGCCGTCATGGCGACCGCTTTTTTCTGGAACAGCTTCTCAAGCAGCTGGAGCAGCGTTTTCCCGACCTCCGCAGCACCATGTTGCGGGGGTTACAGGATGTGCGTCTGGCCCATCTTCTCGATCTCCGGTACCTCCACCTCCAGGGCGAACAGCACGACCCCGACGCCGGCAAGCTCTGAGCCGGCGGCAAGTGAAAACGGCGAGCCGGCGGCGGCGGTTTTTGTTAATTGCGCGGCAGGGGTTATATTTTCATCATGATCAGTCAATGGTTCATCAAAGCCAGCAATGCCATGACGCGTTGGCGCCGGCCCCGTCCGGCGCCTGAGGAGTTGCTGCTGTTGCTGCCGCACTGCCTGCAATGGAGCGAATGCCGACAGGATGTGGAGAGCGACATCGCGGCCTGCCGGCGTTGCGGCAAATGCCGGATCGGCGCCCTGGCCGCCTTGGCCGAGAAGCACGGCGTGCGCGCCGTTGTCGTCGGGGGGGGGCGCCGGGCCGTGCAGGAAGTCCGCCGGCCGGGCGTCCGCGCGGTCGTGGCGGTCGCCTGCGACAAGGAACTGGCGGCCGGGATTCTGGCAACGCTGCCTAAGCCCGTGCTGGCCGTCCACAATGCCCGGCCGTGCGGGGATTGCTGCAATACCACGGTCGACGTCGATGAAGTCGAAAAGGCCCTTGCCTGGATGCTGCTGAAAACGACGGCTGAGTAGGTCGCGCCCGCCGGCCAAGCCGAGGACGATTTTCCTGGCGAAATCACCCTGTTGTGAACCACCGATGGACACCGATGGGCACGGATGGACACGGATGTTTTTTTATGGTGTCATCTCTATCCATAGGCTCAGCCGATAATCTGATGCGTTTTTTTCTTGAATGAAAACGGTCTTCGTCGCAGTCGGGCGTCATCCGCCTTCTTTGAATGGGCTTCCGCGGATAGCCGGGGCGCGGACAATGCGGCTGGGGTGGGCTCGTC
This sequence comes from uncultured Lentisphaeraceae bacterium, assembly GCA_964407145.1. Lineage (GTDB taxonomy): Bacteria > Verrucomicrobiota > Lentisphaeria > Oligosphaerales > Oligosphaeraceae > JAAZKI01. The sequence continues at coordinate 1,945 of CAYOUR010000097.1, read as the reverse complement.
CAAGTCGTTGCTGGCGTTATTCCGGTCTTGTCCGGGCGCGTGCGAGGGCGAACAGTTTTTTGCGGATTTGGTCGCGCCAGCGGCTGTTTTTGGGGAAGTCCTCGAAGGAGCGCAGTTTATTGAGCAGGTCGCTGTTTCTGGGCACTTCGAGGGTTTGCAGCAGCTGGTAGTCCTGGAGTGATTCGGAGAAAACTTCCCAGCGGATGGAATCGAGGGGCCCGTCTGGGCCGGGGTAGACCTGGGTGGTGTCGCCATAGGCCCATCCCGGCCATTTTTCGCCGTCCTGGATGTGGAAGACGTCGATCAAGGTTCTGGTCTGGGAGCGATACCAGTAGTTGTATCCCCAGTGCAGGAATCCCTGGAAGGGCCAGCGGTAGAACAGGAAGCCGTGCATGAAGACCTTGGCCAGGGGTGTGTCGAGCAGGCGGTTGAGGAATCGTCCGCGCGGTCCGCAGCAGTAATAGCACCAGCAGGGGATGTTTTCGTTGACGAACTGGAGGGCGGTGCGGATGCTGGGCACGGGCATGTCGGTGAGGCGTGATCGGCCGTATTCGATGCCGGTCAGGGCGTCCATGGTTTTCATCCAGGGCGCCAGCTCCTGCAGCAGGGCGCGGGCGGCCTGGTAGTTCTGTAAGTCCTCTTCGGTGTGCGGCTCGTCGGAGACGTGGAAGAAGGATCGCTTCAGAATGCCCTCCTGGAGCAGGAATTGGCGCAGTTGCGGCAAGTACTGCTCCAGGAAGGCCCGGTAGGTGTCCGAGGTCGCCGGCGTCTCTGGCGGCCACAGCAGGACTTCGTCGGCGCCTTGTTGTTCATAGATGCGGATGGCGAACTTCACGCCCCACTGGGTGAAGGGGTGGGTCCATTCAAAGTGGGTGATGCCGTGCTGTTGACACATGTTCACCCAGCGTTTGACGTCTGACCAGTCAAAGGCATACGCGTCGGGGCCGGTTTTCGTGACTTTCAGCAGCTGGGTTGGTCGTTTGACGCCGTCCAGGGGCGGCGTGAAGACCGGTACATAGATGGTATCCAGGCCATGCTCGGCGTAATTGCGGATGAATTTGTCGCACAGCGGCCAGAAGTCTTCCGAGAACGGGGCGATTTGGTACCAGTCGCACAAAGAGTCCGCGTAGAACCAGTGGGTGATGCGGAAGTCGCGGCGGGGCTGCAGGGCGATCGGGTGGAGGGTCACTTCCGCCTGGAGCCTGTGGCCGGGGCCTGATTCCGGGGCGGCATGGAGGGTGATGCGGCCAGGGCCCGGCTTGGCGTCGGGGCCGGGCCGCACGGAAATCCAGAAGGCGTGGGTTTCGCCGCCGGGCAGCAGGATGGTCTGTTCCTCGAACAGGGGATCGGGAACATAGCCGGGTATGGCGTCGGCGCCTTCCACGTCTTCCGGCGGAATGACTGCCGGATGCGTGTTCAGATGCCGAACCGGGATGTAGCCCACCCGCCGGACGCGGAGTTCCCAGCCGTCCGGCCCCGTGGCTGTGACCGCGAATTTTCGCGGGGCCAGGCTCTCATGGCGCAGCAGAAGCTGGAAGCTGACTCTTTCATTGAGGGCGGCGTCGAGGCTGAGTTTCTTGCGGGAGCCGGCCGGGGAGGCTGGATAGAAGCGTGTTGAACTCGGGGCTAACCAGGATTTGAAGGCCATGGCGTTGTCTTTCTGGAGAAGGTGGGGGATGGGTAGGCGGGCTGATGGGACTTGTGGGCTTGGGCGTTCCGTGGCGTGGCAGGAGGGCGGGGGCGATGGTGTCCGGCAGGCGCGGCGGTCGGCATGGCTGGTCGTGCCCGCGATGTTCATTCCTGTTTCAGGAAGGTGATTTTCACGTCCTTGAACATATGACTGTTGTCGCTGGTGCGCAGGGGCAGGCCGCTGGCGGTGGAGACGTTGTTCAGGATGACCTCCCTGGTTTTTACGTAGGGATGTTTTTCGACGTAGGAGTCGTCG
>CAYOUR010000096.1:0-15657 GCA_964407145.1 uncultured Lentisphaeraceae bacterium | reverse complement strand
GTTTATTGAAGTCGCCCAAAGCCATACTGAACCCTTAAGCAAGGAGTATTGGTCCCATACGTCCCATACGTCCTATACGTCCCATACGTCCCATTCCGCCGTCAGCAGTCGGCAGGTGGACGGCGCATCAAGACTTTACCTTGACTGACAGCAAGGCGCCAGAACCGCGCATCTCAAAAACTTCAGGAAGACTGCGAAGCAAATATGACAGCTTGGGACTATGATTGCCGTAAAGGCGGGGATCAAAGTCAGGCTTCATCCGAAGAATATTCCCGCCGACTTGAGCAAGCGATGCATAGCCAGAATCATCGCAGGAACTCTTTATCGCTTCCTTGATGATCTCCAAGGGTATTTTTTCGGAGGACGCATTTTTTTCGGCGGACGATTCTTCCTTGGTATCCGACTGAGAATTATCTTCAGAACATGGATTGTCATTGACCGAATTTTTGGCCTTGACTTTCTTAGGGGTCTTTTGCGATTTTTTTACGGGATTAGCATCCGATTTTTCTGCGTCAGTCTCCGATTTCTCAGAAATGTCAGTCTCCGATTTCTCAGAAATGTCAGTCTTCAGCACTTCAAGAAAGGTAAATTTATTGCAGGCATTTCGAAATGCTTCCGGCGTATGTTTTCTGCCGAATCCATACACTTGCAGGCCTTCCTCCTTGATTCGAACGGCCAATCCCGTATAATCACTATCGCTGGAAACGATGCAAAAGCCTTCAAATCGCCCGGAATGCAACAAATCCATGGCATCAATAATCAAAGTGCCATCCGTGGAATTTTTCCCGGTTGTGTAGGCAAACTGCTGCATCGGTTTTATAGCAAACTTATTGAAAGTATCCTTCCATTTATTATTATAGGAAGAGGTGAAATCGCCATAGACTCTCTTGACGCTGACATCGCCGATTCCGGCAATTTCAGTCAGCAGCCCTTCAATAATTGAAGCTGATACATTGTCGGCGTCAATGAGAACCGCCAGCCTGAGCACTTTTTTCTCCATTAACTCGCCTTCTGCTTAGTGGTCACCCGAAAAGCCTTTGTCGAAAAATCCTTCCGCGGATAGCACAGATGGCGCAATCCGTGGATAAAAGCTGAAGAACACCAAAACCGTCAGTACACATTGTAGCACCGGACAAGGCCGCTTTCAAGCCGACAAAAATTATTATTGCTGAGGGGGAAGGGAAATCGGACGAGGAGGACGCATGGGACGTACAGAATCCACTGTCCACCCACTCAATTCCCTCTCCTGCCAGCGACGTTCCCGGCAAGCATGTTATATTGTTTGCTGCTGATTAAGGACATCCATCTTCTCATTCGCCCTGCTCCGGAAAAAAACATGCGCCTGACCTGGCTTTCACTCAACGCGTCGTATTCCCATTCCTCGTTGGCCCTGCCGCTGGCACACAACGCCTGCCGTGACCTGGCCGACTGGGAATGGGCCATGGTCGCCGCCACGACCGGGGACGACACCGGCGAAATCGCCGTCCGGCTGCATGACAGCCAGCCAGACCTGGTCTGCGCCACGCTGTACCTGTTCAACCGGAACCACAGCCTGGACGCGCTGCAGCGCCTCAAGATCACCCGGCCGGAGTGCCGAATCGCCGTCGGCGGCCCCGAATGCCTGGGCGACGAAGCCGCCCGCCTGCTGGCGCACTATCCGTTCCTCGACTTCGCGCTGCATGGCGAAGCCGAAGCCGGCCTGCCGCCGCTGCTGAACGCCATCGCCGCCGGGCGCGCCAGCCGGCTCGCCGCCGTCCCTGGCCTGGCCTGGCGCCAGGACAACACCGTCGTCGACAATGGCGGCGCGGCATGCTTCGATGCCTGGGGCACGCCACCACTTCCCTGTCAAAGCCCCTTCTTCAGGTTGGACAAGCCCTTTGCCCAGGTGGAGACTTCGCGCGGCTGCCCTTTCCACTGCACCTACTGCACCAGCGGCAACACGCCGTTGCGGCTCAAACCGCTGGACGCCGTCGTCGCCGAACTGGAACGCCTGCGCGCCGCCGGCGTCCACGACATCCGCCTGCTTGACCGCACCTTCAACATTGAGCCCCAGCGAACGGTTGACCTCCTGCGCCTGTTCAGGGACGACTTCCCCGAACTTCATTTCCACCTCGAAATCCATCCGCACCTGCTGCCACCCGCGGTCCGCGCCGAGCTCCACGCCGCCCGACCCGGCCAACTGCACCTGGAAGTTGGCATCCAGACGCTCCGTGACACCACCCGCAAGTGCATCGGACGCTCCCCAAACCCCGGGCAGGACCTCGACGGCCTGGCCTTCCTCTGCGCCGGTGAAGGCATCGACGTGCACGTCGACCTGCTCGCCGGCTGCCCGAAACAATCCTGGGACGACATTCTGCAGGACGTGCTCCAAGTCGTCAACATCGGCCCGGCCGAAATCCAGCTGGAAATCCTCAAGGTGCTTCCCGGCACACCCCTGCGGCAGGACGCCGCCGACCTCGGCCTGCGCTGCCATCCGCTCCCGCCCTACGATGTGCTGCAGACAGACAGCCTGACGCCGGCGGACCTGCTCCGCGCCCGGCTGCTGTCCCGGATGCTGGACCTCTACCACAACCACCCCGACCTGCAGCCGGCTTTCCAACGCGCCTGCCGCGAACAGGAGCATTTTCTGACGGACTTCCTGGACTGCCTGCTGGTCCGCGGCCTCGGCCTCGGCCCGGCGCCCAGCCTCCGACGCCGCTTTGAACTGGCCTGGGAATTCGCGGCGCCGCGGCCGGCCGTCGCGGCCGAACTCACTTTCGCCTGGATGGTCTGCGCGCTTCCGCCCGGCCTCGGCCCGGCCGCCGGCGCTGTCGCCGCCAGCCAAGTCCCTGACCAGGCCGAACTCTGCTTCGGCGACGAGACCTGGCGACGCAGCAGCCGGCGCCTCCGACTCTGGCAACTCGACCTGCCCGACCGCCGGGCCTGGTTCGCCTATGACCGCGCCATCGCGCCCAACCGCGCCATCGCCGCCTGGCAACAACGCCAGTCATCCCCGCCCCAGCCATATCCATAACAACAAGCCCGACAAAGCGGAACGTATTTTCCCGCCGGAAATTTGCTTTTCGGGTGATTTGACCATACACTATAATATCATGCCATCCTGGTCATCCGGCGTCTGTGACGTTGTTTCGGAGGTAATTTTGGACAGCTATGCCATCAGCTCACGCCTTCTGGACTGGTATTGGACGCACGCCGGCCAGCGCACGGCCGGCTTTCAGCTGTCGCCGTCCGGCTGGCTGGACCGGCTCTACGCCGTCCAGCGCCGCACCAGCGCCATGACGCAAACGGCCTCGATGCCTTGCCTCGGCATCTGGGGACCTTCCCAGAGCGGCAAATCAACCCTCCTGGCGCAATATATCGACGCGGACGCCGACCCGGAAGGCCGCGGCTCCGCCCTGGATTGGCCGGACGGCACGCCGGGACGCTTCCGCGCCGGCTGCGAACACGGCGTCGGACTCAACCCCTACAACCAAGGCAGCGATGCATCCGGCTGTGTCACCCGCTATCACCTCTGCGAAACCGTCAGACACCCGCGGTTCCCGGTCCAAATCCTCCTCGGCAGCCGCACCGAACTCCTGCATTCCCTCGCGGCCGGCTATCTGAGCGAATGCCGACTGGAGAATGCCGACGGCGAGACCGTATTCTGGACCCGCGACGCGCTCCTGGCCGCCGTGGCCCGCCTGGGCTTCAGCCTCGGCGGCGACGCCACTCCAGCCGCCCCGGGCAGCCGGGAGGGCTTCGAAGCCATGCTCGCGCTGTGCGACGTGCTCGGCATGATGATCAGCGCCGGCGAACAACGCTACAAGAACCTCAACGCCAATGGCAGCTGGCGGGAAATCATCCGCCCGATGCTGCTCAACGCCACGGAGATCACGGCCGATTCCAAACGGGTCTGGGACCTCGCCGCCCTCGTCCTCTGGGATCAGCGCCGCACCCTCACCGCGCTGTTCGACAACCTCCGGCGCAAGCACGCCGACTTGATGCGGCTCGCCGACGGCAAAAACATCTACTGCACCCTCGAGGTCGCCGGAACTCTCCTTGACATCAACGCCGTCGACAATTTCCTCAACCCACCCAACGACTTCGCCGCCAACCGGGGCCGACGCATCCGCGACTGGAAAGTCGAGACCGACGGCGACGACCTCCTCGTCGGCGCCGACTCCGGGCCCTTCCTGCTCCGGGAAAACATCGACCTCGGCTACCTCCAGGCCATGACCCGGGAAATCGTCGTCCCGCTCCACGCCACCCCCGCCATGCCCCAGTCTTTCCTGGACGTCATGGCGACAGCCGACCTGCTGGACTTCCCCGGCGTGGCCCTGAAGTCCAGCCAGACGGCCGAGGCGAACCAGCTGGACGGCGAGAGCCTGGACCTGCTCGACCCCAGGCTGTTCACCCAGGTGCTCAAGCGCGGCAAGACCGCCTCGATTGTCACGTCGTATGCCCTGGACGGGGCTTTGGACGCCTTCATCCTGATGTCGCGCCTGGGCCGTTTCCCGTCCCAGCCCCGCCAGCTCCGTGACGGCCTCCGCCTCTGGTGGCAAAGCGTCGCCCCCGGCTACGACTTCACCGCGCCGGACCCGCCCCCCCTGCCCCTGTTCCTGGTCCTCACCTTCGGCGGCAAGCTCATCAGCGATGTCCTGACCTCTTTTGGCCAGGTCGGCAACGGCCTCCAGCCGCTCTTTGCCATGCTCGACACCCTTGACCCGCTGCCGCAAAAGGCCATGACCTTCGCCACCACCTACAAGATCTTCCCTGATGGCAGCTTCGTCTTCCCCAGTCGAGCCCAGGGCGGCGCCCTGTCCCCCGCGCAGGAACGGGAGCTCCTCGCCAAGACTTGCGAAAACATCATGGCGGACAAGGAGTTCCAGAAACAGTTCAACACGCCGGAGAGCCGCCGGTCATTCCAGCAGATGGTCGAGGCCGACGACGGTGGCTGCCACTATCTGTTCCAGCAGCTGGCCCGGCACATCAACCCGGACCGCCGTCGCACCCTCGAACAGAACCTCCGGCAACAGGCGGCCCAGCAGCTTCGCGAACTGCTGGAAATCGCCCTCCCCACGCCAGCCAATGACGCCGAGCGCCGCGCCGCGGCCCTGCGCAACATCATCACCGCCACCATGGCGGCCTGCAGCCGGCAAACACCCTTTGCGGGCCGCGAGGCCGAGACCTTCAGCGACCCCTGCGGATGGGTCGCAGGCCTGATCCGCCAACTGCAAAACCTCGATCCTGAAACCCTGGAAACGCCGCCCGCGCAAATCGGCAACCAGGCCGCAAACCTCAAAAACTATCTGCAACGGCAGCTGCAGCTGATCCGGGACCGCCTGCCGACAGTCGGCGCCGACGCCGGCGCCGGCGCCGGCTGGCCTTACCGCGACCTGGGCATGGAAGAACCCGGCGACACCAGGCAGTTCCTGGCCTGCCTGTGCGACGCCGCCGACCTCGACCAGCTGAGGGTCTGGATGATCGAACGCTTCTACCAGCGCCAGGGGCCCATCACCCCCAGACTGCGGCCCTACCTGGCCGTCGCCATCACCAACCTCGTCTGGAACGGCACCGTACACCAGACACGACACCAGGGCGCCGAAGAACAAAAAGCCAGAGCCCAGCTGGATTTCTTCGCCGCCCAGGAAAGGGACATGGCCCTCGGCAATCCCTATGACTGGCAGCAGACCGCCTATTTCCGCAGCACCATAGCGCCCTTCCTGAAACGCGTCGAGGAAGTCATCGCCGCCGGCACCGCCGGCCGACAGCCGGACTTCCCCGGCGACGACATCCTGGCCACCCTGAAAGGCGATGCCGCAATCGACGCCCAGGCCGTGACCGCATAACTCGAACGCGCGGCTGGCCATCCTTGCCAGGTCGCCCCGCCGGACTCCCCTCAACCCACGCCACAACACCATCCGCCATGCAATCCATCTCCCTCAGCTGCGACTCCGGACATCACTTCTTCTTTCTGCCGATGTCCTTCAACCGCAAAGACCTGGAATCCCAGGAGGTCCGTCGCCGCATCTTTGCCGGCGACGACCCGAGCTGGGACGAAAAATGGCTCCAGGTCGTCGACGCGGACTTCCACGCTCGCCTGCGCGAGGTGCTCGTCGGCCCCAATGACGACTGCCAGTGGAAAACCTGGCCAGGCAAGCCCTGGGTCCGCTACCGCTATGGCAGCCGACGACGCCGCGGCCGGGAAGGCGATGTCCTCGGCCTCTGGCTCGTCCTGGAAACCAACCTCGGCGACGCCAACCGCGGCCAGCTCATCGAAGCCCGCCCGCCGCAGCCACGCGAAGTCGAGGCGTTCCGCCGCCGCCAGGACCGCGCCCCCACCGCCGACCCGCCGCCCTATTTCGCGGCGGACGCGCACGGCCTGCCTGACCGGCCGCTGACTCTCGGGCTGAAAGGACGCCTGGAGGAGGACGGCTTCAAGGTCAAGGCCGAATGTCCGGAACTCGAAATCCTCTGGCCGGCGCCCTTTGGCGGCGACCCGGTTCCGGTCGACCTGGTCATCGACCTGGGCAACACCAGGACCGTGGTGCTCGCCCTGGAGCAGCGCGTGGCCAACGCCACCGGCCTCAACCAGGTCTGCCGGCCCATTGACTTCCGGGATGAACTCGACGGCCTTTTTGGCGTGCGCCAGCCAGGCAATGGCCTGGTCGACTCCAGCTTCGCGCTGCGCACCACGCCGTTTCATGGGCTGGAAGACACCCAACACATGCTTTTGCCTGACACGACCCAGACCAAGACCGGCTTCTGGCCATTCCAGAAGGATGCCCTCGTGCTGCACCAGCTCCGCGTCGTCGCCCCGCAGATGTTCGTGCACCAGAGCCCGGCGCTGCTCGGCGAAGCCATGCACCGGGCCATGAACGACCCGCAGAACCAGAGCATGATCGCCGCCGGCGGCAACTTCTTCCAAAGTTCGCCCAAACGGTACTACTGGGACAACGACCCCATGGGGCGGGACGGACACGCGTACTGGAACATGTTTCCGAACAGGACCGCCGCCACGGCTGACTGGCGCCTCGGCAACCCGCCCCTGGCCGGAAGCGTGTTCCGTTTCCTGCCCATCGACGGCCAGGACTGGGACCTCGACCATCCGCCCAGCACCTGGCCCGAACTGTCCCGGCCGGCCACCCAGGCCAAGGCCGCCCAGTACCCGCGCTCCGACACCCTCACCTGGATGGCGCTCAGCATCCTGGAAACCGCCCATCGGCAGATCAACGCCGCCGAATGGAAACAGGATTTCATGAAATTCATCCCCAGGTATCTCCGGACGATCTCGCTGACCTACCCGGGTGGCTGGACCGAAGATGAAAAAAAGGCGTTTACCGCCAAATGGCAGAAGGCCCTCAACATCTTCATCCTGACCCACCTGAAGCAGGACGCCCCACGCCCGACCCTGGAACTGGCCCTGGACGAAGCCGTCGCCAGTCAGCTGACCTACGTCTACTCCGAAATCCGCAACCTCAACCACAAAGCCGACGACTGGCTCCGCCTTGTCGGCAAGGCCGACCAGTCCGGCAAGCCCAAATGCCGGCTCCTGACGCTCGACATCGGCGGCGGCACCTCCGACCTGTCCATCGTCGAATATGAAAACCAGTCTTCATCCATTGTCAGACTGGCGAGCACCCTCATGTTCAAAGACAGCGCGACCGTGGCCGGGGACACGCTGGTCCGGCACATCATCGCGCAGGTCCTGCTGCCGGCTCTCCTGCCGGCCAGCCTGGAACACAAAACCGACGTCCTGCGCGAGAAATTCACCAGCACCAACGCGGCCGAAGTGTCGGTGCGTCAGCTGGTGATCGCGCAAGTCCTCATCCCCATGGTGCATCACTGGCTCGGATGCCTGGCCAGCGGCACGGACAACCCGCTGCTGAACCCGGATCACAGCCAGGGCGGCCGCTGCTATTCGCCCAAGGACGTCGGCATTGACGAACGCAACTGGGACCAGCTCGCCGGACTGCTCGGCATCGAGTTGCGCTACGACAACCCGATTCCGGTCACGGTCCGGGACCTCGACCAATGCGTCGCCGACGTCTTCTGCGGCCAGGGCTTTGACTTCTTCCAGTCCCTGGCCAAATTCATCGCCAGCTACGATGTCGACATCATGGTGGTCTGCGGCAAGACCTCGGAGATTCCGCACCTGCGCACCATGCTGCAGCGCATTCTGCCGCTGCAGCCGCAACGCATCGTCTTCCTGAAGGACTATCAGCCGGGCGACTGGTATCCAGTCGACTTCATGACCAATGGCCGCATCCGCGACGCCAAGACCACCACGGCCACCGGCGCCGCCCTCGGCCGGGCCCTGCGCTCCGGACTGGTCAACCAGGGCGGCTGGCAACTGCTGCCCACCGCCAAGTCGGACTTCTTCACCGGCAACAACCACTGGCTGCAAATCGCTCCGGACGGCACTCCCGGAGAAATCTTCCTGGAACCGCAGGAAACGGAAAAGACCCTGCGGGACGTGCCCATCCAGGTGCGAATCGGCCGCAGCATGCTGAAGACCGTGAACCGCCCCGAGCTGGTCTACCGCCTGCGCTGGCGACCAGACCACCCGTTGGCCCGTGACCCGGACGCCGCCCTGTGCAATCTCGACCAAGTGACCCTGCGGCGTGAAACCGTCGCCGGTGACACCAGCGAAAAACTTGTCCTGGTCCATGCCCTGGGCAGCTTCAAAGGCGTCACCCTCACCGCCGCCGACCTTGAACTGATGCTCTGCCCGCTGGCCGCCGAAGACAACTGGCAGGAAAACGGAAAACTGTTCCCATGAACGTGACGCACCGCCACCTGGCCCCACCCCTGGCCGGAGCGATCGCGGCAGCAGTCGTTCCGGCCGTAACGGCCCTGGCCTCAGCCCCCGCGCCGCGGCCCCCGCCTGGCCAGGCCGTGGCCGCGCCCCGAAACGCCCCCGGCCAAACCGCCACCCTGGCAGACCTGGCCAGCTCTGACTGCCGACAATGCCTGGACTGCAACGAACAGCCGCTGGTGCTCGTCACCGCCATGTTCGCGGTCGTGGCCCTGATCGGCATTGTCGCCTGGACAGCGGCCTTCTGGAAACTGCTCGGACTGCTGAAAACACAACTGCCGCCAACGCCTCGTCGGCAGCATGACGCGACCGCCGAAACGGCACCCAGCGAAGGTCAAGGCGAGGAGGGCCGCGACCCACACCATGCAGAATCTGAAGCCGCACCCGGCGACCCTGACCTGGCAACCTCCGGCCCGCCCCGGCCTTCTCTGCGGGAGGCCTCCGCCGATGACGTGGACGCCACCACCATGGCGGCGACAGGCCCTTCGACCCTTGCCGCGAACCGTTTGGCGCCGGCCTCGCCGACCACGGGCGCCGGCGCGGAACAGCCTGCCGCAGCCGCCGTCAACCGTGACTTCTACCGTTTTCTGCCGGATTTCCTCTCCCATCCCGACTATCAGAGCGTCCTGGCGTCCCTGTGCCGGGACGAACCTGGCGCTTCCCGCGACCGCGAACTCCTGGCCGGGCACCTGGCCGTACTGAACGCCGCCGTGCAGGCGTCGGACCGGCGCCATTATCACGACGCCATGCTGGAAACCGCACTGCGCGGCATCGGCACCTGCCTGGCCACCCTCAGCCGTGAACAGCAACCGCCGGGCGACAAGGCCGGCTGCGACCTTTTGGCCTGGGAAAAACAACTTCAGGCTCTGCTTTCCAAGACAACGGCATATGGCCTCCGAACCCCCATGACAGGCGACAAGGTCGACAATGACTGGATGTCGGCGCCGCCACGCACCATCACGGTCAGCGTCGTTGACTGCTGGGCGATTTACAAGCGCAATGACATCGTCTGCAAGGCACTGGTTCGCTGACCGCCTTTTCCCGCCCGCCCCGCGTTTCCGCCCCCGACGCCACCGCCGACGCCAAAGGCCCACCCATGCACAACGAAAAAAACACCGGCATACGCCTCGCCAGCCATGAATTCACGCCTCTGAAAGTCGGCACGGCCGGGACCTACTGGGACGGGGATTTCCAAAACCTGCTTCGCGACCAGCACGGCAGCGACCGGGCCGGCTTGTTCCCGCGCGCCGAGCCCACGCCCGGCGGCGTCCTGTTCTCCTTGACCGAACGGGGCCGCGAACTCGTTTCGGACAGCACCCCGCTGGCCAGGCGACAGCTGCCTCCACGCGAACTGGACCGCTTCATCGCCGCCTTGCAGGACTTCCAGAAAATGGCCGCGCCGACCATCGGGGACCAGCAGCAGAATGCCAGCGGGGACGCCGGCCAGGCCGGTGCGGAAACGGCTCCGCCGCCGGACCCGACCAAGCTCGCCTTCATCAAAACCTTCCGGCTGCCAGACCCCGACCGCCAGCCCGAATCCTACCGGCTGGCCGGCCCCTGGTTCAAACAACGCCTGATCGTCCTCTGGGGATATGACCGGCAACCAGACGGCGGCAGCTTCCCGGCCGCCGACCCCGGGGAAATCAGACGCCGGTTCCTGCCGTACGTGGACCGCTATCACAGCCTGCGCCGACTTGGCGCCCGACTGCTGCAACTTGCGGCCGCGGCGTTGCTCATCTGCCTGGTCTGGGCACTGTTCCGTTCAGGTCAGACCGGCCGCGAAAACTGCCCCGGCAGCCAGGAAACCCTGACCGCCGCAGGCTCCTGCCTCAACCTCTGCCCCGACTGCGGCGAACACCTCCGCTCCGGACAATGCCCGAACTGCCGGCCACGCGGCCAGCATCTGACCGTCGCCCCGCGACAGGCCATCATGACCGGCGACATCGTCACCGCCTGGGCCGACCAGCCCGGCGTCCTCAGCGTCGACGGCATGACCAGACGCCAGGTCACCTCACCCGATGACAAGGTCCACTGCCGCTTCCCCGGACCGGGGGACTATGCCGTCACCTGGGAGCCAGACAGCATGGACCAGAACGGCGAATTCGTCCGCCTCAGCGTCCGTTCCCCCGTCCTGGCCAGCCAGGCGGCGGCGCCGTTCCAGGCCGTCCTTCTGCTGGCGCCCAACCCGGCCGCACCGGGCCAGGCCGTCACCGCCACCGACGCGTCGTTTACCGACCGGCCAGGCCATTCCATCGCCAACCGCGAAATCCAATGGGGCGACGATGCTCCCCGGCAGCCCCTGACAGAGGCCGGCCGCCGGTCCTTCCCGACGCCAGGCCATTTCGCCGTCACCCTCCTGGTCACGGACAGCGACGGGACAACCGCCCGCTGCACGGTTGACCTGGTCGTGACCGACGCCCCCCCCGCCCCGGCCGCCGAACTCGCGCTGACGCCAACTTCATGCCGCCCCGGCGAAATCGTCCTCGCCCGGGACCTCTCGCCCAACTGGTCCGGCGACGCCGAACCGCAACGCGACATCAACTGGGGCGATGACGACGTCTTCTCACCCATGCCCGACCGCGAAGCCCGCCATGTCTTCGCCAAGCCGGGAAACTACCAGGTCACCTTGCGCCTGACCGGCAAGAACGGCCGCACCGCCACCGCCACGGGGGGCGTCGACGTCCAAGCCGAACCAGACCCAAGCGCCTCCACCTCCGGCAGCGACATAGGCGACGCCGGCGGCATTGCCCGCCAGCAGGGCGGGCAATGCCGGCTCCGGCTCACGCCCGACATCGCCCTTGCCGGTGAACCGGTCATCGCCGCTGATGCCAGCGGCCTGGAACACGTCACCCGCCGGCAAATCCGCTGGACCATCGATGGCGACTTCGAAGACTTCACCCCGGAGGAAAACGCCCTCGTCACCCCGGAACGCCAAAATACCTTCGCTTCCCCGGGACATTTCGAGGTCACCTTGAGGCTCACCTTGCCGGACCAGAGCGTCCTGGCCGACACCCGCCATCTCGAAATCGTCCGACCCGGCCAGGACGGGCTTGCCCCCCGCCAGCCCGTCTTCGCCATCACGCCGCCAGACGTGTCCGACGCCGGCGACGCCGGCAAGCGCCTGACCTACACCGTCACCGCCGCCGCCAATGCCGATGTGCTCTCACAATTCCAGATCGACGACTTCACCGTCGGCGGCCGGCCGGCCCAGATCAAAGGCCACCAGGCCTCGATGGTCATCTCCACCGGCGGGCAACACGACGTCCGCGCCCGGGTGACCTATCAGACCGCTGACCGGCAAACCAGGACCATCCCCCTCGCCGGCAAGCAACTCCGCACCGTCATCGAAGTCAAATAGAAACACCGCGACCTGTCGCCGCCCATTTCCATCACCCTCAACGCGACTCCTTCATCATGGCTTGGACTTATCAAGGCAATGCCGGCCAGCCGAACCGCTGCGAAGACCTCGACGCGTTACGCGACGCGGTCCGCATCGGCCGCCTGACCCGCGACACGATCCTCTACGACACAGCCTCGGGCGAAACCCTGGCGGCCGGCGCCCACCCCGCCCTGGACCAGTGGTTCTACCAGCGGGACGGCCTGCAGCAGGGCCCCTTCCCGGCCGCCACCCTCCGGCGCATGGCCGCCAATGGCAGACTCCTGCCCGAGGACACGGTCACCGACCTGTTCAACCTGCAGCCGCGGCCGGCCTTCAATGACTTCGCCTTCCCCGAAAAAACCGGCCTGCTCCAGCGCCTCGGACAAGCCCTCCGCAACCGCAACCGCGGCCACCGCGAAATCGCCATGGCCCTGGTCGGCACCCAGGGCTGCGGCAAAACCGTCTTCGCCACCGTGCTCGCCAACCGGCTCTCGCGCACCGACGCCGCGCCCGACCCCGGCTACCACGTCACCCTCGCCCCGGCCGATAACAACACCATGCATTTCCAAGGCAAGAACTGGGACCTGCTGCAATCCGAACAATGGCCACCAGCAACCCAGCCGGGAAAATTCAAGCGTCTGCAATGGCATGCCGAACTGGCTGACGGCCGACGCTTCCGGCTCGCCGTCCAGGACATGGCCGGGCACGACCTGCGTGCCATCTTCTCCAGCTGTGCCGGAATCGCCGACGACGGCGGCAGCAGCAGCGGCAGCAGCAGCAGCGGCGGCGGCGGCTCCCGACGCCTCGACCAGGTCAGCCTTTCGCCGGAAGCCCAGACGGCGATTGATTTCTGCAGCCAGGCTGACATCGTGCTGTTCCTCCTCAACCTTGACGACTTCTATGACCTCGCCGCAGACCGGCCCGCGCCCTTGCGCTACCACAATGAAATCATCCTGGCCGAAATGTTCCGCCAGCTTCGCCGCCAGGGCCGACGGTGCTGCCTGCTGCTGACCCAGGTCGACCGCCATGAAGTCCGGATGCCCTGGCCCGACATCGGCCGCCGCGCCTTCCCCTTTCTCTGGCAACAGTTCATCGCCACCGGCGACGTACCGTTCTGCCCGCTCGCCGCCGTGGCCACGGTCAACCCGGCAACAACAACGGCGCCCGGCGCCCCGGCGGCTGCCACCCCCGCCCCCGGCTTCCATTCCACGGGCCTGGTCGACTTCTCGGCCTGGCTGGCCAAAACGGCTGCCGACCTGCTTGACGGCCACGCGACGACCCGCCAGGACGACCTCGCGCCCGGCTTCCCCGGCCTGGGACCCAGGACTGCCCGACTGGCCAAAAAACTGCAACGCTGGCGACGACGACAACCCCGCGCCTTCCTGGCCGCGGCGTGCCTTGGCCTGGCCGCATTGCTGCTCGCGGCCTCCACCGCCTGGTGGCGCTTCGCCATCGACCACGAGGCCAGAACCATGGCCAAAATCATGGCAGTCAACACCAGAACCGAGACCGTCCGGTCCAGCCGCCAGGCCGTCCTGGAACAGATGCTGCGGGACCTGGTCGGACACATCCAAAGCCTCGACCAGGACGCCGCCGCAATCAGGACCCAAGTCAGATTCCAGCACAAGAAAGACTTCATCGGCCCCTTTGACCTGGAAGTGACCAACCCGACCGACATCCACATCCGCGGCCTCGAATTCACCCTGCACTACCCGCAGCATCAGAAGGCCATCACCCTCGCCGCCGACATCCCCGCCAACAGCACCACAACGCTCACCGACGCCATTCCCCGGGCACTGCTCGACGCCGACTTCACCGCCGAAATCATCACCTGCGGCGCCATGGCCAAAGCCGCCGAAGCCAGGGACATCCTCGCCCACTTCGGCCAGGAACGGCTGCCTGAATCCGCCCTCAAATTCGACTTTATCCAAAAACACCAGAATGATCTCCAGCTGCTGGACGACGACCTGGCCAATCTGCAACAGAGGAAAATGCAGCTGGAAGACCAGCTGGCGCGGGTCCGCTCCGGCCGGCTATGGCCCTGGCAATAGACCACTGGCAACAGCTCAACGGACTGACGCGTCACCGGCGGCCACCCCGCCAGGCAGCCGGCGACGCGTCCGGCCCAAGGAACCAACCACCATGCGCTATTTTCTGGCCATCTATGATTCAGGTCATCAGACTGCCGACGGCAACTTCTGGGCCTGGCGGCATCCGGCCCTGCCCCTGGCGCTGCTGCAGGTCCTTTACCACGAACACCTGGCCGACACCTTTGACGCTGAGACCCTCACCGGCGACGACCGCCACCTGGGCGCCATCGGCCTTGGCGACTGGCTCTGCGCCTATCAAGTCTTCGGCGGCGGCACCGACGCCCACGGCCGTGGCGGCCGCTGCTGGATCGTCGCGGCCTTCACCGCCAACACCCTCGACAACGCCCACGGCCTGACCGCCATCCTCGCCGAACATGCCCTCGACAACCTCGGCCGAAAACTCCGCCGACCGAACCACGACCTCACGCCGGAACTCCTCGACCAGCAATGCCCTGCCCCAAAGCCGAAAACCATCCCGTCCGCCGACTTCAATTTCAAAAAGACCGAACTGCGGCCCGACAACGCCGACGGCGACCTGTTCCACGCCGCGGCCGCCGCCGCGGCCGCCGCCGCCGCCGTGCGCGGCTTCCATCTCTTCTTCCACCAGCATGGCGACACCGGCGTCACGACGGCCAAACCCGCCGCCTTCAACCGCCAGTACGCGTCTCTTCCTGACTTGAAGGCCACGACCGAGACCGCCGACGTGCCCGACCCGGCACAACCCTCTCCCCAGGACCGCCGTCCCAGACGGACGGCTCACCTCGTCGCCATGACCGCCCTGTTCGTGTTCATGGCCTTCGCCTGGCTGATCTGGCAAAATCTCCAGTTCGCCGACCTGAAACGAATCGTCATGGCCCGACAAGCGGAAGACGAACGCCCGCTGGCGGCCGTGCTGTTCGTCCCCGGCATCGGCCAGAGACAACGCCTGCCCGCGAACGACTTCGCGGCCCCGAATGACATCATTCGCCATGTCGGGCACTTCTCAACCAAAGCCGACGGCGTCGCCTGCACCGAGGCGGACGCCGTCGGCGAGGTGAAATTCCCCTGCTACACGCTCTCCCTGGCCGGCGACGGCTACGCCAGTCTCGAAACCAGCGCCACGGAACTGAACGCGTTTGTCAGCGAGGCCAGCCGCCGAACCAGGGCCCGCAGCATCATCCTCTGCGGCTTCAATGTCGGCGCCATCATCTGCCGTGAATATCTGACCAACCCCCGGTTCGAATCCGCCGCCCGCCGCCAAGTCACCCAGCTGATCTCCGTGGGCGCACCTCACAATGGCGCCGAACTGGCCAAACTGCCGGACAAAATCGCGTTCCTGAAAAAACACCACGACCTCTACGCCTGGCTGGAAAAGCAGTTCCCGACCGTCAACTTTGACTCGGAACTCTACC
>CAYOUR010000095.1:0-15677 GCA_964407145.1 uncultured Lentisphaeraceae bacterium | reverse complement strand
TCAACAACAGCCCGTTCGCCATCATCCCCGCCCTCAAAGCCACCTGGTAAACCCCTCCACCACCACCAGGCCCTACCAGACTCCGCCCGCATGAGCACGTCCACACCACCCACCGCCCTCCTCAACGGCATTGACCAGGCCGCCACACTGCTGCCGCAACGCTTCCCGAACTGGCAGACCCCGCAACTCTTCCTCCAATTCGGCAGCGGCTTCGACCTGGAAACGCTTTTTGACGCCCCCACCCCAGAACTGCCCCTGCCGGAACTGCCCGGCATGCCCAAACACCAGACACCCGACCGCGAACACCCAGCCCTCCTCTTCGGAACCGTCTGCGACATCCCCGTCCTGGCCTCGCGCGGACATCGGCACCTCTATGAAGGCCACGGCGTCTACCCGTGTGTCCTGCCCCTCGGCGCCGCCTGGAAACTCGGCGCCAACAGGCACCTCTATATCGACAGCGGACTCAGCCTCCGCCAGGAAATCAAGGCCGGCGCCTGGACCCTCCTGGTCGACTTCATCAACGGCCACCACCTCTCCCCTCTGGACGGCAACCACGCCCTCCTTGACACCTCGTTCCCCGACATGAACGGCGCCTTGTCCCAAGAACAAAATTCCGAATTGGTCAATGCCATGTCCGAAGTCGGCATTTCCCCGCGCCATGGCATTTTCATGGCCCGACCCGGCTCGCAGTTCTGCACCGTCGCCGAAGCCGAAGTCGCCCGGGCCGGCGGCGCCGACATCATCGGCCATGACCTGGTCATGGAAATCATCATGGGCCATGCCCTCGGCTGCAAAGTCTCGGCCCTGGCCCTGGCGGCGGCCATGGCGCCCGACTACCGGGCCAAACCGCTCCGCCGGCAGGACCTGCTCGACACCTGCCGGTTCTGCTCCAAAGACCTGGCCCGTGGACTGCGCCGAGCCTTGCCCGAACTGGTCGCCGCAACCCCGCCGCCGCCGCGCCTGCCGGAGCCACATGCCGATGTCGACGACATCCTCCACCGTGACTTCAAACGCCCGACCGGACGCCGCACCCCAAACCCGCTGTCCCTGAAAAAATCCTGACCCGGACTGACCGGGCTCCGGCCGGAGCCCGCCCGGCCAGGCCGTTTTTGCACTTCCGCGATAGACAACCCGGCGTTGTTCTAGTATGTTATGATTTTACATCGGCCTGCCCTCCAACCCTTATCCTTCTGCAAAGGTCATCCATGAACATGAATAACTGGCTGCTCATCGGCCTGACCCTGGCTTGGACCGGCGCCGCCGCGCTGGCCCAAAGCGACTTCGCACAGTTCATCGCCAACCGCACTCTACAGGTGGAAGCGCAACAACTGGAAATCGACGGCAAATACAAAAAGGCGGCGAAGCAATACCTGAAACTGGCCAAACGCACCCAGGACCAGAAAAACCGGGCCGGCTGGACCCTGCACGCCGCCGACTGCCTCTTCTCCGCCAACAAAAGCCACCGCGCCCTGGAAATCTACAAAGACCTGATGGCCAACTCGCCCTTCTTCGTGCCCTATGAACACGTGGTCGGAAAACTCCGCGAAATCGCGGAACGGTTCGTGGACGGCAACGGGACCTTCCTCGGCCTGCGCGACCGGGACACCGCCATCGCCATCTACGAACTGATCATCCGGGAAGTGCCGGCCATCCACGTCTCCCTCAACGACCGGCTGCGACTGGCCGAGCTGCTCAAGTTGGCCGGCCGGCCGGAAGAAGCCGCCAACGCCTACCAGGCCGCCCTGAAACTCGACCCCGGCCTCGATGACGTCCGCCTCGAAATGGCACTCCTCCTGGCTGAACTGAGCAGGGCCGGCGACGGCGACGGCACCAAGCTGCGTGCGGCCGTGCGCCACGCCCAAGCCGTCAAGGACCGCCAGCCCAACCACCCCCGCGCCAAGGAAATCGACCTGCTGCTGCGCGATGCCCGGGAGCAGGACGCCCAAAGACTGCTGGGACTCGGCCAGTTCTATCTCCGGCCCAGCCACCAGCGCCACGGCGCCGCGCGACGCTACCTGCTCGATGTCCTGCGCGACTACCCCGATACCCAAGCCGGCTGGGAAGCCAAGAAGATTCTCAGTGACAACCCGGCGCTGCGCGAAGCCCCGCCCGCCGTGACGGCGCCGATGCCGTGATGTGCCGCCCACACCCGACGCCATCCGGCCAGCCCCGTTTTTTCGCCCCCACCCTGCCCGACCTGGTAACAATGACCTTCCGGAAAGCCATCATGAAAAAACAACTGCTTATCCTCCTGGGCTTGGCTGCCCTTTGCGGGCTGATGCTCACCTCCTGCCAGTACCACTGGGGCTCGGCCCGGCCCGAGGGCCTCTATGGCCTCGAGGTCGGCGCCGTCGCCAACCACACCCAGGAAGGCAGCCTGGCCGCGGCCTTCCGCAAATCCGCCCAGGAACAGATCAGCACCGACCCCGGCCTGAACGGCCGCTTCGTCACCCACCTACTCCATGTCGACCTGGAAAACCTCTACCAGAAAAACATCGCCCGGGCCGAACTGCGTGACCGCGACAGCCGCGATGACGACCGCAGCGCGTACCAGACCGTCCTCTATCGCCTCGAACTGCGCGTCCGCTACACCGTCTCCGGCCGCAACGACGCTTCCGGCAAACCGGTCCTGGCTGGCACGGTTATCGGACGGGCGGACATCCCCCGCATGCATGACCTGAAAGTGCCGTTCGAGGCGGCCTGCCGGCAGGCCGCCGATGACGCCGCCCGCCAAATCGTCGCCGCTGTCACCGAATCGGCAGGACTCAAACCATGATCTTCCGCATCGGCCAGGGCTATGACCTGCATCGCTGCGTCGCCGGCCGCCCCCTGGTCCTCGGCGGCGTGACCATCCCCTGCGCCTGGGGCCTCGACGGCCATTCCGACGCCGACGCCCTGCTGCATGCAATCACCGACGCCGTACTCGGCGCCCTCGCCCTCGACGACATCGGCGCCTGGTTCCCAGACCATGACCCACACTGGAAAAACGCCGACAGCGCGACGCTCCTCCGCCAGGTCCTCAACGACCCCCGGCTGCACGGCTGGCGCCTGGGCAACCTCGACTGCACCGTCATCACCGAAAAACCTAAGCTCGCCCCCTTCCGCCAGCCAATCCGCCAATCCATCGCCGCTATCTTCTCCTGCACCACGGAAAAAATCTCCTTCAAGGCGAAAACCAACGAACATCAGGACGCCATCGGCCAAGGGCTGGCTCTCGCCGCCCAAGCCGTCGTCTTGATGCAATGCGATGACGATGCACACCTGGCGCCCGATGGCGAGAACCACGCCTGACACCCGCCAGCAGGACGGGTCAGGCCGACGCCCGGCGACCATCTGCTTCAGCATCCAAAACGCCGACTTGGTGGGCGCTGAACCGTTGCCGACCCAACCCCCACGCCGCTGACGCCGCCACCAAAACTTTCCGGAAAAACCGCGCCAGGGCAGCCCACCCAAACCTGCTTCCATCGCCCTAACCGCAACAGCCGGGCAAACACCGGCATCGCCTGACATGCTCACCTGCACTGCACCATCTGCTGGACTTTTCCGCCTGCTGGGCGACCTGTGCGCTCCGCCGCTCTGCCCGCTCTGCCGGGCCACCCTTACGCCTGGCCACGACGAACTCTGCCCGGAATGCCAGTCGGCGTTGCCCATGCTGCCAGAACGCCGCTGCCACGGCTGCGGCGGCGCCAACCCCGGATACCTCGAACTCTGCCCGGAATGCCTCCGTCACGGCGGCCGCCCCTGGGACTTCGCCGTCGCGGCCTTCCCCTTCCACGGACTGGTCCGCGACGCCATTCACGGCTTCAAATACCGCCACCGCAGCAGCTTGGCGCCATTTCTGGCGCGCTGTATGAGTGACGCCTGGACGACCCAGGCCAGGGACCGGCGCCTCGACGCCGTGACGCCGGTGCCCCTGCATTGGTTCCGCGCCTGGCAACGCGGCTACAACCAGTCGGCGCTGCTGTCACGACGCATCGCTGAACGCCTCGGCATCCCGCACCAGACCCTGCTGCGACGCATCCGCTACACACGTCAACAAGCCCGCATGGACCTGGTCCAACGCCAGAAGAACATCCGCAACGCCTTCGCGGCTGCCAGCCGCTCCGCCATCGCCGGCCAGCATCTGCTGCTGGTTGACGATGTCTTCACCACGGGGGCAACCCTGGCCGCCGCCACCACCTCCCTGCTTGACGCCGGCGCCGCCAGCGTCGCCGTCCTCACCATCGCCCGCGACTGAACAACACGACACGCACACCAAAATCCCTGTCCACCCTCCTTGGAGAAATAACCGCCATGCCCAGCTTCCAGGCCAAACCACTGCTGCTCAAACACACCGATTCACCGCGCAACGACCTGCCGGCAGGACTGTGGGTGAAGTGCAAGTCCTGCGAGCAGATGATCTTCCAGACCACCCTCGAAGAAGCCCTGCATGTCTGCCCGCACTGCGACCACCACCACCCCCTCACCGCCCGCCAACGCATCGCCTCCCTGAGCGACAAGAACAGCTTCCAGGAACATGACGCCGACCTGGCTTCCGTCGATGCCCTCAATTTCGCCGACGACGGCAGCTACGCCCGCAAAATCAAGGAAACCATGGCCAAAACCGGCCTGAAGGACGCCGTCGTCTGCGGCAACGCCACCTTGAACAACCTGCCTTTCGCCCTCGGCGTCATGGACTTCCGCTTCTTCGGGGCCAGCATGGGCTCGGTCGTCGGCGAAAAGCTCACCCGCCTGATCGAATGGGCGACCGCCGCCCGATACCCGCTGGTCATCGTCACCGCCAGCGGCGGCGCCCGCATGCAGGAGGGCGCCCTCAGCCTGATGCAGATGGCCAAGACCTCCGGCGCCCTGATGCGCCATGACGAAGCCGGCCTGCCCTTCTTCGCCATCCTGACCCACCCGACTACCGGCGGCGTCACCGCCAGCTTCGCCTCGCTCGGCGATGTCATTCTCGCCGAGCCCAAGGCACTGATCGGATTCGCCGGACCGCGCGTCATCAAACAAACGACCAGCGCCGAACTGCCGAAGGACTTCCAGTCCTCTGAATATCTGCTCAAACACGGCTTCATCGACCGCATCACCCACCGCCACCTGCTGCGCGCCGAGCTGGCTTCCCTGCTCGCCATGTTCGGCACCAAACATTGAGCACCCCAACCCTCAATCATGCCCGAACCGACCTTCACCTTCCCTGCCATCGGTGTCCTGCACAGCTGCTTCCGGGCCAAATTCGGCATTCCGCGCCAGCCGGGCCTGATCCCCGAAGCCACCGGCGCCATCCAACTGCTGCCGCCGTACGACCAGCCCAACACGGTTCGCGGCCTCGAGGACTTTTCCCACCTCTGGGTCCTGTTTGTCTTTCATGAGGCGCTGCGCGAATCCTGGAAGGCAACCGTCCGGCCGCCACGCCTCGGCGGCGACCGGCGCATCGGCGTGTTCGCCTCCCGCTCGCCCTTCCGGCCCAGCCCGATCGGCATGTCCGTCGTCCGCCTCCGCGGCATCCGCTGCCGAGGCGGCAAGGTCGTCCTCGACATCGACGGCGTCGACATCCTCGACAACACGCCGGTCCTCGACCTGAAGCCGTATCTGCCTTATGCCGACATCGTGCCCGCCGCCACCGGCGGCTTCGCGCCCGAGGCGCCCGCGTCCGAGGCCCTGCCGACCTCGTTCACCCCAACCGCCGAAGCCCAGGCCGTGGCTCTCGAAAAACGCCTCCCCGGCTTTCGTGAACTGGCCCGCAAAGTGGTCAGCGCCGACCCGCGGCCGGCCTACCAGCGCGAACCGGGACGCGTCTACGGCGTGTTCCTGCACGAGTATGAAGTCGTCTGGGAGGCCGGCGAAGACAGCGCCGTCATCGTCGCCGTCAACCGCGCCGACCCGCCGCACGCACGACGGGCTGCGACGACCAGACCCGAATCCACCAGGTAACCCCCCAGGCCATCTGCCGCGGCAGACCATTTCGATGGCGAGTCTGACAATTCTACTGCCGCCACCACATACCCCACGATTCCTCACTCATCGCCCAGCAGAGCGCCAATTCCCGGGATGTTCCTTTTTTCATTGGTGGCCGCGCTCCAGAAGTCGGCTATCGGCCAGTGCTGACTGGCACGCCGGCATTCCAGGAGGCGTTGCAGGGCGTTGACGGCGGCGGCGCGACGGTCTTCCTGCTCCGGCGCCTGCCAGCCCCTCTGCCCCCGCGGCAGACGGTCCAGGCAGCCCCAGAAGTCAGCCGTCAATGCCGCATGCCGCATGCCGGCCAACAGGAATTCAACCCGTTGCGCGGGCTCAGGGGCGGGCGAGGTGCGCGCCGCCGCCAATGCCCGAGTCAGAATGGCGCTGGCCTCGGCAAAGGCCGAAGCCGGAAACGTCGTGCGCACGTCGCCCATGGCCATATAGTTCAACAGACCAGTCCCGGGCGGGTACGCATAGCTTTCCCAATAGTCGACATATTCCCGCACCAACTCAGCGGCCGGGCCGAAGGCGGCGCAAAATTCCGCCAGGCCCTGTTCAACGGTCAGGTCAGGTTGCGATGCCCAGCGCATATGCAGGTACAACATGGGATTGCGAGTCACCCAGTTCGCCTGCAGATAATCGTAGTCGAAGGCAACCATGCCATGGCGGGCGGCAAAGCGGAAGAACCGGCCGGCCCCGCCATGCACGCTGCCGGGCAAAGGCATGACATAGCCATGGCACCAGTCGTTCGGACGCCAGGCCAGCTGCAGACCGGCGCGGCGCCAGCCCAGCCAGTGCGTCTCGCGCTCCTCCCAGCTGCCGGCCAGACTGCCCCACGGACAGAACTGACCATGGATGTTGCCATTCAGGGCGATGTCACGCAATGGCGCCGGAAAATAATTGAGATAGACCAGGACCGCAATCCGGACATCAGGGCGGCGACGTGCCGCCGCGCTCGCGATCGTCTGCCAAAAGCGGGCGTAACGGTCCGAAACGATGTATTTCGCATCGCCGGGCCGGCGTTCCTGCGGGGTGTCCCAGGCCAGGCAAGCCGGGCACTGGCAATACCGGGCGGTGTCCATCTCGCCCAACGCCAGCCAGGAACCGCCGTCCCAGCCCTGCTCCACGATCTGTCGATGCAACTCGGGATTCGAA
Organism: uncultured Lentisphaeraceae bacterium; assembly: GCA_964407145.1. GTDB lineage: Bacteria > Verrucomicrobiota > Lentisphaeria > Oligosphaerales > Oligosphaeraceae > JAAZKI01. Next base: position 8,573 of record CAYOUR010000095.1, on the reverse strand, counting down.
ACGCAAAGCGGCACTTTCCGCGAATCAGGCGGTTCGCCAAAGCCGCGCCGGCCCTCGCCGTCCATGCCAAACCACTCCGGGTGCGCCTGGCCGTGCTCAGCCCAGCTGACGCCGGCTATCCGGTGGCCGCCACGAACCACGACCTCGGAAAAACCCAGCCGGTGACGACGCAGAAACACCCGCAGCTCCCGCGCCACCCGTTCAATGCCATCCTGGGAATATCCCGACAAAACGCGCGTTACCTCGTCCACCCGCGGCCATTTACGGGCGCATCGAAGCAAGTGATCACACCGATACAGCCGGAAGACAAACCGGGGGGCAATGACCTCATCGGCGGCGCCAATCCAAACCTGGTCGCGGCGCGGCACGTAAACCCCGGACTCACCCGGCCACAGCCAGCGCGCGCCGAGACTGCGCTCGAGAAGCTCATAGACGCCAAACAGCGGGCCGCCATATGGATTGGGGTCAAGATTGCCGCCCGGGTTCAACGGGTCGGCGTCCGCGCTCTCGGCCCCGGCGACATAGACGCAGCCGTCCGCGACCTTCAGAACAAAGGCGTCCGGCGCCAGCGCGGCGACATCAATGCCGGCGACCCGCGCCGCCTGCGTGTCACCCAGGAAAATGCGGGTCGGAAAACCGGCGGGGACGTCACCCTCTTCGGCCACGGGCAGCTTCACCCCGGTGGCGCGTTCGACATGCTCGACCAGCTCCCGGGCGGCATACGCGGTCGTCGGCGTCGATGGCCGCGCGGTCACCACGACCGCCCGCGCCGCCCCTTCGGTCACCACCGGCAAGGCCGCCGGCGCGGCGGAGGAGGACAACGCAGCCGCCACCGCCAATGCGCCCAGCGCGGGCATTCCGTTCCGCATCAGTCGGTCCCTTCCCAATCATGTCAAACATAAACCAACGGCACTGCACTTGCCGCAGTTGACCGTCCCATCGGGACGAGATCAAAATTCGATCATGACGTAAACGGCGCGGCGGCCGCCGAGGATGCCCCTGCTCTCACTGCTTGTCGTCAATTGACTCTATCAGTAACTTCTGTGTGAATCGGTGTCCATCAGTGGTTTAAACCAACGAGATGTCAGAATCCAACCATGGTGAAGTCGGCGCGGCGGCCGCCGAGGATGCCGCTGTTCTTGAATTCCGCGCCTTGGGACGCTTGGACATGGCCGTCCATGAACGCCGCGTTGGCCATGCCGCCATGACGCAGATGCGGCGTCTGGGTGGTGTTTGCGGTCGGAAGCGCCGCTTCCAGGAACGTATGCGGCAACCACTTGTTGATGCTGTTCCAGGTCATGTAGTACACGCTGTCCGCAAGGTACACTTTCGACGCCGGGTTGTCAATGGCGTTGATGCGCGTCGCCCAGTAGCCGGAACTGGCCAGGGTGCCGTCCAGCTTATAGCCGGGCAGGGCATGATTGACCGTCATCCCGTAGGAATGCGTCTGGAGAAGAGAAAGGGTAAAATTTCCCCGTGCGTTTCGGACTTCATTCTCCATGATCGGGCAAGTCAATATCTTGTACTCCTGGATGTAGCCGAGATAGTACAAGTATCCCGCCCAGCGGGTTTCAGCAGCAGCTGTCATGGAACCGATGATAACGCCATTCGAACGGCCGTCTTCACTGTAGCGGTACCGCCAGGGTCCCCAGCCCTCATGCTCGTCCGCGTACAGCAGCAGCCCCAGCATGGCCTGCTTCTGCTGGTTGACGCAGGCGATGCCCCGCGCCTTTTCCCGGGCTTTGCTCAAAGCCGGCAGCAGCATCGCCGCCAGAATCGCGATGATCGCGATGACGACCAGCAGTTCAATCAACGTAAAACGCGACCTTTTCATCTTTGCCTCCTTGGGAAACTGACCCCGATGTGGTCCAATTTTTGCCGGAATTCTTCCTGTCAACTGATTCATTCTGTTTTCCATGCTGCATTCCCTCCCTCGCCTGGCGGCTCGAATTATTCCTGCTCCAGGCGATAGACCCGAGTGATGCCCAAATCGAGAGTTTCCGTAAACCGCGCCGCCTTCTCGGCCACGACCTGGCCGCTGATGACCTCCGTCACCCGGCTTGGCCGCGGCAACGTGACCGTCTTTTCGCCGGCGGCCGACGTGTGCAGCAACAGGAAATTCGCGTTGGCGCTGAGCACGTCACCCGTCTCCGCATACACATGGATGCCGAGCCCGCGGCACAACCCGCGCAACTCGTCCGGGGTCAGCCCGCGCGGGTGGTACATGGATTGGAAGCCACGGTAGCTGACCGCCTCCAGATTGCCGCCGTCCTGGCGCGAAATGACCGGCGCCGGCGCGCCGCCGCCGGGATACTCGGCCTGGAACGCCATGCCGGTCAGCTCCCGCATGGAGTCCAGGCTCAAGCCCGCGGAGGTGACATACCCCGGCGCATACAGCCACACTGCCGTGGCGCCGTTGCGCCGCAGCTTGGCCTGAATCCTGGCCGTCGTCGCGTCATCGACATAGCACTGATTGGTAAAAATGTACAGCTTGTAGTCCTTCATGCGCGGATGGTCGAGGTCACTGCTCAAGTACAAGTCGAACAAGGCCCCGGACCGGTGCGCGTTCTTGTACGTCTCCCACATCAGGCCGCGGAACTGGCTGGTCGTGGCCGAGGTCATCGACAAGTACTTGATCGTCGCCTCGTCCATCACCAGCGCGGCTTCCGCGATCTGCGTCTTCGGCACGGGCAGGAAGCTCCGGCCCAGGTGCATGTACCTGGCCACGTCGTCCATCATCCGCTCGCTGTGGAACGCATGGTTGCCGGCCAGGGCGAACCACCACAGCGCATTGCCCTTGGTGAGCGTGTAGCCGAACGACCGCCGCATCGCGTTGAGCGTCTCGTCCTCATCCGCCGTCGCCTCGCCGCCGCGGTAGCGCAACAGGGTATGGGTGCGATAATCACATTCGTCCCAGAAAATCTTGTTGTTGATCATGTAGGTGCCGTTGAAATTGCCGATATGCAGCCCCTCGCCGCCGCCTTTGCGCCGGCCATAATCAAGCGGCGTGGCGAAGAAGTCGATATTCGGGTCTTTGACGGCCTCGCCCAGAATGGTGTGCCCGTTGCCCTGCAACTGGAACGAACCATGCAGACGCGCCAACGGCAGGTACGTGTAAAAATAGCCGGCCAGGCAACGGCCGCCCGTCACCTCCTTGACAATCGCGGCCGCGTTCCGCATCGTCCGGATCGTCGTGTCGTTCAGGTAGTCGACATAGTCCGCGCAGGGCCGCGCCTTGACCGGATCACGAAACACCCCGTACTCCGCGGCCAGGCGGAATTCCGGATCGGGCGTCTTGACCTCGGCAAAATCCGCATACGTCGTCCCCCAGGCGGCATTGAGCCGGTCCAGGCTGCCGTAGCGTCGCTGGCAGTAGGCGGCGAATTCGCGGTGCGCGATCGGTGAATAGTCGATCAGGCCCTTGTCCTGGCCGTGATAATACCACTCGCTGGCGCTGCCGCCGCCGACCAGGTAGCCGATAACGTGCCCCGCGTACGGCTGCTTCTCAATGTAGCCGATCAGATCACGCAGCATGCGCGAATATGCGGCCTCCCACTCCGGCGAGCCCAGTCCGCACCAGCCTTCGCGACGGCCGTATTCGCCGCCGGAATAATAAACCGGCACGAACTCCGGACGGTCCTGGAGCCACCACCAGGACGGCGGGTCGATCTTGATCCGAATCATCGTCCGCGCCTGCGGGCAGGCCGACAGGAACATGGCAAACCGGTCGTCAATCCGCTTCCAGTCGTACTGGCCCTCGCCCTCCCACCATTGGCCGATCAGCTTCTCACCCCGCAGGTTGGTCGAGAAAAAATCGTGCATCAGGGTGACGCCGGCCGCCGTGAAATCCTGGATGGACGGCTTGATGGCGTCGTCCCCGACCCAACAGGTGGGCGCGTACATCATCGGATACTGCGGCTCGCCGTTGAGGCACAGCACGGAAACGCCATCGCGCATTTCCTGGGTGGCGACCGTGCCCTTCGGCATGTCGGCCGGCGGCGGGTCGGCGAAATAGGCCGCGGTGCGCTTCAACGGCACCTTGAAATCGGGATCGTAATCCGGCGGCGGCGGAAGCTGCAGCGGCGTCGTGAACCGCTCGCCCTCGCGCTGATACAACTCAGCGACGTCGGCGCCGCTCAGGGCCTGCCGGTATGCCGCAACCTGGCCGATCAACCCCCAGAATCCATAATGGAAACTGCCGTCGCCGTCCTCCCGAATCGCCAGGCGCCAGACGTCCTCCACAATGCTCAGCGGCTTGTCCATGACCGTCTTGGCATTAAGCTTGCCGTTGTGGTAGATTTCCAAATCGGTACCGTGGCACACGACGGTCGCCATCTGCCACGCCCCGCGCTGGACCGGGCTCTGCTCCACACACACGGAGGTCTTGTACTCCGGCAGCCGCGAGTCAATGCCCTCCCATTTCGACTTGGCCGTAATCCACCAGCGGAATTCCAGGCGCAAGTTCGTATGCCCGAACCAGAAGCCGACATTACGCTCCGGATGCGGGCTGCGCCGACAGTGAATCAGGGTCGTCTGCCCGCTCTCGGACTCCTTCTGCGGAATAAACCACATCGACACGGTGAAGTCGGTCGTGCCCTTCAGCTCTTCGGGAACGATGATGCGATAGGCGTACGAGCTGTCGCAGGCCAGCGCCCCCAGGGCCAGGTCGGACTTCTCAATGCCGGTCGTGCCGGCCGGCACTTCGCCCTTCTGGAAGTCAAGCTCCAGCACCGGCGGGGGCGCCGCCGCCTGCAACGACAAGGCCAGCAAAGAAGTCAGCATCAGGCCTGGAACAAAACTGTTTCCGCACTTCATGTCGCCATCTCCCTTGTTGTTCCGCCGGCGCTGCGTCGGCCACTTCTCAGGGCGCCTGGTCAAACGGCCCCGGACGACCGAACGTCCGGAGCCGGCCCAATCAACGGGTGCGAAGCACGAGATCAATGATTTTATTCCGGAACGCCAGCAGCTCGGCCGGGTCCTTGGTGAAGCTGTAGGCGCCGCCGACGACGTGGTCGTCAATCGCCAGAGCCGCTTCGGCTTCACGCACCAGGGCATCCTGGCCGCCGCGCTTCTTCAAGACCTCGACCTGGTTGCGCAGCATGACAAAATACTCGTAGTCCTGCATGCCGTCCCGAAGATTCTTCAGGCGGATGCTCGGCAGCGGCAGAAAGTCCTCGCCGGGATACAGCAGATTGCCGCCGCCGTTGGTCCGGCTGACCGACCGGACGTTGTTGACGCTGCGGAAATAGGGCAGCCACGGAATCTCCGGCCAGCGCACCTCGCCGGCCCGCATCTGGTCGAGGATTTCGGGCGTCATCCAGTCCAACCCGCGCATCTTGCAGAATTCCGGGGTAAGCTGCTGGGCTTCAAACACGCCGTTCGAACGCCATTCGCGGTTCAGGCCCCAGTACAGCAGGCCGGTCAGATTCAGCTTCCAGTTCATCCAGGGAATCACCCGCGGGTCAATCCCGGGCGAGTCCAGGTTGAAATTCGCGTAGGGCGCCAGCGGATAGTCGGTCGGATACCACCAGACCTGCTCGCCCAGAGCCTGTCGTTCAGCCGTGGCCTCGGCCTCAAAATGCCCGAACAGGGGACACCAGACATTGACGTAGCCAAACAGCCGGTCGTCAATCCTGGCGGTATTCAGGCGCGGCACTTCGGGGAACAGCTCCTTGGCATCGGCATAGTCCTGCTTCATCCGATCCAAGGCGCCGGGCTTGCTCGAACTGAGGACTTCGTCATGCCCGAAGAAGATCGGCCGCAGACGGCCGCGGTAACGCTCGATCAGCTCGCGAATCCGCTCCTGGTTCTCGCGGATGCTGCGGATGGACAGGAAGATCATGGTCTTGCCGTTTTCGGCGCAATAGTCGAGGTATGCCTCGCCGATGTCCGTATCGCGTCCCCAGAGATTCATCGGCTCAAGGCGATGGTCCAGCAGGAACTGGCAATAGGCCAGCATCTGGTCATGGCTGGCATCCTGACCATAGAAGTCCTTGACCCAGCTGGGCGAGAAGCAGAAGGCCGTGTCGAGCGAGGCCGATTTCGGCAGGGTCAGGCCAGTGGCCGAAACCGCCACCGGCACGGTCACCGGCGGCAAGCCCGCCGGCGTCACCGTAACCGCGGCCTGGTACTCGCCGGCCGCCGTGCCCGCGGGGACATAGACGTCGACCCACAACGCGACCATCCCGGCCGGCGCAAACGCGAACTCGTCGCCAGGCCGCAGCACATCGGCGTAGCTGACCTGCGACTGGCCCTGCTCCAGCTGCTTGGCCGTGCGAACCATCTCCTCAAGGTAAACCTGGACCTTGGCACCAGCCAGGGCGCGCCGGTCGGCGCCGGCCAAGGGCGACACCGCCGTCTTCACCGAATCAATCGACTGGCCAGGGAGCGCCAGCAGCATGATCTGGAAACTGCCGTACTCGTCGCCCGAAAGCCGCAGCTGCGCGGCATCAATCAACGGGAAGGCGTTGCTCTGGTTGTCGGCGATCTTCTCCATGGAAGACACGACCAGGCTGGCATAGCCGCGCCGCCGGCCGACCGAGCCTTCGGCAAAATAAGCCTGCGAACGCCGCACCGCCTGCGCCAGCTGCTCCGCCTCCAAAGACAACTTCTGGGTATCTTCCAGCAGAAGCCGGAAGGCCGTAAAGGTCTTGGCCTGGGCCAGGCTCTCCTGACGCACGGCCAGCTCCGCCCGCAGATGCTCCCGCGCCGCGGCCAGGTTCGGACTCACCTCCTGGTCCAAGGCGAGCTTCTGCTCAATCGCCGCCAGCCGCGCCGGCAAGTCATACAGACGATTCATCAGGTCAATCGTGCGCGCTTCCGGCGTACGGTCATCCGACGACGCCTGAAACAGCAGCTTGCCAAAATTCTCCGGCGTGTGGAAATTGGTCAGGCGGGTCCAGGACAGCACATCATGGGCATGGGGGTTTTCGCGGCCCAGGTTGAAGCCCCAGAGGGCGTCCTGGGCCGGAGCGCCGCCGACCCCGGCAAAGGGTATGGTGACCAGCGCCGTCCAGGCGGACGTCTGGCGGTCAATCACGGCTTTCCAGTTGCAGTCCCAGCTGTTGTCACGGGCGCCATGGCTGTGACGCGAATCATAGATGCCCCCGGAGGAATTGCCGACCAGGTGAAAGTAAGTCGGCTCGGCAATGTCCGGCTGCAGGAAAATCTCAAAGCAGTCATTGGTCCACGGCCGGCCATCACGCTCGGTGACTTCGTTGACCCGCAGGGCCATGTTCTTGGCTTGCAGCTGGAAATAGATGTACAAGTTATCGGCGTCACGCAGCACCTGCGCATGCGCCGGCTCAATGGCGGAACCGACGCCGGTGGTCAGCGTAATCGGCGCCACGCCCGCGAAGTCGCGGGCCGACGTCGGCGGCTGCGCGGCCCAGGCGACGCCACGCACGTAATACGGCCATTCACCCAGGGCCAACGGCGGAAATTCCGTCACCATCTTGGCCGTAACCTGGATTTTACCCAGATAGGTCGTGGACTCGGCGCTCTCGCTGCCCAAAATCCACAGCCGCGTCAGCGATACCGTGCGGGTGTCGCGATACGATATGCCCGCCACGCGCGGAGTCGTCATGTCGTCGACGTAGACGGCGAAATCGCCGCGCACGCAATTGATCACGTAACGGAAATGATGCCACTGCCCGATGCTGACCTGACCGGCAGACTGCCAATCCCGGTTCATGCTCCGCGCCACCTGCAGCCGACCGCCATCCTGAATGACGGTAATCGACTTGATGGCTCCGTCATTGGCCAGCATCGCATAGCGCGCCGACTCCGTGCCAAACTTGATCCAGTAGTCAACCGTCAACACTTCGGCGCCGGTGGTGTCAAGGCCGCTCTTGCTCCAGGACCCCTGCTGGATTTTGCCATCCTCGGCAGTCACGGACTTGAACTCCAGAGCCTGCGCAAAATCAGGATGCCCGGAGGCGACGACACGACGCGCGCCGTGCGCATTGAAGGCGCTGAAATCCTCCTGGTAGATCACCTCGTCGGCGGACGCTACGCCCAATAGGGCGCACAAGGTAATGGTCGTCGTCAAGAAATGTCGCATGAACAAACCTCCACTGGCTATGATTCTGATCCGTTGTCTGTGCTGCCGACTGCCTCACATCTATAATTATATGGCACCTATAACAATATCAGCAAATAATATAACAAATTTTTATCGAAAAAAACGTAACCGGTCACCGATTGAGAATTCCGCCATGGTATGGTGTCGCCGTCCTTGCACGATGCCCGGCAAATGAGGTTGGACTACGTACGGCAACCTGGAGGTTGGACTACGTACGGCAGCCTGAAATCAAGCGCCTATCACCACAGTTCGCACGTTGACCGTCATGATCAATGGGTGACCGATTACGGCTGGAAAGGGCGTCCGTCATGCTTTGACAGCGGACAGCGGCGGTCCCGTGAATCGCATGGGATACTGCAGCCGCGCAGCGGCAAAGGCCCCGGAGGGGCCGCAGGAGCACAGCCTGGGGCAAGCGGCCTGGAGGGCCGCGCAGCCCCAGGAAAGGAGGAGTATTTTTGATGTGTAGCCCTGAAAGGGCGACAGAAGCGCC
>CAYOUR010000094.1:8110-15717 GCA_964407145.1 uncultured Lentisphaeraceae bacterium | reverse complement strand
GGTCGCAGAAGGGGATGTAGCCGCCGCGTTCGACGTAGGGCGCCAGCGATTCCAGGTAGGCTTGGATGGCCTGCGGACCCTGTCCGAGGGCCATTTTGTCGACGCCGCCCATGATGCGCAGCTGTCCCGGGTATTGGTCAAGCAGTTCGCCGGCGTGGCAGCAGCTGTTGACTTCGAAGGGGAAGAGGCAATTGATGCCGGCCTTGAGGAAGCCGGGCAGGAGAGGGCGCACGTCGCCGTCGCAGTCGGTGTACCAGAGGTCGATGCCGTGCCGGTGCAGCTTGTCGCCGATGCGCTGGTAGCGCGGCACCACCACCTGGTTGAAGAAATCGAGGGTGACGATGGGGCCGCTCTTGAAGCAGATGTCTTCCCAGCCGGAGGCGTAGTCGAAGTCGATCTGGCCGAGCACCTGGTCCAGGTAGTCCTCCGTGAGCAGGCAGGCGGTTTCGACCATGTCTTCGAGCATGTCCGGGTAGTCGTAGAGGGCGTAGGCGATGCCCTCGAAGGTCAGCATGTTGCGGATGGCGCCGATCATGGAGCCGCAGTGGACGCCGACCGGGAAGTCGCGGTCCGGCGGATAGGCTTTGCGCAGGGCGTCGACATCGACTTTGCGGGCATCCGTGCCGCGCTGGAAGCGAAGAGCCTTTTCGCGTTGCCAGTCATCCGGGGTGACGATGCTGGCGCGGAGGTAGATCGGGATGGTCGAATGGCCGTCCTTGGGCATTTCCACCCAGAGGCCGTTGGCGTCAAGTTTGACAATGGTGCTGCCGCGGTCCTCAATGACCCGGGGCGGGAACGACGGCGACATCCAGGCATTGCCGGTCAGCGTCGTGATCCGGTCGAAGTTGAAGAAGAGGTCGGCTTCGGCGTTGGAGGTGACGCCGTTGTTGACAAAGATGTCCCATTCGGTGAAGTTTTCCTGCCAGTAGCCGAATTCCATATTGAAGGAGCGGTCGACGGGCTGCCAGTGCATCTGGCGCCGGAAGCGTTCCCGGTCGGTCATCGTTCCTTTCCATTTGGGACGGCAGGGGGTGATGGTCATGGCAGTGTCCTCCGGCGGATGATGGGGGCAGGGGGGCGGTTTGGGGCGGTGGGACGGGTTTGTTCAGTTCACCTTGACTTGGCGATGATGCTTGATGTCAAAGGCTTCGCCTTCAAAGGCGCGGATCAGAGTCGTTGCCACCTGAAGACGGTAGTCGTTGCGGCCCTGGCGCAGGATGTTGGTCGGGACGATGGCTTGGCGCGGGTTCCAGGGCATGGGCAGCCAGTCCGAGCCGTTGACCGCGATTGCCAAGGCCTCTTCGCAAAGGGCGGGCAGGCTCAGGCGCAGCCGGCAGGAGGGCGTCGCGGGCAGGTTTTCGACGGTAAAGGCGCCGGCGTATTCGACGGTTCCGGCAAAGAAGGGCAGGCCGTTGCGGTCGTAATTCTCGAATTCGCCGTGCTGGCGTGGCGGCTCCAGGGTCATGGCGGCGGCATTGACGGCGAACTCCCCGGCCAGATAGAGCGGATTGCGCAGGCCGTGGTCGGCCCGGGTTGCTTCGACGATGATGACGAGGCGGTTTTCTCCGGGCTTCAGTCCCGGGGTGATGTCCAGGCTCAGGCTGCCGGGGACATGGACGTCGGCGGGGGCGGGACGGAGCTGTTCGGGGCGTGCCCGCCAGTCGTCGTTCAGCTCCAGTCGCCAGTCGCCGCCGATGCTGCCCGGTTCCATGACCAGGGTAACCGGCGTTGCGCACTGGCAGGTGAACGTCGCTTCATAGCGCAGGCGCAGGCTGGGGAAGGTCAGGCGCGGCATCATGCCGAAGCTCTCGGCGATGCCTGGACGGAACGCCAGCCGGCCTTGCTTCAGCTGGTTGGCGATCGGGGTGGCGTCGACTTCGGCGGCCGGTCCCCAGGTCGGGTCATCGTCCTGGGCCAGTGACAAGTGCCAGCGGCCGAGCCGGAGCAGGTTGGCGTTCAGGGGTTTGACCATGCCGGCCAGGGGCAGGACCGCGGTGACGACCGGCAAGGGCGGTGCGGGCGGGTTGCCGTCGCCGTTGGTCAGCAGGGCGCTGGCAAAGGGGTCGAGGCAGCACTGGCAGCCGCCGTCGGGCGCGAGGCTCAGGGCGGGGCCGGCCAGGTCGTCCAGGACGATTTCGCGGAGGGGGGCGGCGGTCTCCTGGTCGAAAGCCAGGACGGCGGGTTCCGAGCCCAGGTTCTGCAGGAACCAGACTCGGCGGGCGCCTTGGCGGCGGGCGGTCAGCCAGACTTTGGCGCCATCCCCGGTGACGACCGTGAAGGGCAGGGATGACGGGGAGGCCTTGGCTGCGGCGGCCGCCGCGGCCAGGGCCTCGTCGTGGCTGGTGATGTCGCGGCATTCGATGCCATGTTGCCGCAGGCGTTCGGCGGTTTCCAGCCATTCAGGCTCCGGGGCGCGCATGGGCGGGACGAGGATGCGGCGAACCGCCAGGTCGCGGCATTGGAGGGCGCCGTTCCGGACCGGCGCCGCGGCGATGATGTCGGTGTCGGCGACCATGAATTCAGCATGGTTGGCCATGAGCGCCTGGTAGAGTGTTTCGCAGACGTCGCGGTCGTCGCGGTCGGGCAGTCCGGCATTGGGGTCGAGCACGACGGTATCGGCGTCGATCCAGGTGTTGGCAAAGGCCGTGGTGATGCGTTCCAGGCGTTGGGAGAGCCCGCCGAAGAAGCGCCAGTAGGGCATCTGGAAGAAGAAGGTCGGCGGCGCGTCATGTTTTTTCAAGGCGTGGGTGCTGTAGAAGAATCCATGCGGGACCAGGTAGGAGATGCCGAGCAGGACGAGGTTCTCGGCGATGTTCCTGGCGTCCTGGAGGGTGCCGCCCCAGCCGAGGCTGTGGAAGCATTCGCAGAGGGCGCCGGGCTTGTTGTAGAAATAGGCGGCCGCGGCGGTGGCGCGGGCATTGCCGCGGACCAGTGACTGGAGCGTGTCGACCTTGGCGGCGCCGGCCTTGGTATGGCCGGGCTCGCAGCCGGGGATGTCCATGTAGGCCAGTTGGGAGAACCGGAAGCTGGTCTTTTCCCCGCAGTAGGCGATGCCGTGCCGGCCGCACCAGTCCCGGATCGGCGCGTCGAAGCTCTCGCAGAACATCAGGTGCTTGACCCGAGCCAGGTCGGCCTCGACCGGCCAGTGGTCGGGGTGGGACGGGTCGGCGAGCGCTTCCAGGCGGCTGAGGATGTCGTAGCCTTTTTCGCGCAGGAAGCGCGGCGGCAGCAGGGCTGACCAGGCGGCGCAGACTTCGTCGACGAAAATCGCCCGGATGGCGTGGCCGAATTCGTGGCCGAAGCGCTGCCAGTAGCGTTCGTGGGTGAGGTTGATGAAGGCGCGGACCGCCTCGGGATTCATCACGTCGACAAAGTGGTCCCAGTACTTATGGCCGGTGATGACGGCCTGGACCGTGGTGACGAGGCGCCAGCGGCCCGCGGGCAGGGCGGTCTCCAGCACCGGTGTCGGATTACTGGCGAAATAGCGTTTGCGGTTGTAGGGGGTCAGGCCGCCGGTGTTAAAGGATTCGTCGCCCAGGTGGACGCCGACGGCGGCGCGCAGGTCGCGGCCATGTTCCCAGACGACCGTATGGTCGTTCAGGCGCGGGAAGGCTTTGCAGGAGAGCACCTTGCCGACGGGCAGGGTGCGGCGGATGCCGCCGCCGTCGGCGTCGATGTCGGCCAGGTCGTGTCGCAGGGTTGTTCCCCACCATTGCGGATTGCCAAGGAGGACTTCGCCGCCGGCGACGCCGCTGGGGTAGGGGTATTCATCATACAGGTTGGCGGTCATGCCGAGGGCTTTGGCTTCCTGGACGGCGTCGTTGAGGCGGTCGAAGAAGGCGTCCGACAGATAGGGCTGTTCCAGCCCCTGGCGCGAATGCAGGAAGAAGCCTTTCACGCCATGGGCGTGCATGTCCTGGATTTGGCGGCGGATTTCGGCCGTTTCGAGGCGGTCGTTCAAAAACCAGAAAGGATAGAAGCCGGGTTTCATAGTGTCGTTTTTTCAGTTCTGCGAAAGGGTGTTGGGTGGTGGTTGTCAGGGGTCGCGCTGCTTGGGGGCGGGGCCGAACCAGGGGCGATGCAGCCGCGCGCGCGGTGCGGTGCGACCGCGCGGTGCGGCGGTTGCCGCGGCTTGTCACCAGCAGTGGACGCGGCCGTGCAGGGAGCGTCCGGCGCGGAGGGCCTCTTCGGCGGCGTCGCGGCGCAGTCCGAACAGATTGAGGCCGCAGTCGACCGTGTTGGCGAAGATTTTTTCCATGTCGTTGTATTCCGGCTGGGACATGGCGATGCCGCAGAGGCCGACGAGGTTTTTCAGGTGCGGGATGAAGTGGTCGCCGCGGCCGCAGAAGTGGTCGCCGCCGCCGCCGAAGAGGTCGAACAGGCGCTGGTTGTAGGGGAAGATGAATTCCATGAACATGTCGGGGGAGAGGTTCATGGCGGAGTCGTCACGCAGCATGATGGCGCCGCGGTGGAGGAAGCCCCAGTGCCGGGCTTCATGGCCGGTGTGCGGGACGATTTTCCGCCAGCGGTGCATGAAGGCGGCGTACGCCTCGGTGACCAGGTCGAGGAGGTCGTGCATCAGGTCGGGCTCGTCGACCAGGTAGAGGAAGATGTCGCTGCCGCAGAGGACTTCGCAGACATCCATGGGTCCCTGCAGGTCAGGGTGGTAGATGGCGACATGCCGCCGCAGGTTCGGATAGGGCGCCAGCAATTCCTGGAAATAGTGGCCCATGGTGAAGACGCGTTCCCCGAAGCCGCGGTTGAGGTCGGGGATGCCGGCGTCGAGCAGTTTGTGGATGCCGTCCAGGCCGCCGGGAATGGGTTTGGTCGTCGGCAGGGTGTCGTGCTCGTGGTCCATGAGGAAGATTTCCGCGTCGAACAGGGACGGCAGGATGCTGGAGCCGTAGTTGCAGCGGACGTTCAGCATGGCGCCGCTGCCGGCGGCGAGGGCGGCGCTGCAGGCGCCGAACTGCTGCAGGGCCATCTGGTCGTCATCCTCCAGGGCGGTGTTGACCGGCACTTTCGGCCAAGTCAGGTTGGAGGGCGCCGGCGCCGGGCGTTTGGGCGAGAAGATGTCGCCGGTGAAACGGCCGTCCTGGAAACCCCGCCAGGACGCCAGCAGGGCCTCTTCGGCTTCGTGGTTCACGCGTTGTTCCAGGTCGTCGAGGTAGGGTCGCAAGTCCATGCTGGTGATGTTCCTTGGGGCTGGATTACGGGGCAGGCAGGAGATGATGTGGTGTTGGGGGGCGACCTGGCCCAACCGTCCTGGACACGGGCGCCGGGCGGTGGTGTTCGGCTGCTCACCAGAGCGATTCGGCGAACTCGCGGAAGCACTGCAGGTAGAGCCGGTAGTCGTGCAGTGACACGGCTGGCGGGGTCTGGTGGTCGCAGCTGGGCAGGAAGCCGCTGCCGGCTGCGGCCGGGCGCAGGCGTTCGAATTCGGCGGTGATGGCGTCCTGGCCGCGGTGCATGGTCATTTTGTCGAAACCGCCCAGGAAGAGGAAGTCCGGGTGGTCGCGGCGGAGGCGGTTGATGTCGACGCCGGCCTGTCGTTCCAGGGGCAGCACGCCTTCGATGCCGGCGCGCTTGAACCAGTCCAGGCAGGGGGTGATGTCGCCGTCGGAGTCGATGAGCACCTTGACCTTGTGCGCTTTGAGAACGGGTACGACTTCCCGGTAGAAGGGGAGCATGAATTCATCGAACTGGGCTTCGGAGATCATGGCGCCGTGGTTATAGCTCATGTCTTCGGCGAAGGTCATGAATTCGGGCTGGTATTCGGCCAGCAGTCTTTCCAGCAGGCGCAGGCAGTAGCGGGTCTGGTCGTGGTTGATCCTTTTCAGCAGTTCGGGCTGGTCGTAGAAGGCGAGGAAGTGGCTTTCGATGCCGAGCAGCGTTCTGGGGAACCAGAAGAATCCCTCCAGGGTGAACCAGCAGGTCACTTCGCCGCGGTCGTGGCGGCCGCGGTTTTGGGCGAAGGCGGTTGTCGTCAGGTCGATGTCCGGGAAGAGCGCGCCGGCCTGGCGCAGGCGCAGGTAGTCGTCGGTTGACCGGATGATGCCGGCGCCGGGCGCGGGCGGGGCCGGGCACTGCGGCGAGCGGGAGCGAAACCAGCATTGCACCATGGGGTCCAGGCCGAAGAATTCCTGGATTTGGAGGGTGTCGAGGCCAGTTGGCAGGCCTTCCTGCTGCCAGCGTTCGATGGTCAGTTTCCACCAGGTCGCCCATTCGATCACCGGCAGCCGGTCCGGCCGGGTGAAATTCAGGATGTGCTGGAACCGTTCGCGCGTGTTCATGGATGACATCGGCAGGGCCGGTGGAAAGTGTGGAAGTGTGGTGAGCGGAAAGCGCCTGGGTTTTTGAGGCGCTGTTGTTGTCGAACGGTATGTTGGCCAGGAGTGCTGCGTTCCCTCGGCATGGGGTTCTGACAGCGGGCACGCCGCCGAAAGCGAACAAGTCGCCTGCCGGCGGCGTGAAGGCACGCTGGATAAAGTATAATGGCTTAAGCCGAAAAGAAAAACGGCGGGCGGTGTATTTCCGTGCCTGCCGTTGCTGTTTGTGGCGTGGTCAGGACGCGCGCAGGGTGTCGGCGAGTTTGACGGCGCCGCTGGCGTCTTCGCTGAAGCCGGCCGCGCCGATTTCGTCGGCGAAGGCTTGGGTGAGGGGGGCGCCGCCGACGATGACTTTGACGCCGCGGCCGCGGAAATGGTCGGCTATTTCGCGCATGTAGGTCATGGTGGTGGTGAGCAGCGAGCTGCAGGCCACGATGGTGGCGCCCTGGGCGACGCCTTCCTCGAATTTGGCGATGTCGCAGTTGACGCCGAGGTCGATGACCTTGTAGCCGGCGCCCTTGAGCATGATGGCGACCAGGTTCTTGCCGATGTCGTGCAGGTCTCCCTTGACCGTGCCGATGGCGACGGTGCCGAGGTCTTTGCGTCCGGAGCCGGCCAGGAGCGGCTCAATCAGGGCCAGGCCGGACTGCATGGCGCGGGCGGCGATCAGCAGTTCCGGCACATACGCCTCGTTGCGGGAAAAGCGGTCGCCGATTTCACGCATGGCCGGAATCATGCCCTGGTCCAGCAGGTCGTTGAGGTTTTCTCCGGCGTCGACGGCGGCCTGGACAATGGCGGTCACCGTGTCGCGCTGCCCTTTGATGACGGCGTTCTTGAGGGCGTCATGGTCGGTCATGGCATGTTCTCCTGGTTGTAGTCGTGGACGGCTGTGAAAAAGGCCTGGATGTTGGCGATCGGCGTCTGCGCGGGGATGTCGCAGCCGCTGGAGACGATGTGGTTGGGGTAGGCGGCGGTCGCCTCCAGGAGGCTGCGAACGGCGGTCCTGACGGTATCCGGCGTGCCGTTGCGAAACACGCCGACCGGGTCGAGGTTGCCGAGAATCGGATAGTCCGGCGGCGCCTGCGCCAGAATCTGCCGGAGGTCGACGGCATTGCCGACGTGCAGGGCATCCGCTCCGCACGCCAGCAGGGTTGGGACCTGTTTTTCCGTTTTGCCGCAGTTGTGCAGGACGACGCAGAAGTCGTCACCTGTGACGGGCGTGATGATTTGCCGCAGGTATTCGGCGGCGAAGTCGCGGCACATGTCCGGCGAGAGCAG
>CAYOUR010000094.1:0-8100 GCA_964407145.1 uncultured Lentisphaeraceae bacterium | reverse complement strand
CGAGGCCCGCCCGAACAGCATCGGAACCTTCCAAGACGGTTCGGCGATGACAGCGCCGGCCAGGCCGGTCTGGCGGAGGGCCTGGAGGTACTGGCGCAGGAAATCAGCGGCGACGCGGAGGACGGCGTGGGCCTGGTCGGGTTCGGCCGCGGCCATCATCATCATCTCGGTCATGCCGGTCAGCCGGCATGCCAGCGAGAACGGCCCGATGAGGCCGCCGAGAACTGGTTGCGGCAGCTGTTCGGCGCAGAGTTTGGCACAGCGGAGGACTTCACTGGTGCGCGCGGCGCCGACGGCCGGCGCCGCCAGGCCGTCGACAGCGATGGTTCCGATGACTTCGGGGTTGCCGGTGTCGGAATGGCGGATGGCGCAGCCGAAGGCCTCGGCTTCGATTGACAGGTCCATGAAGGTCACCAGCACTTCGGCGTCCGTCAGCTCGGCCAGAGCGCGGATGCATTCGAACTGCAGTTGCCCGGAACGATGCACGTCGTCGGCGGGCAGTTCAAGCAGGTGCATGCCGGGTGCGGCGACCAGCGGCAGGGCCAGCCGACGTCGGGACTGAATGGCGGCAGCCAACAGGGAGGCGACACGGGCACGGGTGGGCATGGGAGTGACTCCTCTGGGGACAGGGGACGCTAATGGACTTCAGTGCGCAATGGACAGTTGACAGTTGGTAATGGATGGAATGGAACGGGAAGAGAAGGGAAGGGTGGGGTGGGGTGGGGTGGGTTATTGGGCGGTAAATAGTATTGAGATGTCATTTACAATAGCCGGGTTGTTTGTGGGAGCTTCCTTTGCAAAGGCATTTTATTGCTCTATATTATCATCAATGTTACGATTGCCAAAAAGAGGCAATTAAAGACAATATGGAGCAAGTGCGGCGAATGGACGACCATCGTCAGAAGAGTGATGGCTGGCTGGAGCCGGGTTTGGGCGCACGCATCAGCTGCCACGAGATCACCTGGCAGCCAGGAGGTCCGGCCCGGGTCATGCCGACCGGCGGGAACCTCTATTTCCACAAAGTGTCCGTTTCGGGGACACAGGCGCAGACGCGCGACTTTGCCGAAATCGTGCTGGTGGTGACGGGCGCGGCGGTGCAGAAGATCAATGGCGAGCGCCGGCTGCTGTCGGCCGGGGATGTCTGTTTTCTGCGTCCCGACGATTTGAACAGCTATTTGCCTGACCCGGGGCGTTCGCAAGTCGAGCTGGTGATGGTCGACTACGGCTTGGACTGTTTTCTCAGTCTCAGCGTCCTGTTTGAGGACGACCGGTTTTTGCAGCAGTTGACGGCGCCAGTGTTGCCGCCGCGCTTCCAGCTGGACGCCAATGCCTGCGGCAATCTTTATACGCGTCTGCTGAAGCTCAATGCACCGGCGTTGTCACCGACCCTGCGCAAAATCAAGCTGAAGTTGCTTTTGGGCGAGCTGTTCGCGCGTTTTTTTATTGACGAGGACAACCTGCTGCGTGAATCCCAGGTCCCGGACTGGCTGGTCGACTTGTGCGAAGCCATGCGCGAGGAGAAGAATTTCATTGCCGGCCTGCCGCGGCTGCAGAAACTCGCCTGCCGGACGCCTGGCCACGTCTGCAAGTCGTTTCAGAAGTACCTGGGCCGTCGGCCGACGGAATACATCAACGAGCTGCGGCTGGCACACGCGGCCCGTCAGCTCAGCGACACGTCGGACGACATCGTGGCCATTGCGGGCCGGCTCAACTATCGCAGTCTGAGCCGGTTTTACTACTTGTTCCGGCAGCGCTACGGCGTCAGCCCGGCCGCGTATCGTCATTTGCATTCGACCGTGCGGGGGTTGTGACGCGGTGCGTTGGAACGCCGTCGGGGCCGGTCGGTGTGGCTTGGCTGACGGCGCTTTTTCTGGACAAGGTGATGTGCCGTTTCAGGCGTTGACGGTCACCCACTGGCTGTTCTGGTTGTAGGCTGACTCATACATGGCGTTGATTACGGCGACGGCGGCGCGGCCCTCGGCGGCCGGGCAGAGCAGCGGGGCGCCGGTGCGCAGGGCGGCCGCGAAGTTGTCCATCGCATTCAGCCAGGGCGACGACGCGGCCGTTGGGGCCTGCGGCTGCCATGCGTTGTTTTTGAACCAGGTCGTCTCCGGCGCCGACAGGGCTCCGCCTTCGCGGTGGATGAAGGCGCCCTGGTCGCCGTGCATCTCCAGCTGGTGATACCAGGTGGACTGCGGGAAATTCGTGGTGGCGAGGAAGTTGACGATGAGTCCGGAGTCGTATTTCCAGACGGCGAGGGCCATGTCTTCCATTTCGATGGGGTGGTTTTGGGTCCAGACGTCCGCACGCACGGCGACCGGCGTCCCCAGGCAGAACAGCAGTTCGTCGATGTGGTGGACGGATTGGTTGCTGAGGACGCCGCCGTCAAGCAGGCGAGTGCCGCGCCAGCCGCCGTTGGCGTTGAAATAGTCCATGGTCCGCAGGATGCGGAGGCTGGCGGCGGCGTTCAGGAGTCGTCCGAACCAGCCGTCGGCGACGGCCTGTCGCAGGTCCATGGTATGCTGGCGCAAGCGGAAGCTGTGGTCGACGGCGAGGAGGCGGCCGTGTTGCCGGGCGAGTTCGATCATGCGGTCGCAGGCTGCGGTCGTCATGTCCATTGGCTTGGTGACGAGGGCGTGTTTGCCGGCGGCGAGGGTTTGGCAGGCCAGTTCGCCGTGCCGGCCGGTTTCGTTCATCACCATGACGGCTTCGACATCCGGGTCATTGAGGATGTCCTGGAAGTCGGTTGTCCAAGGCGCGCCGGTCGCTTCGGCGGTGCGTTGGGCTCGGGCTTCGATTTTGTCGCAGACCTTGACCAGTTTGAGGCCGGGAGTCCGGATGATTTCATTGGCGCGGCTATGGCCCATGCCCAGGCCGACGACGGCGAAGCGCACCGGGTCGCTGGTCCAGGGGCGGCTGGTGTTGAGGGCTGCGGTGCGTTGTTCATGCTGGACGCCGGCGGCGGCCGCCGGCCAGGCGCGTTCCACGACGTCGAGCACGCGCCGGCTCATTTCCGCCGGGGTGATTTGGTTGTCGGGATTGTGGGTTTCGATACTGACCGGGCCGGTGAATCCCAGCTTCTGGCAGGTGGTGAAGATGCGTTCATAGGGGATGCATTCTTTACCGTAGGCGGAGCCAATGGCTTTGACGTGGATGGCCAGGGCGCGTTTGACCCGGCGCCGGATGAACGCGTCGAGGTCCTGCTGGCGTTCCTCCTGTTCGATTTCCCAGGTGTTTTTGGCGTCCCAGGCAAAGCCCCATTCCGGGACGGCGAGGGCGTCGAGGACGGCGAAGCATTCGTCGGTCGTGCAGCCGCAGTTTTCGAAGGCCAGGACGAGTCCGGCTTCGCGGGCGCGTCGGGCCAGGGGCTGGAACGCTTCCAGGACTTTGGCGAGCTGGTCGGGTCGGCTGGCCAGGGAGCCGAGTTCGGTGCGGTGCGGCTGCCAGAAGAAGAACGACCGGACGAGGCGGCAGTCGAGGATGTCCGCGGCGCGGATGATGTGTTCGAGCTTGTCGGCTTCGGCGGCGATGACGTCCTGTGCCGGGAGGTGCACCTTGGCGAGCGACGATTCCAGGCAGCCGAGGCTGAAGCCCGTCTTGTTCAGCATGGCCTTGACGGTGTGCAGCTGGTCCTCGTCGAGTTTTTCAAAGGGCATCTGCAGGACCTTGCCGCGGAGATCGCAGCGGGTAAGTCCCCAGGACTTGAGGATGGGCAGTGCCTGTTCCAGGTCCATTGCCAATTCGTCGGTGAAGATGCTTTTGAACATGCCTGGTCGTCTCCCTGGTTGGTTGGAAAGCCTGGTGAAGTCAGGCCTCGGCGGGTCGGAAGGTGTAAAAGTCGATAATATACACCGGTTTGTCGTTTTGGTGTCAATGCCTGCCTTTCGGGTGGTCGCCGCCGGGATCGTTCACGGTTGCAGGGGGGGCAGTTCCCCGGGTTGGCTGCTGCGTTGTCACTGCGAGCGGTTTTGCGGCGGCCGGGCGTTTGCTTCGGCGGAGAAGGGGATTTTGGCTCGGGCAAAGCCGGGTTGATGTATTATAGTACAAGAGGCATTATAGTATGATCCATTGGCGTCAATGCGTCAACCAGGGTTTCTAGCAACCATCACAGATCATTTGGAGACCATGCCATGTCAGACTACCTTGCGTTACGGGATGCGGTGATTGCCGGCAAGCGGGAAGCCGTTACGGAGATTGTCAAGGCCGCGATTGCCGCGGGTGAAGACGTCAATGCGCTGCTGGATCAGGGGATGATTCCGGCCATGCGCGAGATTGGCGACCGTTTTTCCCGTAACGAGGCGTATGTGCCCGAGCTGCTGATCGCCGCCCGCGCCATGCAGGCCGGCCTGGCCCTGATTGAGCCGCAGCTGGCGGCCAGCGGCCGCAAGGCCCTGGGCAAAGTCGCCATCGGCACGGTCAAGGGCGACCTGCACGACATCGGCAAGAACCTGGTCGCCATCATGCTCAAGGGCGCCGGCTACGACGTCATTGACTGCGGCGTGAACTGCGACATCGCCAAATTCGACGACGCCGTCAAGCAGGGCGCGCAGGTCATTGCCTGCAGCTCTTTGTTGACGACGACGATGACGTACATGCGGGACGTGGTGGCGCATTTCAAGGGTACCGGCGTGAAGGTGATTGTCGGCGGCGCGCCGCTCACCCAGGCCTTTGCCGATGAAATCGGCGCGGACGGCTTCAGCGAGGACGCCAGCGGCGCGGTCCGGCTGGTTGACAAATTGCTGGGCTGAGGACGCGCGTCACCATAGAAAAACACGCCAAGCGGGGCAGTGCCGGTCAGGTGCTGCCCCGCTTGGCGTATGGACGGGGGGACGGACCGGCCGCCGGCAGGCCGGCCGGAACGGCAGGGTGCGGTTCAGTAGTGCCGCCAGCCCATGGTGCGGTCCAGGAAGACGTGTTCGCCGGGGATGTCCAGGTCGGCGCGTCGCAGGTCGCCGTCATCGGTCAGGATTTCCCGGTCGTTGTTATCCCGGGCCCATTGGCGCAGATAGTCGCGCAGGTGATTGCGGGTGTTGTCGTGGGCGGGGTCGGCGGCGAGGTTGTTTTGTTCGCCGGGGTCGTTGTTCAGGTCGTAGAGTTCTTCGATGCCATTGCATTCGTTGTAGACGTACTTGACTTTCTGGTCAGCGACCATGTATCCCTGCATCGGTGAGCCGTTGTAGTAGGAGACAGCGTAGGGCCGTATCTGTTTTTGGCCGTGGCCGGTCAGGCGCGGGGTCAGGTCGGCGCCGTCGATGGCATGCTGGATGGGTATTCCCGCCAGGGCGGCCAGGGTCGGGAAGATGTCCTGGGTGCCGGCCAGGTCGTCGAGCACGGCGCCGGGCGGGATCATGCCGGGGGCGGAGACAAGCATGGGCACATTGACGCTGCCGCGGTAGAAGCAGCTCTTGGCCCAGAAGCCGAAGTCGCCGGTCATGTCGCCATGGTCGGCGGTGTAGAGGATGATGGTGTTGTCAAGCTGGCCCTGGTCGGCCAGGCAGGCGAGAATCCGTCCGATCTGCAGGTCCTGGAAAGTCACCAGGGCGTAGTAGTAGGCTTTGGCCACCCGGTGCATTTCCGGCGAGAATTTGGCCCAGCCGTGGGTGATTTGCTCGATGAATTTGCCTGGGGCATGCGGCAGCGTGTCGCGTTTTTGCAGCGGGGCCGGGATGGTTCGCGGGTCGTAGAGTGAGCAGAATTCGGCCGGCGGGTCATAGGGCGCGTGCGGTTTGGGGAATGACGCGAACAGGAAGAAGGGCTGGTCATGGTGCTGGCGGTGATGCTCCTGCAGGTAGTCGATGGCTCGGGTGGCGACATAGGCGTCGACGCAGTGTTCCTGCGGCAGGGGCGATGGCGCCGGGTGGATGTCGTTGTTGCCGATGCCGTGGGCGCGGGAGAAACCGCCCCAGCCGGCGGTTTTGAGGTAGTCGTGATAGTCTTCCAGGCCGGGTGTCTGCCCGGTCGGGTCATAGAGGCTGATGATGCGTCCTGATTCGGCCAGGGAGACCTGGTCATAGCCGTGTGTGAGGCGCGGTGTTCCCGGCTTGGCATACGGCACAAAGTGGAGTTTTCCGGAGGCGTAGGTCTGGTAGCCGTGTTCGCGGAAATACCTGGGCATGACGACCTGGTCGGGTTTGACGCCGCCGGAGTTGCGCTTGTCGCCGGTGCAGCGGTGCGGGTAGTTGCCGGTGATCATGGTGGCTCGGGCGGGCACGCAGACCGGGTCGACCGAGAAGGCGTTGGTGAAGCGGGCGCCGCGGGCGGCGAGACGGTCGAGATGCGGGGTGTGGATGGCGTCATTGCCGGCGCAGCGCATGGCGTCGCCGCGCATCTGGTCGGCGCAGAGAAAGAGAATGTTGGGTTTCGGCATGGTGTGGTTCCCTGGTGTTTTATAGAGGCTGGCTGAAGTGGTCGATGGTTTTGCCCTGCCGGTCAATGGCGGTCATGGAAAACACGCCGCCGGTGATTTCGACGTGGCAGAAGTGCAGGGTGTTGGCGGCGGCCTGTTCCAGCGGATTGACGATCGCGCCGGGCGGGAAGTCGTACAATTCGCCGGCGCCGCCGGTGGTGATGAAGGTGGTTTGCGAGGAGGGATGGAAACTGCGTTCATAGGTGTGGAGGTGGCCGCCGAAGTCGGCCACGACCAGGCCGGGAAAATCGGCGGCCAGTGGCGGGATGATGGCGTCTTCGGCCGCCCAGGCGGCGGCCGTGGAGGTAAAGCAGGCGCAATGGTGGGCCAGGATGACGCGTCGGCCGGCGACCGCGGCGGCCTTCAGCTGTTGCCGCAGCCAGGCGACGCGTGGTCCGTCCGGGGCCAGCGTGGCCGAATCCGGGTAGTTGAGCAGGATCAGGCGGACGGGTCCCTGGTCGTAGACGCTGTTGTTGCCGTCGCCGTCGCCGAGGCGGCGGTCGTAGAGGGCGGTGTCATTGTCATGGTCAAACGGCCGTGCATGCCGCCGGTAGTCGTGGTTGCCGGGCGTCGGGTACAGGACAGTGTGGTCCAGCAGGGGGCGCGCCAGGGCGAAGAAGTGATCGAATCGGTCTTCGGTGGCGGCGCCGGCGAAGTCGCCGAGGCCGATGGCGAAATCCGGCCGGGTATCGGCGGCCCGGCGCATGATTTCCGCCAGGGCGCCGTGGTTCTGCGGGTCGCCGAAGACGACGAAGCGGACGGTGTCGTCCTCCGGTCGGGCGGCGGTTCGGAAGGACAGGTCAAACGGTCCTGGGAGGTTCTGGTAGACGTATCGGGTCGCCGGCGCCAGTCCGGTCAGGAGCACGTCGTGGTCAAGGGCGGCGGCTGGTTCGCGGAATGTGGCAATCGAGCCGCTTGTTTCAGGCCGGCAGGTGACGGAGCCGATTTCCGGGGCGCTGGTTTGCCAGCGGATGTGCACCGAGTCTTGCCGGGCATACAGGGCGTAAGGTCGTGAAGGCACGTTGACTTCCTCCTTCGGCCGGGCGCCGCCCGGCCGAAGAGCTGGCCAGGGGCGGCCCCATGGTTGCAGGTGCAGTTGTGCGGGTGGAGGTCCGGAAACTGGTTTATCGCATTCGAGGGTGAAATGGTCGTCGCGGGAAGCACGTCGGCCAGGGTGTCAGGGCGGTCTTGCGGCGGCGAAGCACGGCCATGACGCCTGGTCAGCCGCCTCGGTCCGCGGCAGTCTGCCCCGGACTTATGGGCCGTGCCGCCGTCGGCGCCGTGGGAGAGGCGTTGCCTATGCCTGGTCGGTTTGAGATTGAGCTGCCGTTTTCGGACCCTTGGCCGCGTCACGATCACAACCGCAACGGTTGCTGGCTTCACGGTTGGGCTTTTCGGGCTGCCTTTTACTATACACAGATGTCATCCTGTTGGCAATGTCGGCGTTGCCTGGCTGGCTGTTTTTTGGCAGACGGTCACGCCTTGAACCTTGAGTCACGGCGCGGTTCCGTCGTCCTGGCCGGATGCCCGTAGATAAGGCCGTTGCCTGACTCTGACGGCGTGGCTTCTCAGGGGGCTGGTGCGCTGGGGGTAACCGGTCACCCATTGAGAATGACGGTCAACGTGCGAAATGCGGTGGTAGGCGCTTGATTTCAGGCTGCCGTATGTCGTCCCGCCCTCCGGGCGGCCAAAGC
>CAYOUR010000093.1:14884-15723 GCA_964407145.1 uncultured Lentisphaeraceae bacterium | reverse complement strand
AACCCGGGGGAAGAGACACCTCTGCTTTGGCCGCCCGGAGGGCGGGACAAACATAACCCCGGGTGACCGAAGCCCGAAGGGCGAGGGAACCCGGGGGGAAGAGACACCTCTGCTTTGGCCGCCCGGAGGGCGGAACGACCTACGGCAGCCGGAAATCAAGCGCTTACCACCGCATTTCGCACGTTGACCGTCATTCTCAATCGGTGACCGGTTACGCGAAGAACCGGAAGGCCTCTCCGGTTGGGTTGCCGGTCTGCGCCTGGCGTTGTCGTTGGTCTGTCGGGTGTGGTCCTGGGGCGGGCCGGGAGCGGGAACCGGTCGTGTCCCGGTCGTGGCTGCCGGGCGTGGGAGGGCGGTTCAGGGCAGGTCGAGGGCCAGGGCGACCTCGTCGCAGTGCTCCCGTTTGGGGCATTTGGCGCAGTCAGACCAGACTTTTTGCGGGAAGTCGGTCACGGGCACCTGGAGGAAGCCGAGCTTCAGGAACAGGTTGGGTCTGACGGTCAGGGTGAACACGCGCCTGGCCTGGCGGTCGGCGGCCAGTTTGACGGCGGTTTGCACCAGCCGCGTTCCCAGGCCATGGCCGGCCTGCTCCGCGGCGACGACCAGGGACCTGATTTCCTGCAGGCCGTCACCGAAGTCGCGCAGCGCCACGCAGCCGGCCAGGCCGGGCTGGCCCGGTTGCCTGGCGACCCGGAAATTGCGGATATGGGCGCGGATGTCCTCGGCGGAACGCGGCAGCACGATCTGACGGGCGACATGCGGGGTGAGCAGGCTGACAATGGCCTCGGCGTCGGACTCGGCGGCCGGCTCGATGACAAGGGCGGGGGGTGAGGGCATGC
>CAYOUR010000093.1:1777-14874 GCA_964407145.1 uncultured Lentisphaeraceae bacterium | reverse complement strand
GCAGGCGGGCAAAAGGAACGGCGGGGCGGGGTGGTGGCTTGGCCGGGCATCATGGCCGGGCGAGGGTGGGTGGCAGGGCCTGTTTCGGGCGGCTGGCGGTGGTCGGTGGGGCTGTGCCGGGGCGTCAGCTTCAGGCTTCGAACACGCCGAGGTTCCGGAAACGGTCGTAGCGGGAGTTTCGCAGTTTGGTTCCGGAAAGGGCGGCCAGTTCGGCCAGGTTGTCCAGAAGTGCCTGCTTCAGCAGGCTGGTCGCGCCGGCGGGGTCGTGGTGGGCGCCGCCGAGCGGCTCCGGGATGATGGCGTCCACCACGCCGAGTTTGAGCAGGTCCGGGGCGGTGAGTTTCAGGGCCTGCGCGGCTTTGGGAATGGCGTCGCCGGTGCGCCAGAGAATGGCGGCGCAGCCTTCCGGGGTGATGACCGAATAGTAGGCGTTTTCCATGATGAGCACGCGGTTGCCGACGCAGATGCCGAGGGCGCCGCCGCTGCCGCCTTCGCCGGTGATGACACAAAGCAGGGGCACTTCCAGGCGGAACATCTCGCGGAGGTTGACGGCAATGGACTCGCCGATGTGTCGTTCGGCGGCGGCGATGCCGGGATAGGCGCCGGGGGTGTCGATCAGCGAGATGATCGGCACCCGGGCCTTGTTGGCCAGCTGCATCAGCCGCAGCGCCTTGCGGTAGCCTTCCGGGTGGGCGCACCCGAAGTTGACTTCCATGTTCTGCTTGAGGTTGCGGCCCTTCTGGGTTGAGATGACCATGACGGGGCGCCCGTCGAGCTTGGCGAAGCCGCCGATGATGGCGCGGTCGTCGGCAAAGCGGCGGTCACCGCAAAGCTCCAGGAAATCGGTGAACATGGCGCCGACGTAGTCCTGCGGGTGCGGCCGCTGCGGATGCCGGGCCAGCTGGATTTTCTCCCATGGGGTGAGGCTGGCGAAGATTTTCCGGCGGGTGTCCGGCAGTTTGGCTTCCAGGGCGCTCAGTCCGGGGCCGAGGTCCAAGTCATGTTCCTGGCTGTAGCGATGCAGGGCGGCGACTTTTTCTTCCAGTTCAAGGATCGGTCGTTCGAATTCGAGGGTGACGGCCATGGGTGGGGTTATTCCTCAATGGTGACTTTGACGAAGGGATGAGCGCTGCTGGGCATGGGGATGAAGTCATACAGCTCCTCCACTTCCTCGTTGCGCATGCGGACGCATCCGGCGCTGGCGGCGGTGCCGATGCTTTCGGGCTCCCAGGTGCCATGGATGCCGAAGCCGCGCAGGGACGGGTTGGTGCTGCCGATGGGCGAAATCCCCAGCCAATGCGTCCCGAGGATGTTTTCGGGATGGCCGTAGGGGATGTTCTTACCGGGTGGGGCCCAGGCCGGATGAATCACCTTGGAGGTGACCGCGAAGGTGCCGGCCGGGGTGCGGTCCTGGCGGCCGATGCCGACGGTGTAGGCCCGGAACAGGTCGGCGCCGAGGTAGAGCAGGAGCAGGTACTGTGATTTGATGACGTGGACGGACCAGTCGCCGGTCAGGATGTGCATGGCATTGCCGGGATGGATGATCTGGTTGGTCTGGCTCAGTTCATTGAGCCGGATGAGCGCTCCGACGGTGGTGCGGTTGGCGGACGCGATTCGGCTGAGGCTGTCGCCGGCGGAGATGATGTGGGTTTTCTTTTCCGGGCAGGGGGCGGCGCTGTTCATGAAGGTGCGGTTGGCCTCATTGATGATGCTGACGACGCGCTGCCATTCCTGGCTGCCGGGGATCAGGGCGTTGTTGGCCAGCACGAGTTGGGCGAGGGTGCGTGCGGCCAGGGGCTGGTCGTTGAGCAGCTGGCGTTCCGCCGCGTCCAGGCGGCTTTCGTCCTGCTGGGAGAAGGACGTCCGGGCCTGGTTGACCGGTGTTGGCGGCGGGGTGATGTCCGGCGCCTGGGTGGGGTGTCCGGCGCCGGTGTCGGTCTGGGGCGTGGCGTTTCTGGTCGGCTGGACGGCGGCATCTGGCCGGACGGTATCGCCCTTGGCCGGGGGCGTTGTCGTCTGGTCGGTCTGTCTTGCCGCAGTCTGTTCAGGTGACGCGGACGGTTTGGTTGGCAGGCAGGAACGCCAGACCAGGGAGCCGAGTCCGGCGGCCAGAAGCAGGAAAATGATGACCAGGGGCCATTTATAGTACCAATACATGATGCAGTCATCCTCGCCTGGGCATGAATGGGCGTAGCGGATAAAATAAACCAGTGACGGAATATATCTGTAAAATGCGCAAATGCAAAAAAGGCTGGTGAAAACCAGCCGGTGTGTTCCGGTAAAAAGGCGGGCTGCCGGTATGGCGGCGGTTCCCTGGCCGGTGATGGGCGCCATGGTTGGGTGAGCGCCGCCTGCGGGGTGGCGGTGGCGGTGGCGGCGTTCAGCCGAGAGGCGGCCATGATGATGCCTTGGTTGATTCCATTCGAAAAGCATAGCCGGGTTTGGCGACGGGGCGGGCGCCATCGTTGTATTCCCCGCCGGCACTTCCGCCTGCTGGTGATGGCGAAACCGCCCGGTGGCGGCTCCCCGCAAAAAAACTGCCATTTTTCCGTTCGCGGTTGTGCAAGCCGGCAAAAACGGCGTATAGTTACTTGCGTTTAAAAACTAAAGGAAACCGAGGACAATGGAAGAATACATTTGGGAAATTTCGCAGAACAATGAAGCACGAGTCGCAAAATTGATTGAAGAGGCCTCCGTCACCCGTCCGGTGGCTCTGGTTTTGGATACTCGTGGGATTGGTCCGGACAAAGTCCGGGATTTTCTGAATCCGTCGTTGGACAACATCGTGGATCCGTATTTGCTGCCGGGGACGCGGGAGGCGTCCGCGCGGTTGTGGCGGGCGATTCACGAGCATCAGCGGATTTTGGTGCATGGGGACTATGACACCGATGGCATCACCGCGTCCGCGTTGGTGGCGTGGGTGTTGCGCCGGAATGGCGCGCAGGTGGAATGCTATCTGCCGCATCGCATTGATGACGGGTACGGGCTGACGCCCGAGTCGATTTCGCGGACCAATCCGGAGCGTTGCGACCTGCTGTTGACCGTTGACTGCGGCATTACCAGCTATGATGCCGTGGCCATGGCCCTGAGCCGGAATCTTGATGTCATCGTCACCGACCACCACACCCCGGGGGGCGAACAGCTTTCCGCCGTGGCGGTGGTCGACCCCAAGCTGCCTGGCGCCCCGACCGAAATCCAGGAGCTGGCCGGCGTGGGTGTCGCCTTCAAGGTCTGCCAGGCTTTTCTCAAGTATGGTCATGAAATGGGCTACGGCGGCGAAGACACGGACCTGAACCAGGTCCTGGACCTGGTCGCTCTGGGGACCGTGGCGGACATCGTGCCGCTGCTGCATGAAAACCGCATCCTGGTCAAGCATGGCCTGGAGGTCCTGGCGCTCCAGCACCGGCCCGGCATTCATGTGCTCTGCGAAATCTCCGGCGTCGGCGAAAACCTGGCCACCAGCGACATCACCTACCGCCTGGCGCCCAGAATCAACGCGACCGGCCGCATGGGCGACCCGACCGACAGCCTTCGCCTCCTGGAAGCCGACAACATGGTCGAGGCCGCGGAACTGGCCCGCTGCCTGGACAATCAGAACCGCACCCGCCAGACCATTGAGGAAGAGGTGGTGCGCGCCGCCGAAGAGCAGATCGCCCAGCGCTGCGACTTGCGCACCATCCGTTCCCTGGTCGTCTGGAGCGACAACTGGCACCAGGGCGTGGTCGGCATTGTCGCCTCGCGTCTGACCCGGCGCTACCACCGTCCGTCTGTGGTTCTGACCCGCGATCCGAGCGGCCAGTTCACCGGTTCCGCCCGCAGCATCCGCCGCCTGAACCTGGTCGACCTGCTCGGCGAGTGCGGCGAGACGCTGATCCGTTTCGGCGGCCATGCCATGGCGGCCGGGCTGTCCCTGTATGAGGAGAACCTGCCGCAGTTCTGCCAGCAGTTTGACGAGGCGGTGCAGCGGGTCCTGGGCATCGAGTCGATGAAGCCGCAGCTGCATATCTGCGGCGAAGTCGCTTTTTCCGAGCTGGACGAGATTTTCTTCCAGGAGCTGGAGAGTCTGGAGCCGTTCGGGCACGGCAACCCCGAGCCGGTGTTCCTGACCCGCGAGGTCTGGCCCGAACGGCGCCTGCCGGCCGGCCGGCAGCACACGCGCGGCAGTGTCCGCGACCGCTCCGGCACCTTCATGATGTTCATTGCCTTTGCCCGGCAGCCTGCGGACTTCCCGCCGCCGCCGTGGGACATCGTCTATTCACCGCACATCAACCGCTACAATGGCATGAATTGTCCGCAGATCAAGATTCTGGACGTCCACACCAGCCCAAGCGTCCAGGATGACCTGCTTCAGTAGGCCGGTGTCGGGGCGGCATGCCTGCGCGCCCGGGTGGATTCATGAATCGGAAAGCGTATCCATGGCAGCCGATGGTGACAGGAGGAAGACATGAGCAGGAACAAGGGTGGAAAAGGAACGGCCTGGCGGCGGTGCCGGGCGCTGTTGCTGCTGTTGGCTCTGGCGCTGGCCGCGCCGGCCCAGGAGGCCGCCGTGGGCCTGCTGGACCTGCCGGCGGTGCAGGCGGCGGCCACCGAGGTCACCCGGGAGGCCTATCCCGATGCGGACGATGTCCTGGTCGATGATCACATCGTGGTGATCTATGAAACGGACGGCACGTCCGTCACCCATGACGACACGGTCGTGAAGATTTTGACGGAGAAGGGCCGGAACGACAACCGCGTCCTGACCCGCCATTTCAACCAGAGTTATGGCACGGCTGAATTCCTGCTGGTGCAGGTGGTCAAGCCGGACGGCCGGGCCGTGGCGGTCGACCTGGCCAACCAGTCGCAGGTGATGACCGACCCGACGCAGATGAGCTCGAACATCTTTGACCCGAACAACAAGGTGCTGCAGGTGACGGTGCCCGGCCTGGAAGTCGACGACCTGCTGCGCTACGTGGCCGTCTCGAAAATCACCAAGCCCCGGGTCCCGGACACCTTCAGCGACTATCAGCTTCTCGAATACACCAGCCCCATCCGGTCGTTCACCTATGACGTGCGGGCGCCCAAGGCGCTGCCCCTGCAGAACATCGTCATCAAGTCCCCGGCCGCGGACGGCGCCGTCCTGGCGGCCCAGGAGGAGGTCGGCGACCGGATCGTCTACCGCTGGGTGGCGCGTGACATCCCGCAGATTTTCCCGGAGCCGGACATGCCGGCGCTCTACACCGTGGCGCAACGTCTGCTGGTGAGCACGGTGCCGCGTTGGGAGGACATCTCGAAGTGGTACTGGCAATTGTGCGAACCGCGCGGGCAGCACACCCCGGAAATGGCGGCCAAAGTGGCGGAGCTGTGCGAAGGCCAGCCGGACGACGCGGCCAAGATCAACGCCATCTTCCGTTTCGTGTCCCAGGAAATCCGCTACATGGGCATCACGGTGGAGACCGAGGCGCCCGGCTACGAGCCGCACGACGTGGCGTTGACTTTTGCAAGCCGGCATGGCGTCTGCCGCGACAAGGCGTTTTTGCTGACGGTCATGCTGCGCCTGGCCGGCTTTCAGGCTTTCCCGGTGCTGATTCATAACGGCCCCCTCAAGGACCAGGAAGTGCCGCAGCCGTTTTTCAACCATGCCATCACCGCGGTTCTGCGCGAGGACGGTTCCTACCAGCTGATGGACTCGACCGACGAGAACACCAAGCAGCTGCTGCCGGCGTATCTCGGCCATAAGAGCTACCTGGTCGCGCGTCCGGAAGGCGAGACACTGCGCACGTCGCCGATCGTCCCGGCCGCCGACAACATGATGCAGATCAGGACCGCCAGTGCCGTCGACCAGGCCGGCAATCTGCGCGGCGAAAGCACGATGGTGTTTGCGGGCATCAACGACAACGCCTACCGCGGCATGCTTTCGCGGCAAAGCCCGGAGCAGCGCCGGCAGTTCTTCGAGACGGTGGTGAAACGGGTCGTGCCCGGCGCCCGGCTGACGAGTTTCGCCCTGCAGCCGGAAAACATGCAGGACACGGCCACGCCGCTGCATTTGCGCCTCGCCTTCACCGCTCCGGCCGTGATGGCCGGTGATGACCAAACCGCCATGTTCGAGGTGCCGCGCTTCGCCCCGCGGGTGGGCATCGTCAACTTCATCCTCGGGCAGGCCACCCTGGAAAAACGCCGTTTCCCGTTTGTCACCGACATGGCCTGCGGCGTCCAGGAGACGTCGGAAGTCACCCTGCATCCGACTTGGGGCATGCCGGAATCGCTGCCATTCTATCCCGAAGTGGACAAGGAGACGATGACCTGGCGGCGGCAGATGGCGTTCTCCGGCGATGTCGTGAGCGTGGCCAGCGACTTCACCATCAAGACGGTCGAGTTCACGCCGGAACAGTACGCCGAATTGAAGGAGGACCTGAAGGTGTTTGAGGCCAATGCCCGGAAAATGCCGATCTTCAACCGGCGTCTGCCACGGCATGCGCCGGTGGCGGTGGCCGCCCCGGCCGAACCGGCCGCGACGGAGCCGGCGGCCGAGGCCGAAGTCATTTTCCGGCAGTTGCACTACACCATACTGGGCGCCCGCGAGTACCAGGTGGTGGAATCCGTGCGCAAGAAGATTCTGACCTACAAGGGCAAGAAGGAGAATTCCGAACTGCATTTTTCGTTTCTGTCCGGTTCGGAGCAGGTTCGTCTGGACTACGCGCGCGTCTCCAACGGCAATGTGAGCAAGGAGATCAGCCCGGCCGAGCTGAATGAGATGGATGCCGGCTGGGTGGCCGGCGCGCCCCGCTACCCGGCCGGCAAGATTCTGGTGGCCAGCCTGCCGGGCGTGGAGCTGGGCAGCATCATTGAATACCAGGTCACCCGGCACGTTGCGGACGGGGATTTCTTCGCCGCGGCCATTCCCTTCCGCGGCTTTGACCCGGTGCAGCAGATGCAGGTCGTGCTGACCGCGCCGGCCGGCCTGGCCGTCCAGGTCGGCGTTTATCAGGATGGCACCCTGGCCGACCGCAAGGGCAAGGCCGCCGCGAACATCTTCGCCGCCCGCAATGCCGGCGACGGCAAAGTCGAATGGATGTGGAGCGCCCTGCGGCAGCCGGCCATACGCCGGGAGAGCGGCTTGCCGCCGCTGACCTCGTTGGCGCCGGCCGTGCTTGTCAGCGCCGGCAACTGGAAGGAGTATGCCCGGCAGGTCGAACAGGTGATTGCCGTCCGGGCGCAGTCCGGGCCGAACATCACCGCGGCGGCGGACCGGCTGCGGGACCTGGACCCGCTGCGGCAGGTCCGCGCGGTGCGCAATCTGGTGGCCATGAGTGTGCGCCTGGCCGGGCCGTCCTTCGCCGAGCTGCCCTTGGGCAGCCTGTCGCCGGCGGAACAGACCCTGGCTGACGGCTATGGCCATTCCGCCGACCGCGCCATCCTGATGCTGACGTTGCTGCGGGAACTCGGCCTGGAGGCGGAAGTCATCATGGTCGCCGATGGGCCCGAACACCCCGGATTGCTGCAGACGCACCTCGACTTCCCGGACCGGGGCTTCTTCCGTGACCTTATCCTGCGGGTAAAGGTCGGCCGGCAAGTGGTGTGGTTGAATGACACGGACCAGTATGCCGCCCTGGGGTCCTGCCGCCATGAACGCCAGCCGGCGCTGCGCCTTAACGGCAAGACGTTCATCCTGACCACCGACGACCAGTTCCGGACCCGCACCGAAGTCCTGCATGACCTCAGCCTGGATGAAAACGGCGCCGCCGTCTTTACCATCACGGAGACCATGTACGGCATGGACTATGCCGCCGCCAACCGCCAATTCTCCGAGCAGACGCCCGAGGAGCGCCGGCGCTACCATCAGACCGTCCTGGCCAATCTGGCGCAGGCAGCCCGGGCGGATGGCGCCCTGGTCACGGATTTCGATTCGTACCCCGGCCGGGTGACATACCGTGCAACCGTGCCGGATTATGCCGTGCGCGACGGCGACCGCCTGTATTTCCAGCTGCCTCTGACACTGGGCGGCCTGCTGCGCCTGCAGGGTGACAGCCGCCAGCAGGGGCTGTATTGGCCGGAAGCGCGCGAGGCTCTGACCGAGATGCGCATTCGTCTGCCAGAAGGCTTCCGGCAGGTGCGCCTGGGGCCGCGGCCGCTGGTGCTGAAACCGGCGTCCGGCAAGGGCCGGGTCGAAGTCGACGTCAAGGATGAGACGGTCGCCCTGGTCTACACCTACCGGGTGTCGCTGCCGGCGGCCATCATTCCGCCTTCGGAATACGATGGACTGCTGGAAATGAATCGCCGCCTGAATCATCCTGATATGCGCACGGTCCTTCTGCGTCCCGGCAACGCGAAGTGACCATCCTCCAGGCCAACGGGCTGGAGGACGGTCGCCGGTTGGTTCGCGCCGGCGGCAGAGTCAGAAGCAGGGCGCGGCACAAGCTGCCGGCCGGCAAGCGAAAGATCGTGAGCGGGACACCCCGACGTTGCCATGAAGCGATGTGAAGTGATGCGATATGCCAGTCATTGTTCATTCCAGTTATCATCCGCCGCGTTTTTTAACCAACAGCCACCTGCAGACGATTCTGCCCAGCTACATCCGGCGCGGCGAGAATGTCGAGTACGAGCGGGAGCATTTCACCACGCCGGACGACGATGTTCTGCTGCTTGACTGGTCGCGTTGCGGCCGGGCGTCGGACCGCCTGCTGATCATCAACCACGGCTTGTGCGGCCACAGCCGCCGCCATTACGTCCTCAGCCTGGTCAAGGCCTTCAATGACATTGGCTGGGACTGCCTGGCCTGGAACTACCGCGGCACCGGCCTGTCCGAGGGGGTCCAGCTGCAGTTCACCACCAATGATTCGACCCACGAGCTGGACTGGGTGACGCGCCATGCGATCGCGGCCGGCGGCTACCGGAAGGTCGCCTTCAGCGGCTACAGCATGGGCGGGAACTTGTGTCTGCTTTATCTCGGCCGGCACGCCGCGGAGCTGCCGCCGGAAATCGTCGGCGCGGCGGTTTTCTGCGCCGCAATCGATCTCTCGGCCAGTTCGCAGATGTTCAACACGGCCATCGGGCGGCTTTACGCACGCCATTTCCTGCAGAAGCTCCTGCAGATGATGGTCCGCAAGCATGAGCAGTTTCCCGAACTGGTCGACATCAGCGATTTGGAGTCGGTGACGACCATGGATGAGTTTGATGAACGCTTCACCGCGCCGCTGATGGGCTATGCCGATGCCGAAGACTACTGGCGGAAGGCCTCGGCCAGCCGCTGGCTGGACAAGATCAGGGTGCCGACCCTGATGGTGAACCCTCGCAATGACCCGTTCCTGGCCGGGGACTGCTACCCGGTCAAGGCGGCCGAGGAGAATCCCCACCTGTTTCTGGAGATGCCGGATGGCGGCGGCCATTGCGGATTCATCACTCCGGGGCTTGACCGCGAATGGTGGCCCGCCTTCCGGGCCAAGGAATTTCTCGGCCGGCTGGTCTGACTGGGCCGCCGGCGCCGTTCGGCGAGGCCGGACGCAACCAGGCATGGTCTTCGAACGCCGCGGGCGTCGGACCCGCGGCCTTGGTCACGGATGAAGTACACGCCAGTCGAAGCCGGAAAAAGGAGTTCAGCCGAAATGTCCAAGCCGATTGCCTTCGGAGTCTGCGGACTGGGACGGATTGGAGCCCAGCACTGCCGCATGTTTGCTCAGAACCGTGACCAGTACCGCCCCGTTGCGTTCTGCGATTCGGAGTTTTCCCGGGCGCAGGCGCTGGCTGCCGAATTGGGCGGTCGGCCGTATGCCAGGCTGGATGACTTTCTGGCCGACGCCGACCTGGAGCTGGCCATCCTCGCCACGCGTTCGCCGGACCATGCCAGCCACGCGGCCCAAGCCCTGGCCGCCGGCAAGACCGTCCTCCTGGAAAAGCCGATCGGGGTCACGGCGGCGGACTATCACCTGCTGCAGCGGCTGGATCGCGACTATCCCGGCCGGTTGTTTTTTGGTCACAACCATCGTTTCGAGCCGGCCTTTCAGAATTCCCTGGCGATCATCCGGCAGGGGCTGCTGGGAACAATCCAAGTGGCCAAGCTGTGCAAGCATCACGTCTTCATGCGTCGCCATGACTGGCAGATGCGCCTGGACTGCGGCGGCGGCCAGCTTAGCGTCTGGGGGCCGCATCTGATTGACCAGGGCCTGCAGCTGCTGGGGTCGCCAGTGCGCGAGGTCCACAGCTACCTGCGACGCGTCTTGACGCCCGGAGACGCCGACGACCATGTGAAGATTATCATGACCGGCGCCAATGGCATGGTGGCCGAGGTGGAAATCAGCAATTCGATGGCTTTGCCCGGTCCCTATGCCGCCATCTACGGCGATCGCGGCGCGCTGGTCTATGGCCAGGAGCAGAAGGTCATTGAGCTCAAGTACTTGGACCCGGACTTCCGCTGGCCCGCGGCGTCGGCGTCGGCCGTCACGCCGGTGCCAGGCAACACGCTTAATGCCGACCGCGAGCTGCCCTGGATTGAGGAAACCCGCGACGTGGTTCCCGGAGTGAGCCTGTGGACGCACGTGGAAGTTGAAATCGCCCGCCATCTCCATGCCGCCATCCGGGAGGGCGTGCCGTTTCCGGTGCGGAACGCCGACGCTTTGGAAGTCGTCCGCATCACGGAATGGGTCAAAAAGCAAAACCAGGAGTTCGCATGGATCGGCTGATGTCAAAAATCAAGGTGGGTCAGATCGGCGTCAGCCATGAGCACGCCGGTGGCAAGATGAAGTCGCTGCGTCTGCGGCCGGATTTGTTCGACATCGTCGGCGTCGTTGACGACTCCGCCACCGCCGCCGCCAAGTTTGCCGGACAGGACATGTCGCCGTATTCCGGGCTGCGTTTCCTGACCGAGGAGGAGCTTCTGCAGACGCCGGGGCTGCAGGCGGTGCTGGTGGAGACGCCGAATCTGGAGCTGGTTCCGACGGCGCAGCGATGCCTGGAGCGTGGGCTGGCGATTCACATGGACAAGCCCGGCGGAGATGACCTGGACGCGTTCACGCGCCTGCGGCGCGGCTATTCCGAACGCCGGCTGCCTTTTCAGATGGGCTACATGTTCCGGGTCAATCCGGCCATGCAGTGGATTCGGCGGGCCGTCGCCCGGGGCTGGTTGGGGGATGTTTTTGAGGTTCAGGCGAGCATGAGCCACAACTACGGGGGTGCGCCGTATCAGGAGTACCTCGGCAAGTTCCGCGGCGGCATCATGTTCAATCTTGGCTGCCACCTGATTGATGTCGTCGTCGCGCTTTTGGGGCGTCCAACGCGGGTGACGCCGTTTCTGCATTCGGCGCCGGGCGACCCTGAGCACGTCGCCAATCATGCCGTGGCCGTGCTGGAGTATCCTCATGCGATGGCGACGCTGTGGGCCTGCAGCCGCGAGCTCGACGGCCTGGGGCGTCGCCGGCTGAAGGTCTGCGGCACCAGGGGCTCGGTGGAGCTTTGCCCTCTGGAGCGGTTTGACGGCCGGCCCCTGCAGATGAACCTGGTGCTGCAGGATGGCAACGAGGCGTTTCCGGCGGGACGGCAGGTCTTGGATTTCGGGCCTGTCCGTGACCGCTATGAAGAGCAGATGGTCGAATTGGCGCGGATGGTGCACGGGGCAATCCCGGAACCCTTTGATTGCCGGCATGATGTCCTGGTTCAGGATGTGCTCCTGCAAGCCAGCGGAAACATGCCCCGCGGCGGTGAAGCCTTATAGGCGGTGCCCAGCCCGAACACCCTGAGGAGCCACGCCGTCAGGGGAAGGCCGCGCCCGCCTCTGCGGGCGTCCTGCCGAGGCGCGGCAAAAGCCCAGGGCAAGCGGCCACTGTCCGTGCCGCCAGGGACGGGTGGTTTTTCCCTGAAAGGACCCCGGCAGGGACGATACATAACCGCACCAGAAACCCATCCCAAAAGCCCGAAGGGCCTGACAAACATAACCCCTGGTGACCGAAACCCGAAGGGCGCCACTTGGAAACGCATGGTCTCCGCGGACAGTGGCCGGAATCCTTCATCACCACATTTTGCACATTAACCATTTTGCACTTAACGAAAAATGTCTGGAGGCGGTCGGCACAATCAGCCGTCACGAGGGCGTGCGCCATTATGCATCGGGTGGGTGTACCAAACCCATAACCGGCTCATGTCGTTTTATGTGCCCGTCAATCCGGATTTCTCACCTGGTTTTCCACTCTTCGTCAGCACGGCTATTTCAGGACGGATATCATCCCGGAAAACGTCGAACAGCTGTCGTAAACCGCCACGGCGGCAACGCCAGCTGTTCGATTGATCAATACGTGACAGCGGAGATTGGAAGCCAAGCCTGCCTAGCTTCACGACACGTGCAGAGACACGGTCGGTCGTGGCTTGTTGGAGGTCTGAGACGGGCAAAGGTGATTTTTCGCCTCCTCGACCTGAATCGACAACCTGGGCTGTCGGTGTGTTTTTATTAGCGTTTGGCGAGGTTTTCCTTGGCTTCGATCTTGGCCTGCAGCTCTGCCTGCATGGTTTTGATGTCCTTGTTCAGGAGCGACACCTCGGCCTTGCGTATGGCCGCCAGGATGGCGTCGCGGTCGGTGCTCGGGATGGTCTTCCAGAACCGCCAGGAAAGCAGCATAGCCCCATATTCCTCAAGCAATTGGGGGGCTTGTTCGCTTATGATCCTGGCGGTCGCTGCAGCCTGAGATTTCTTGGCTTTCAGGCCTTCATTCATGGTGCGCTTTGCCATTTGTTCCTCCTTTGGCCTTGTTGGTCAAGGGCTGCATGGATATGGTGCACAGCCCCAAAAATACACCCCCTTTTCTCTTCTTGGATTGTTACTATAATACCTTGCAGGTTTTAGTCAAGTACGAAACATAGAAGACGTTATGACGGAGGTTTCCTGGCCGGTTCTTCAAGGCTTTTCCACCTGCACGGGGAAACGGTCTGCAAATACCTGGAAATTTCCTCAACAGGCGTTGCCCAGCAGAGGTTTTTTTTCGGCTTTTCGGATGGCGTCTCACGAGACACCGTCCGAAAAACTTTGGCTGAAAGATTCATCCACAGATGTCGCAGATGATCGCGGATTTTCAAGGCGTGCAACCAAGGCGCGCCTTGAAAATCCGCGCCGTCGGCGCTCATCCGCGACATCGGCG
>CAYOUR010000093.1:0-1677 GCA_964407145.1 uncultured Lentisphaeraceae bacterium | reverse complement strand
TCGGCGCTCATCCGCGACATCGGCGGATAAAATGAAGGGGTAGTTGCCGGTCGTCATCGCGACCGTGGCATCGGCGCCGTGTCCTTAAAGAAGCCCAAGGCGCCAGGCTGGGGACTTTTCGGATGCCTTCTCACTTGAGGGGCATCCTGGAAGGACGGCGGAACCGTGCCGTTGATTTGTGATCAATGGGTGACCGGTTACCTCGGGCAAGGTGGCTGTCTTCTTGGCAAAGTGGCCAATTCCGTGCCAGGCATTATAGTAATTATTTTGCAGAATTATCGGGAGACGGTGTGGCCGGGTGGGCACACGGCACGCTGACCCGAATCCGTCTTGGACGGCTCCCTTGGGCGGGCGCATTGCTGGTGACCAGGCGATCGGATCTGCTTCACGGTTTGTCTCCCGGGGCGACCCTGGCTCCTGGCCCGGGCAAGGGCACGGCTGCATCGTCGGTGTCGTGGTTCCGGCGGCAGCTCCAGGGGAGGCAAAGCGGCTGGCCCCGGCTGAGCCCGCGCCCGTACCGCGAACGGCGGGTGTCGGGACGTGGCATACAGGGGTGTTTTTCGGGTGAAGCGCCGGACGATGGCAGATGTTCAGACCAAAAGGTGGGCGGTGCGGCAATGACGGTGGCGATTACTTATGCATTCGTGTGCTTGTTGTTTACGGCGCTGAATGATTTTGTCTTCAAGCTGTTTGCCGGGGGCACGCGTGCATCCCGTGGCGGCTTTGTCGCCGTCGTCGGCTTTTTCTGGTTTGTGGCTCTGGTCTGGCTGCCCAAGAACCCTGACAGTTCCTTGGCCATGACCTTGGGCTGGGGAGCGCTGTCGGGCGTCTTCTCGCTGGCCGGCAACATCCTTCTTATTGAGGCCATGGGCATGCAGAGCGCGGGGGTCTGTTCGACGATCTATCGCCTGAACATGGTCTTTGTCGTGCTCGGGGCGTTTTTTCTGCTGGGTGAAAACGTCAGCTGGCATCAAGCCATTGGCATCGGCCTGGCCTTGCTGGCCATTGTGGCGTTTTTGCCGGACCGGCGGGATGTGACGGTCAGGCCGCTGGGGTTCTACCTGGCACTGCTGGCCGCGCTGTTGCGTGCCGGCATGGGGCTGAGCTACAGCTATGCCTTTGCCCACGGGGCGGATAAGAATGGCGTGGTCCTGGTCAACAGCCTGTTCTGGATGGCTGGCGGCATGCTCTATGCCTGGCAACGGGAAAAAGGCCGCGGCCTGAAGGACCGCGGTGTCCTGGGTTATGGACTGCTGTCCGGAGTGCTGGTGGCCGGAATCGTCTTCTGCATGGCCGGTTCCCTCCACCTCGGCGCTGCCAGCGTCGTGCTGCCCATCGCGCAGATGAGCTTTCTGGGCACCTTTGCCCTCAGTGCCATTTTCCTGGCCGAGCCCTGCACGCCGCGCAAAATCGGCGCCCTGGTTTGTGGAGTCATGGCCGTGGTCATGCTGGCCTTGGGGGCACAGGAGGCCAAGCCGGAGCCAGGAACAGAGGCAAAGCCGGGCCAGGAGCCGGCAGCGGAGTCAGTCCTGCCAGGCCGTGACTGGCCACCGCTGGCGCTGGCGGCGGTGACGCCAAAAGCTGACTGGGGACAAACAAAAACCGCGGACGGTCTCGCGGCCCATGGTTGGCAAAACCCCATCGCGGCTGCATGGTAATGTCCGACCTCCTTCGGGG
>CAYOUR010000092.1:1887-15774 GCA_964407145.1 uncultured Lentisphaeraceae bacterium | reverse complement strand
GGTGGCCCCCTCTTGGGTGGGTGGGCTTGATTTCTAGAAGCCACGCGAAAAAATAGCTCCGGACAGGCCATTTTTCAACGCCATTTTGTCGAATCATCGTCATTTTGTGCTTTGGCGGGAATTCAGATACCAACAGGCAATCGGCTTTCCATGACATTCGCCTTACCAGCGGGGAAAGCATAACGCCTGTTATCAGTGGGTGACCGGTTACCCATGAACGCCGGCCCGTGCGGCGGAGATGATTGATATTTGGCGAAGATGGCTTACAGTAAAAAATCCTGTGTCGCGCACATCTGATTGAGGAGAAGCCGTTATGATTTATGACAAGGTGGTGATCGGCGCCAGCTTTTTCGGTTGCGGTCTGGCCGTGGCGCTGGGGCGGGTGAAGATATTGGAGCCGTCATGCGTCGTCGGGGCCGACTTTGCGCTGACCTTCAATGGTGGCGAGCGGTGGGACACCAAAGTGGTGCATCCGCTGGCCAAGGAGTACCTGGCCATGCTTCGGGAGCACCGGGCCATCGATGACCAGGGCCGGGCGGCCGTGGCGGCGTTTTCGCCGCTGCTGGCGCAATGGTGCCGAAAGCAGGGGCTTGACATCGAATTGTCCTGCTCGGTGGTGGATTACCGGCGGAAGCGGTTGAAGCTCATGGGCGTCGACGGCCCGAAGGAGTACTGCGTCAGCAAGATTCATTCGGCCGTGCCCCGCCGGCAGCGGCGCTCGTATCTGACGGCTTTGGTGTCCGGGCCGGCCGACCTGGGCGATGGCGTCTATGGCGACTTCACCCTGAAGAGATCGCTGTATCCTGGTGAATACTATCTCCAGTTTGGCTATCACGCCTTCTTTTTCTGGGAGCAGGCGCGAGACGTCTTTCACCAGAAGTGGGCGCAGCGTCCGGAAGCGCTGCGGGACTGCCGGCTGCTTTTGATCGGCACGGCTGTCGACTGGCATAATTTCCCCAATCCGGTCGTGGCCCTGGACTGGGGCCTGCGTCGCAAGCTGGAGGACCTGGGATGAAAAAAAAGTCATCAGTTGATTTTGATGTGATTGTGGTGGGCTTTGGCACGGCCGGGGCGGTGGCGGCGATTGCCGCCGCCCGCCTGGGCGCCCGGGTTCTGGTTCTGGAGAGGAGCAGCTATGCCGGCGGCACCCAGAGCGGCGGCGGCATTCCCGGCTTTTACGGTGGGCCGCCGCCCTATGGCCTGACCAGCGAGATCGACGCGAAGATCAAGGCGGCTCTTGCTGGCGGCGGCTATGGCGGCGAACTGGAGCTGCGCAAGTGGATTCTGCAGGATGAGGCCCAGAAAGCCGGGGCGGTGGTCCATTTCGACGTTGTTGTCTACGGCGTTCTGCGGCAGGGCCGGCGCGTCACCGGCGTCAAGTGGCTTGACGCCCCGCATTTGTACGAAGCTACGTCCCACATGGTGATTGACAGCACGGCGGAAGCCGTGGTCTGCCGCCTGGCCGGCTGCGACCTGATCTCGGGCCGGGCGGCGGACGGGCTGTACAACACGTTCACCAACACCTGCCTGGCCAGCAACGGCCAGCGCGTCGCCGCCATGAACTTTGACGCCGGCCGCATCAATCAGTATGACCCGGTGTCGTTTTCCCGGACGATGCTGGAGACGGCGGAGGTGCATGTGCTCGAAGACTATGCCGCCGCCGGGCCGTCCCACCGCGCCGCGCCCAGCGACCTGCCCGGCATCCGCGAAGGCGTGCACGTGCTGACCGAAAAAGTCCTGACTCTGGAGGATTTTTTCCTGGGCGACGCGGCCAACGCGTCTGAGCCGATCGCCTATGCCTACACCAATCTTGACACGCACACCAACGACATGCCCCTGGAAAGCGAGCTGTTCCAGGACTGGATGGTCGGCGCCTCCATGTGGGGGACGCAGCTCTGGTTCCCGGTCGTGCGGGAGAATCTGGTTCCGAAAGGCTGGACCGGCATCCTGGCGGCGGCGCGCCACCTCGGGGTCGACCACGACATTGGCCAGGCCGTGCGCATGAACGGCGCCATGGGGCGGGTCGGTGAGGCGGCTGGTGTGCTGGCGGCCCTGGCCGCCGCCGCCGGTCACGGCGATGGGTTGGCCGTGCCGGTCGCGGACGTGAAAAAGAGCATGGCTGACATGCCGGACCGCCGTTCCGGGAATGACGCTGTCTGGGGGTTGCCGGTCGATGCCATCCGTGCCGGGCTGGAAACGGACCGGCCGGGCTTTGCGATCTGGTCGGCGCGTCATCAGGGGCGGCGTCAGGAGCTGCAGGCGTGGTATGCCGAGGCCGAGCCGGGTACTCACCTGCGGCGTCATGCCGCGATGGCCCTGGCCCTGCTCGACGACCGGACCGGCGTGGCCGAACTGCGCCAGGCGGTGGCGGAGCGCGATGCTTTCACGCCGCTGACCAGTCGTCACTCCAACCATTCGCGCGGCTACGCCGCGGTGTATCTGCTGGGTCGGCTGCGGGACGCGGAGTCCCTGGACCTGCTGGTCGACGTGTTGCGCGATGCCGCCTTGGAGAAGAAGTACGAATATCACACGCACGCGGTGGCGGCCCTGATCAAGATCGGCGAGGCGCACGTGTCCAGGCGTGCCGCTATTGCGGCGGTTCTGCGTTCCCTGGCCGAGGACCCGTCCTGGGAGCTGCAGGCGCGTTTGAAGGAAACGCAGCGTTATCCGCGCATTGACCAGCTGTTCCGGCTGCGCATCGCCGCGGTGCTGCGGCAATGGGGTGTGCCAAACCAAATCGGCCAGGTCGTCCTGGCCATGCCGCTGAATGCGCACGACCGGGCCCTGGCCGAGAAGTGCCTGCGCGTCGTCTGAACGCGGGCCGGCGGGCCGGCCCGGGCCTGGCCAGGAGAACTGCCGGCCGCCGGCCGCCGGCCATCATCCGCCTTCCGCCGGCCGCATACCGGCGTTTTCATCCGCAAGTTCTGGAGAAGTCAGCACATCATGCGAATCGTCATTGATCATGTCAGCAAGTCTTTCGGGAAGGTCACGGCCTTGTCGGATGTCAGTCTGGAAATCGCGGATGGCGAGTTGTTTTTTTTGTTGGGGCCATCGGGCTGCGGCAAGACGACATTGCTGCGCTGCCTGGGCGGCTTTGAGCGACCGGCGTCAGGCCGGATTGCGTTGGGGAACGAGGATGTCACCGGCAAGGCGGCGCATGAGCGCAACACGGCGATGGTCTTCCAGGGCTATGCCTTGTGGCCGCACATGACCGTGTATGACAATGTCGCCTTTGGTCTGGAAATGCGTCAGGTCACCGGCGCCGAGCGGTCGCGGCGGGTGGAGGAGGCGTTGGCGCGCGTGCAGATCAGCGAACTTCGCCATCGGCGGCCCAACGAGCTTTCCGGCGGACAGCAGCAGCGGGTCGCGCTGGCCCGGACCCTGGTGGTGCAGCCGGGCTGCCTGCTGCTGGACGAGCCGCTGGCCAACCTGGACGCCAAGCTGCGCCGGGACATGCGCCGCGAAATCCGTTCGCTGTGCAAGGACAGCGGTCTGACGGCGGTGTATGTGACGCATGACCGCCAGGAGGCGTTGAGCATGGCCGACCGCGTCGCCGTGCTCCAGGACGGCATCGTCCGGCAGGTCGCTTCCCCCCAGGAATTGTATCGCCGGC
Organism: uncultured Lentisphaeraceae bacterium; assembly: GCA_964407145.1. Taxonomy (GTDB): domain Bacteria; phylum Verrucomicrobiota; class Lentisphaeria; order Oligosphaerales; family Oligosphaeraceae; genus JAAZKI01. The sequence goes on along the minus strand of CAYOUR010000092.1, from coordinate 12,161 downwards.
CGGCGAGCGCCTTCATCGCCAATTTCATCGGCGAGACCAATTTTCTGCGTGGGAAGGTGGTCGGGCGCGAATCAGGGCGGGTGTTGCTGGAGACGGCCGGCGGCCGGCTGGCCGCGGAATCCGCGCCGGAAGGCCTGGCCGTCGGGACGGAGGTCATGCTGTCGTTGCGGCCGGAGGCCTTTGTCCGTTCGGCGGCGGCCGGCGAAGGCGTCAACCGGATGCCGGTCACGGTGCGGGAGACGAGCTACCTCGGCGAATTGGCGGACCATATCGCCGCCACGGCGCAGGGGCAGGAAATCAAGTTTTTTGAGTTGAATCCGGTCGGGGTCCTGCGGGCCGGGGAAGAAGTCACGCTGGAGATTGCGCCGCGCGATGTGGTCATTCTGCCCGATGAGAGCTGACTTTGGCCCGCCGCGGCGTTTTTTCAGGTCAGGGTGAGTAGGTTCAGGGCGGCGTTGTTGATGCGCGAGCGCCAAGAGGCCAGGCCGTTGTCCTTGCATTGGCGCAGCGGGTGGACGGCGTTGGTCAGGAGGACGGCGGCGCGTCCAGTCTGTGGGTTGAACCAGATTGAGGTACCGGTGAAGCCGCCGTGTCCGAAGCATTCGGGTGGGGCGTCGCGGCCGGCGGCGGGGCAGTCGCCTCCGGGCGAGTCCCATCCCAGGCATCGGGAGCTGCCGGCGACGAGATTGGCGCGGGTCGTGAACCGGGCGATGGTTTCGTGGTTCAGGAAGCGCCTTTCAGGTCCCTGGCCGTTCTGGAGCATCATGACGGCGAAGCGCAACAGGTCTGGGACAGAGGAGAACAGCCCGGCGTGCCCGGCGACGCCGCCCAGCCAGCGGGCATTTTCGTCGTGCACGACGCCTTGCCAGCATTCGGGGCTGGCGGCGTTTTTTCTTTCCGTGGGCAGGCAGCGGGCGCGCCATTCGGGTGGCGGGTTGAAGGCCGTGCCGGTCATGCCCAGGGGCGTGAAGATCAGGTCTCGGGCGAGGCGGTCAAGCGGCTGGCCGGCGATGGCGGCGAGGACTTCGCCGAGAATCATCATGCCCAGGTCGGAATAGACGGCGTTCAGGCCGGGTGCGCCAAGCAGCGGGATGGCGAGCAGCAGGGCGCGTTGCCCGGCCCGGTCGCGGCAGGCCGCGTGGGCGCGATGGAAGGGGTGTCCGGCCGGCAGTCCGGCGCAGTGCGCCAGCAGGTGCCGGATGGTGGCCTGGGAGCGCCAGCGCGCCTGTTCCGGGGTGGTGGCCGGGGCGAAGTCAGGCAAGTATGCGGCCACCGGCGTGTCCAGGCCCAGGCGACCCTGTTCAAGGAACAGCATGGCGAGGGTGGTGGTGGCGATCACTTTGGTGACGGACGCCAGGTCGAACAGGTCCTGGGCATCAACCCCCTGGGCGTCCTGGTCAAAACGGTGGCGGCCGGCGCCGCTGACCCAGGCGCGGCCGTCGGCGCTGGCCAGGCCGAGGACGGCGCCGGGCCAGGCATGGTTGGCGACGGCCTCGGCCAGCAGCTGCGGCAGGGGCGGAGGACAGGCGGTAAACGCGGTCATGATTTCGTTCTGACGAGCAGGGCGGCGTAGGCGCCGTCGTGCCCGGCGGCGGGGATGATCAGGCGCTGTGCGGCGCAGCGGAATTCCGGGTGGCCGGTCAGGAACGCCTCGACCTGCAGGCGGTTTTCCTCCGGTTCCAGGCTGCAGGTGCTGTAGACCAGGCGTCCACCGGGCCGGACGGCCGGCGCCGCCGCCGCCAGGATGGCCTTCTGGATGGCCGCCAGTTCATGCAGCTTGGCGTTGGAGAACGACCATCGCGCGTCGGGCCGCCGCCGGATGACGCCGGTGTTGGTGCAGGGCACATCAAGCAGAATGGCGTCCATGGCGGCGGCGGGGAGGATGTCATCGGTGGCGTCTGCCGCGGTCACGGTGACATTGCCGAACGCGGCCAGGTTGCCGCGCAGCCGGTCGAGCTTGGTGGCGGCGCGGTCAAAGCAGCGGAGGGCGCCCTGGCCGCGCAGGGCTTCGGCCAGGAGGACGGCTTTGCCGCCGGGGGCGGCGCACAGGTCGGCGACGTGTTCGCCCGGTTGGACGGCCAGCAGGGCCGGCGCCAGGAGCGTGGAGGGGTCCTGGATGTAAAAGGCGGTGTCCGGCCCCATGAGCTGTTCCAGGTCGCCTGGTTCCAGTTTGGCGGCGGTGAACAGCGCCGTGTCCGGGGCCCAGTCCGGCGCGGGCAGCGGCGTCAGCCAGGCCGGGGCTGGCTGGCTGTTCGGCGGCCACTGCCGGCGGCGGAAGACCGTCGCGGCCGGTTGCTGCAGGACTGCGGCCAGTTCGCGCAGCGCCGCCGGTGAAAAGTCTTTTTGCCAGCGTTTCCAGAGTTGTTCGGGCAGGTCGAGCCGGACATGCGCCGGGGCGTCGGCGAGCATGGCGTCCCAGGTGTTTTCGGCCAGCGCCGCAGTCAGGGTGCGCAGGCAGGCGTTGACGAAGCGGGCTTCCTGCACGGCGTGGTTTTTTTTGCAGAATTGGACGGCGGTGTCGACGACGGCCGGGGCGGGCACGCCGTCCATCCAGAAGATTTCAGCCATGGCCCACCAGAGCAGCCGCCGCAGTCGCGGCCGTGGTTTGGCGTGGCAGCGGTGTTCGAGCAGCCAGTCGAAGCCGGCCCGGCGGCGATGGATGGTCAGCAGGAGGTTGCGGGCCAGGCGGCTGAGTTCGAGTTCCTCCGCGGCGGCCGGGTTGTCTTCCTGGCGTTTCAGGGCGTCAAGGACTTGGCGCAGGCTGGCCAGCATGGGTGACGGGTTGGCGTGCGAAGTCGAACTGGCGTGGTCGGGGCGACCGGATGGGGCGGCAGGCATGGTGATGAACGCAGGCGTGATGGTGAGGGTGGCTCCGGCGGCAGCTGCTCCGGCCCTGGCGTTTCCAGGCCGGAAAAGTTGAACAGAATGCGGTGCGGATAATGGATTTTTACGGTTCTGCCAATATAATAGACTATTCGGATAATCCTTCATGGATGCCAGTGTTTTTTTTGAAATGCGGTTCACAGCGAAGCGGGGGAAGCGCCATGTTTAGTTTGCGGAAGTCATTGCGTTGTCTTGGTGTCGGTCTTGGTTTGGCGATTGCGGTCATGGCCAGCGGCTGCACGAATCTCGGGGCGACGGAGCCTGTCCTGGGCGGTGGCGGCTATGGCGGCGCGCCCGTGACGCCGACCGTGCCGCCGCGTCTGACCGGAACGGAGACTGTCCTGGCGTCAGGCGGCGACGACCTGCGGCTGGGACGCGAAATCGCCGGCCTGCGGGCGGATTTGCGCACGTTGCAGGAAGACCAGAAGCAGCTGCTGGCGCGGATTGAGAGCCTCGAATTGTCCAATCAGGCCAAGGACATGCAGGTCAAGGAGCTGCAGAACCTGCTTTCGGCCATGGACGGCCGTTTTGGCGAGGTCGACAAGGAATGGCGGGAACGCACGGAGCGCCTGCGGGCCGCCATGGAGCAGGAGCGCATTCAGCGCCGCAGGGAATTGGAGAATGTCACCAGCGCGATGGCCTCGGAGATCATCAAGGTCGCGGCGGACAAGACGCCGCCGGCCCCGGCCCCGGCGGCGGCCAGCACGTACAAGGAGATCGTCGTTCAGCGCGGTGACACGCTCAGCGGCATTGCGGCGGCCGCCGGGATCAGCGTGTCGGCCTTGAAGCAGTTCAACGGCTTGAAGAGCGATGTGATTCGCGTGGGCGACAAGCTGAAAATCCCGATTCGGGAATAGGTTGGCGGGCAGTTGGGTCATTTCGGGCGCGACGGGTTCCGCGTTGGCGGGCGAGGTGGTGGATGGTTGAGGAAAGTGAAGGATTGACATGGACAAAGAGAAGCTCAAGAAGGAGATAACAGCGCTGCTGCGCCGGAACGCCCGCATGTCCGACAAGGAGATGGCGGACCGGCTCGGCAGCACTGCCCGCACGATTGCCGGTCTGGTCCGGGAGTTGGAGGACGACGGGGTGATCATGGGTTATTCGGCGATTGTCAACGACCCTTCGGCTAATGGCGAGGTGCGTGCGATCATTGAAGTCGAAGTGCGCCCCGAGCGTGACACCGGATTTGACATTGTGGCCGAGCGACTGGGAAAATTCCCGGAAGTGCAGTCGGTGTATCTCGTTTCCGGGCGGTATGACATCCGCCTGGAAGTCGTGGGGCGTTCTCTGCAGGAGATCGCGTCGTTTGTGGCCGGCAAGCTGGCCCCGCAGGACGGCGTGAAGTCGACCGCGACTTATTTTCTGCTCAAGAAATACAAGGAAGCTGGCGTTCAGTTCAGCAAGGATGAGCACTATGAGCGACTCAAGATCGTTCCCTGATTCCTGGGTGGCGCGGCATGTGGCGGGTCTGCCGCGCAGCGGCATCCGGGATTTTTTCGAACTGGTCAATACGATGGATGAGGTGATTTCGCTGGGCATCGGCGAACCGGACTTTGTGACGCCGTGGCATATCCGGGAGGCGGCGATCTATGCGTTGAACCGCGGCTATACCAGCTACACGTCCAACCTGGGTGATCTGCGTTTGCGCAAGGCGATCTGCACGTATGCCCGGGAGAATTTCGGGGTGTCGTACCGTCCGGACCAGGAGTGCATTGTCACCGTGGGGGTGAGCGAGGCCCTGGACATTTTGCTGCGGGCGGTGTTGAATCCCGGTGACGAGGTGTTGTACCACGAGCCCTGCTACGTGTCCTACGCTCCGATGATTCGGATGGCCCACGCCGTGCCGGTGCCAGTGCGCACCGAGGCGCGGAACGACTTTGTCCTGGATGTGGCCGACCTGGAAGCGCAGGTCACGGAGCGGACACGGGTGCTGCTGGTGAATTACCCGAACAATCCGACCGGCGCGGGCTTGGATCTGGCCGCCAAGAAGGACCTGGCGGCTTTTGCGCGCCGGCATAACCTGCTGGTGATCAGCGACGAAATCTACGAAGAGCTCAATTATGACGCGCGCACGCCGAGTTTGGCCAGTCTGCCGGGCATGCGGGAGCGGACGGTGTTGCTGAACGGGATGAGCAAGGCGTTTGCCATGACGGGTTTTCGCATCGGCTACGGCTGCGGGCCGGCCGCGATCATCGAGGCGATGATGAAGGTGCATCAGTATTCGATGCTGTGTGCGTCGAGCATTGCCCAGGCGGCCGCCCTGGAGGCGCTGCAGAATGGGGCCAGCGCCCGGGAAGACATGCGGCGGGAATATGAGCAGCGCCGGAACGTGATCGTCAAGCGGCTCAACGACATGGGGCTGACCTGCTTCATGCCCAGGGGCGCGTTCTATGCCTTCCCCAGCATTGCCTCGACCGGCCTGGACTCGACGACGTTTGCGCGGCGCCTGCTGCAGGAAAAGCACGTGGCCGTGGTTCCCGGGCCGGCTTTCGGCGCCAGCGGCGAAGGCCATGTGCGCTGCGCCTATGCGACGGCCTTGGAGGACATCGAACGGGCCATGGCAAGAATCAAGGAATTCCTCCAGGAGCTGAAGCCGGTGTGACCGGGACAGTGGAGCGGTCCGGCGGACCGTGGGCAGTGGGCGATGGTACGTCCCATCGTCCCATTCCGCCGTCCCATACGTCCCATACGTCCAATGCTCTTCACTGATGCGTAACTAGGGCTGGAAACATGGGACCCATAGGACAGTGGAATGGGACGTATAGGACCTATAGGACGTATGGGACGGTGGAATAGGACAATAGGACAAATATGCACTTGGTTTATTGAAGTCGCCCAAAGCCATACTGAACCCTTAAGCAAGGAGTATGGGTCCCATACGTCCCATACGTCCCATGATCAACCGTCATGATTGTCATATCCACTTCTGCCTGGGAGGGTGACAACGGGGCCGATGGGCGTCCAGGTGGGCCAGGTTGTTTTTTGCGCGTGTTGCCGGGTGCGGGCCGGCAGTTGTCTGACCGGGATGATGATGATCGACATTTTGACCAACACCTATCAGCTTTGGGAACCGCCGGCGGGAGAACCTGCCGGCGGGATGGTAGAACTGGACATGGGCTGCGGCAAGGGCCGGTTTACGTTGGCCCTGGCCGAACGCTATCCGGAACGACTGATCCTGGGCAGTGACGTCATGATCGGTCGCCTGCGTCGCCTGGACGCCAAGGTGTCGCGGCGCGGTCTGGACAATGTGCGCCTGCTCCGGGCCGAAAGCCTGACGCTGGCCGCGTTTCAGCTGTCACCGCAGAGCATTGACCGGCTGCATCTGCTTTGTCCCGACCCATGGCCGAAGCGGCATCACCGGGTCCGGCGGCTGGTCTGCACGGATTTTCTCTGCCGACTGCCGCGCATCCTGAAGCCGGGGGCGGTGCTGCATCTGTCGACCGACCATGAGCCTTATTACGCCGACTGGCTGGATTTGTTTGGTCGGTTACCGCACTTTCATCCTGAGCCGGAGGCGATTGCAGATGTCAGCGATCTGAAGACGGACTTTGAGTTGCAGTGGAATGCCGCGGGCAAGTCGGTCCGCCATCTTTGTTTTCGTCTGCAGTGACGTGTTCGGCGGGGATGGCAGGCGAAGCGTCGTTGGCGCCATCCCGGTGTGAGGCAAGTTGCGGCGGGCGGTTGTTCGTGCGGGCCGGGTGGCTGGTTCCGGGGAAAGGCATTGACCATGGTGAGGGCGATTCCGAAGCGAAGCGATGTTCAGGACGGTGAGCGCGTCCGGCTGCTGCGCGAGCGCTGTCTGCAGCGCAAGCCGAATGCCTGGCGGCCATCGGCGGTGCCCACGGCACGGGCGTTGGGTGACCCCGGTCTGGCGAGTGCGGACTGGCAGGTCCGCAAGGGGCGTGTCTGCCAGGAACGGCTTTGTTCGTTGCGGTTTCTGCTGGATGACCAGGAACTGCTGGTCGGCCGCATCGCCTTTCCGGACGCCGATGAACAGGCGGAGTTGCCGGCCGCACAGGACGATTTGCGGCAGTATCCGCCTCCTCCCGGTCAGACCGGGCACTGTGAATTGTGGCGGGACGAGGTGTTTTCCCTGGGGTTGGACGGGTTGCTCGGGCGCCTGCGCGAGCGCGGTGACGACGGCGACCCGCCGGCAGTCGCCTTCCGGCAGTCGGCGATTTTGGCCCTGACCGGTTTGCAGGCGATGATCACGCATGCCGGCGACTGCGCGCATCTGGCTTCGGTCGGTGAGCGACATCATGGCCGCCAGGCGGAATTGGCGCTGATGGCGGCGGACTGCTGGCTGGTGGCGCATGCTCCGCCGGAGACGTTTCGGCAGGCCCTGCAGCTGTTGTGGCTGATGGACCTGGGCGTTTCCTATGGCGAATCGGTCCATCTGGTGGTGCCTGGACGTCTGGACCGGTCCCTGTGGCGGTTTTACCAACGTGACTGTGAGCGTGGTCGGCTGACGCGTGGACAGGCACAGGTGCTGCTGGAATGCCTGTATGTCCTGATCAACGAATTTGTTCCGGACGGCCTGGCGGTGTCGGTCATGGCCGGCGGCACGACCGGCGATGGCGCCGTCTGGTGCAACGAGCTGACGTGGCTGTCCCTGGCGGCGCTGCGGCGGACGCGGCTGGTCTATCCGACGGTCGGGCTGTGCTGGCACGAAGACCTGCCGGCGGCGGTGGTCGATTTTGCGGTCGAGCTGGTCAGCGAAGGGATTGCCAACGTCGGGTTCTTCGGTGACGCGACCATACGGAAAGGCCTGGGTGGTCTGGGAGTGCCGGCGGCCGAGTCCGGGCATTACATCAACTCGACCTGCGTGGAGATCACGCCGATCGGCGCCAGCAATGTGTGGGTCGCATCGCCGTACTTCAACCTCTGCGGCTGCCTGTTGGAGGAGATTGACGCCCAAGCGGCCGCACCAGCCCCGGCGCCGGGCTTTGAGGACTTCCTGGCGGCTTTTCAGAGCCGTTTGGGGCGTCGGATCAGTGACGCCGTTGCCGTGCAGGAACGCTACCGTGCCCTGCGCCGGCAACATGGCCGCAAGCCGCTGCAGAGCGTGTTTACCCGCGATTGCCTGGCGCGCGAGCGCGACCTTGATGACGGCGGCGCGCAGTACAATTGGGTGGAATGCTCGTTTGTGGGGCTGGCCAACCTGGCGGATTCGCTGGTGGCCGTCCGCGACCTGGTCTATGCGACCGGCGACTTGGACTTTGCCGGCCTGAAAGGCGTTCTTGAGCATGACTTTGCCGGCGGCGAAGCCTGGCTCTGCCGTTGCCGGAGCCTGCCGAAATACGGTAACGGCGAGCCGGAGCCCGACCGCGTCCTGGCGGAGATGGTCGCCTTTATGGTCCGGGAATGCGCCCAATGGCGCCTGTGGCCGGACAACAGCGCGTTTGTCCCCGGGGCGTTCTGCTGGATCATGCATGAACGCCTGGGACGGGAGACGGGGGCGACGCCGGATGGCCGCCGCCAGGGCGTTCCTTTTGCCGACGGCTGCGGGCCGGCTCAGGGGCGGGAACGGAACGGGCCGACCAGCGCCATCCTGTCGGCCACGTCCTGGGACCAGAGTCCCTTCATTGGCGGCGCCGCCTTCAATATGAAATTTCCGGTCTCGATGTTTCGGAGCCCTGAGGCCCGCGGGCAGCTGCGGGATTTGATTGTGACTTTTCTGCGGCGCGGCGGTTTTGAGACCCAGATCAATGTCGTGGATGGGCAGACGCTGCGCGATGCCCAGGTCAATCCGCCGGCCCACCGCGACCTGGTGGTCCGCATCGGCGGGTACACGGACTATTTCACCCGCATCAGCCGCGAGATGCAGGATGAAATCCTGTTGCGGACCGAATGGAATGGACGATGTTAGTGGGCGGTGGACGGTCGTCGGTGGCCGTCAGGGGACGATAACAGACAGGAGACCGCGGACAGTGGACGGATGCTGCGTTCCAGGTGTCCGGCGCGAGACGTCGCCGGGCGCCTGCTTCTTCGTTGGTCATACTTGTTGCCGCACGGGTGCGGGGAGTACGCAAAACGGCAAAAAAAGCCGTTCGCGGGTGTTCGAAATGCTGTTCGGTGATTATATTCGTCAGTCATGCGAGACGGGTATTTATGTCGAAGTTTACAGGGGATGCCATGGTGACGCCGCTGGAACGCCTGGAAGGGTGCAAATTCTGTGTTGTGTTTGTGAAGGTGATGGACGCGGTTTCGGAGCGCGTGCAGCTGCAATGCCTGCGCGGACGGGCCAGTGTGGAGAAGGGCCGGGTCAGTGTCGTGGACAGCCAGGGCGCCATGTTCACCCTGCCCGCCATCTCGGTGAAGAACATTCAGCCCAGCGATGGCACCAAGCTGCTCCAGGATGCGGAGTACTTCTGTCTGGTCCGGGTTGACAAGAATATCGAGCTGGTTACACGCCAGGAGCCATGATTCGGGACGGGCGCGAACACCGCCCGGCAAGGAGCAATGCGCATGTGGTATTTCGCGGAAAACGGCCAGCAGCAGGGGCCGGTGTCCCTGGCTGACTTGCAGGCCATGGTTCGTTCGGGGCGTCTGACCATTGACTCCCTGGTCTGGCGTCAGGGCATGAACAACTGGATGCCGGTGCAGAATGTCCCCGAGCTGCGTTTGGAGGCCGATCTGGCCAAGCGCGGCAAAGTCGGGTCGGTGCCGGTCGGGTCGGCGCCGTCTCCGCGTCCGCTTCGGGTCTCGCCGCCGCCAGCTGGCGCCTCCGCGCCGGGAACCTCGCCTGACAGCGCCGGGGCTCCTGGCGAGGGGGCGGGTATGTCCCCCGCGTCCGAGCCGTTCCCATCCGGCGCGGGCGCCGGGTCCGAGCCGCCGCCGGCGGCCGCAGCTGAGCCGCCGTCCGCCTTTGGCCCGGCCGTAGATTTTCCGGATGATGCCACGCCGCGTCCTCTGCGTCCGCTGGCCTCGTCGGCGGGCGCCGGGCACTGTGTCAAATGCGGCGCCCCGTTGTCAACGGGGCATGCCGGCGCCGGCTCGGAGGGGGGCCAGGGCCTGTGTGACACGTGCCGGGCCGCTTTTGCGGCCAGTTTGACGCCGGGCGCCGCGAGCGGCGCCCGGGCGGCAGTGTCAGGCGTCTCCCCGTTATATTATCAGTACGGCGGGTTTATGGCGCGCTTTGCCGCCAGTTTTTGCGACGGGGTGATTCTCTGGGTGATGAGCTTTGCCGTGACTTTTGTCCTCAGTTTCGGTTTCGCCCTGGTCGGTTCCTCGCTGCATCATGAGTTTGGCGAGGTATTGGATGCCATGGCCCTGCTGGTCAGTTCGCTGCTGGGCGGCATTCTGTTGCCGTCGTTTTATCACGGTTACTTTCTCAGCACCCAGGGGGCGACTCCGGGCAAGAAGCTGCTGGGGTTGGCGGTTATCCGGCC
>CAYOUR010000092.1:0-1877 GCA_964407145.1 uncultured Lentisphaeraceae bacterium | reverse complement strand
GATGGCAGCACGGTGAGCTTTCTGCGCGGCATGTGCCGGTTTTGGGCGACGTCCATTTCGGGGATGATCTGCGGCATCGGCTACCTGATGGCGCTGTTTGACGACGAGAAGCGGGCCCTGCACGACCATATCTGCGACACGCGCGTTGTTTCCAGTCGCTGAGCCGACGTCAACCGGCAGCTGCCCGGAAACCGATCGCCCCGGGGGGGGGCAGGAGGCGGCTCGGCGCCGTCTCGTCATTGACTATTGGTTTTGCCGGCGTACGGCCGGAAAATGATTGGTGACTTGAATCAGAACGGGATTTGGACAAAGGAGAATTGAAGATGCCTTACCGCATACATCGGGTTTCCGCGGCGCCGCCGCTGACGTGTGATTGGTACGACTTGGCCTGGCAAGGCGCCGAGACGGCTGAATTGACCCAGGTTCGGCAGGAGGGCAGCGACCATCGCCCCAAGGTGTCACTGCGCCTGGTGCATGATGACGACCATCTGTACGGGCTGTTTCAAGTCCGGGACCGCTATGTGCGGGCGGTCAATGTCGGCTACCAGGCGCCGGTCTGCAAGGATTCCTGCGTCGAAGTGTTTTTCCAGCCGGACGTCGGCCCGGGCTATTTCAACTTGGAAATGAGCGCCGGCGGGTCGTTCCTGTTCTACTATGTCCGCGACCATCAGCGCACTGAGGAAGCCTTTGTCGATTACTCGGTGGTGGATGAGGCGTGCGGTCGGCGGTTGACGGTCAAGACGACGTTGCCGCAGCGCATTGACCCGGAGATCGACCGGCCGGTCACGTGGTATGCCCAGTTTGTGATTCCGGTCGCGGCGCTGGAGCCGTACTGCGGCAGGATCGGGGTGCTGAAGCAGCGTTCCTGGCGCGGGAATTTCTACAAATGCGGGGACGAGACGTCGCATCCGCATTGGATTACCTGGGCGCCGCTGACGATGCTGAACTATCATCTGCCCGAGTGCTTTGACACCCTGGAGTTTTCCTGACGACGACCGTTGGCGGCTTCTGGCTGTCGTGACGCCAACAGCTCATCGAATGTCGCTTGTGAACCACGGCTGAATATCGATGCGCCCGGATGGCGCATATCGAGCCCGCCGTTCCCAGTCAGGTTACGCGTACTTGACATTCAGGATGATTCCGAATGAAGTCCCGTAATTCTCAGGCAGTTTTGCCATTGACTTTTTTCATGGCCTGATGCATTTCTTCCATGAATTTAAATCGGTGTCCATCGGTGTCCATCGGTGGTTCTTCTTTTATTGAAGGAGCGAAAAGACCAAATATGTGGGTAGTCTATGCGCTGTTGGCGGCTGTGTTTGCGGCCTTGACGACGATTTTGGCCAAGGTCGGACTGAAGGGCCTGGATTCGAATGTGGCGGTGGCGATCCGCACCGGCATTGTCCTGGTCATGGCCTGGGTCGTGGTCTTTGTCGCCGGCGGCGCCGGCAAGTTGCGCGACCTCAATCGGACGCATCTGCTGTTTCTGACCTTGTCCGGAATCGCGACCGGGTTGTCCTGGCTTTTTTATTTCAAGGCCCTGCAGCTGGGGCAGGTTTCGCGGGTGGCGCCGTTGGACAAATTCAGCATTGTCCTCACCATCATCATGGGCGTTCTTTTTCTGCACGAGCCCGTGACGGCGAAGCTGATCCTGGGCGGGGTGCTGATCACGGCCGGAACGCTGGTCATGGTGTGGTGAACGGCAAACGGCAAACGGCGAACGGCGAACGGCGAACGGCGAACGGCGAACGGTGAACGGCGAACGGCCGGGACTGATACTTATCATGTCGAGCCGGGCCGGCGGGGCCGGCGGGCGGCGTTCAGGCCAGCGGGCGTGATTCCGGCCGGATGGCGTCCAGGAGTTTTTTCTTGCGGCCGAT
>CAYOUR010000091.1:0-15844 GCA_964407145.1 uncultured Lentisphaeraceae bacterium | reverse complement strand
ATCATGCCAGGACGACGGCACCATACCATGGCGCCATTCTCAATGGGTGACCGGTTACAAGGCAAAGGCCCGGATCAGCCGGCGCAGATGCTCGACGCAGACGGCGGTCGGGCCGTCCATGAACTTGTCTATCGGGGTGAATTTCCCCTCGGCGGCAGCCAGGTCGGCCTGGACGGCCTTGAGGAAGGCATGCTGGAATTCGGTGGCGACGTTGATTTTGGCAATGCCGCAGGCGATGGCTTTCTGGACCTCGTCGAGGGGCGTGCCGGTGCCGCCATGCAGGACCAGCGGCAGTCCGGGCAGGCGCTCGCCGATCTGTCGGCAGCGTTCCAGGTCGAGCTTCGGGGTGGAGGGGTAGTAGCCATGAGCCGTGCCGATCGAGATGGCCAGGGCGTCGACGCCGGTCTCCGCCGCGAATTGGCAGGCGTGCTCGACGTTGGTGAGGGCCGTGTCGTCGCCCATGGCGACGTGTCCGATCTCGCCTTCGGCGGAAGCGCCCGCGGCATGGGCGAGGCGGACGGCTTCGGCCGTGACGGCGGCATTTTCGGCCAGGGGCAGGCGGGAGCCGTCCAGCATGATGGACGTGTAGCCCCAGTCCAGGGCGTTGCGCACTTGTTCGAGATTTTCGCCGTGGTCGAGGTGCAGAGCCACGGGCTGGGAGCATTTTTGTGCCAGGCGGATGAGCAGTCCGCCCAGGGCCTCGGCCTTGCCGTTGCCGAACAGCCGTGAGTAGAGCTGCAGGATGACGGGCGACTTTTCGGCTTCGGCGGCCTGAATCACGGCGACTGCAGTTTCGTAGTTGGCGGCGTTGAAGGCGCCGACAGCCCGGCCGGCGCGGCGCGCGGCCGGCAGAATCTCGTTCATGGTGACCAGTGGCATGATGCGTTGACTTTCTGTTGCGCGACGTGGCGCGGGGGTGGGAAACGGCGCCGGGCGCTTCGGTGGACGCCGGCGCCGACACCGGGTCGACAGGGTTGGCTCAGGCTTTGGGGGTGATGCGGATATAGCTGGCGGCCAGAATGATGACACCGATGATGGGGAGGATGCCGAAGAGAATGCTGATCAGCGCGGCCTGGCGCATGGTCTGGCGGGTGCGCAGCCGGGCTGGAAGCCAGCGCCAGCCATGCCGGGAAAAGCCGAGCAGGACGACGGCGACCACGCCTGCCGTCAGCAGCACGAAGCCGATGCGCTTCCAGCCGTCCAGGGCGGCTTGGCTGACGGTGCGGCCGGACAAGGCGTCGCCGCCGCGCGGGGAGCTGAACAGGAGCGTCTGCCAGCGGGTCGGGTCGTCCGGGCAGAACGGCACGTCCAGACTGGCCAGATTTGTGGCCGCGGCGGCCGTCTCGGCCGGTTGCGTCGGGGCTCCGGCCAGGTCAAAGGCCATGCCGCTTATGGCCGCTCCGGGCGGCATGGGCGGTGCCAGCAGCGGCTGCGGCCGGCTCAAGGCTTCCCCAGCGTCGTCTCGCTTGTCCTGTCCGTCAAGACGCAGGTTGCCATCGAAGAACCCGCTCGCGGGAAGGGCTTTTTGAGGAACCTGGGTGGCCGGTTTCGCGGCCGACGCTGGCCGCGGCTCTGCGGCGACTCGGCCGCGGCGGTGTTGCCCGGGCGGCATTTGCCGGGCATCGCCGACAATATCCTGCGGCGCGGCCGTTGCGTCGCCCCCCATCATTGCCGCCGCGCCTTCCGCTTTCATTTTTACCTTTGGTTCTGCTTGCCGCTGCCAGTTTTCCGTCCTGGCCGGGAGGTTATAGGCAAAGCTGGCGGACTGGGCGTCGTTCATGACGTTGAATTGCTGCCGGCCAGTGGGCGCCTGTGCCTGGAACTGCTGTTTCTGTTCATGTTCAACCTGTGACACGAAGTCGTCCAGGGCGCGTTGGGACAGGACGATCTGTTCATTGGCCTGCTGGAACTGCTGGACCTGCATTTGGCTGACCCGCACCTGGTCCCGGAGCGCTTCGGAGTTCTTGGCGGCACGCAGGCGTGAATGGCTGGTGCTGCCGAGCATGGAGGACGTCAGGCGTTTCAGCATGCCGCTTTGATAGGCCAGGGTCGAGGCGTGGTAGAAGCCGGGGTCGACCGGCTGGCCGAGGTCTCCGGTGAAGGCCAGCCATTTCTGCTTTACCGGCAGCCGCAGCGCCACCTGCGTGCGTTCGATGTTGACATTGACGGTGACTGGCAAGGGAAACTCAGTCCGGCGCAGCCAGCCGGGCTGGCGCAATTGCGCGCGGTATTTCAGGATGACCGGATAATCCAGGTCTCCCTCCGCCGTTTTGAGCAGGGGGATCCAGACGATGCCGGGTTCGGCGGCCGGAGGGGTCACCGGTTTGGTCAGTTCGCCGGCCACCTGCACGGTCCAAAGCAGCGTGTCATCAGGAAGGCGCACAACCAGGAACTGCTCGGTGCGGTTGTCAATTTGGAAGGCCGTCTCGCCCTGGCAGAGGCCGTCTTCCGCCAGGGTCAGGGTCGTGCTGGCCAGGCCGATGCGGGCCTTGGCCGTGGCCACCGCGGCACGGGGGCGGGCCTGGCAGCGGACGCCGCCGGTCAAGGCGTTTTTGACTTCAAAGGCCTGGACCCGGTTGCCCTCCAACAGCGGCTGGAGGATTTCCGGCGCCGAGCGGGTGAGGTCCAGGGCGTCGCCGTCGTCCATCGGCGTCGCCGAGACTTCGTCGCGGCCGGCATTTTCAATGACGCAGTAGTATTTCAGCGGCATGTCGGCCGCGGGGCAGGTGATGGTCTGGATGTTTCCTGGTGGCAGCCGGTCGTGTTCCAGCAGGATACGGCAGTTGCCGGTCAGCTGGTCCTGGAATTCCAGGGTGAAGCGTATTCGTTCGGCGTCGGTTTCCGGGGTCATGCTGGTGCGGCGCAGCAGCGGTGCGTCGAGCCGGGCCTCGGCGAGGTGCTTTGGCGCCGTGAAGGAAAACTGCTCCAGGCCGCCGTCGATGTTCAGGTCAAACAGGTAGGTTTCCTCCTGGACGGTCTCGGTGAAGCGGACGCTGGCGGCGCACATTCCGGTGACGGTGGTCGGCTTGGCGCTGACCAGAAGTTCGCCGCCATAGTCGCCGGAGCGTGCCTGCAAGGCCAGGCGGACGTGCGGCCGGTTGGCTGGAATCAGCCAGGGATTCACCGTGTCGCGCAGCACCGTGGTCAAGCCGTTGAGTTGGCGTTCCCGGACCTGCAGGGTCTCGGCGCAGAGCACGGCCAGGACGGTTTCCTGCCGGTCCGCGTCCAAAACGCGGATGGTTGGCACGGCCACGGTGCTTCCGGCCTGTACCGGCACGGCGAGCTCGCCGGCAAAATGGATGGCCGTGTCCTGGACGCCGGGGAGGAGTCGAAGCACGGCGTGCGTGGCGTCCGCCGTCGTTTCCACGTCATGGCTGAAAAGATGGTTGCCGGTCAGCGTGCGGATGGCCAGGCCGGCCGGAAAACGGACCAGGACCGCCGGTCGGAAACGGCGACCGGTCTTGAGGGCCAGTTGCCCTTCCAGGCTCTGGCCGCCGGTTTCCAGGCGATGAATGACTCGTACCGTTGCCTCCAGCGAATCATCCCAAGGCTTGATGGACAAGTTCAGGCGCAGCGGAGCGGCGGCCGACTCCCAGGCCTCGGCGTTCTCGGCCTCTCCGGCAGTGGTGTCAAAGTCCTGGCCGAGGCGTGTCAGGTCGATGCGTCCGGCCGTGGCCGCAGCCGGTTCCGTGCGCAGGTCGAATTGGCCGCGCCGCCGGACGCGGGCGACAATGCGGTGGCGGGCGGCGGCCGGGATGGCGAGGTCGGGAAAGGCCATGGTCCGGGCGGCGGGAGCGGCGCCGACGCCTGGCGCCAGCAGCCGTACCTTGAAGGATTCGGCCTGTTCCACCGCCTTGAGCAGGTGGACGGCAATGATGGTGCTCAGGCCTTCCGTGCGGCTTTCCCAGCCGCGGATGTTGTTTCCGGTAATGCCCAGCAGGCTGCAGGCAGAGGGGACGGACAGTTCGAAAATGGACCTGGGGAGGCCGCGGAACTGCAGCCGTGGCCGCCAGGCGATTTCAGTGGCGCTTTCGCCGACGATCAGGTCGATGGCTGACTCGGCGGCCAGTGTGTCATCCGTGCGGTTTTGCGCTGTCGGCAACCGCCATTGCAGGGTGAACAGATCGCCGTCCACGGCGATGTCGATGGGCGGGGAACCGGCCTGGACGCGTTCGGTCCAGGCCTGGCGTCGGCCGCGAACCGCGATTTCAGCGCCCTGTTCCGGCACGGTGATGGCCAGTGTCGCCGGCGCCGGGGCGGGCAGGGCGATGCTGACCTGACGCCAGCCGCCCTGACGCGTCACCGCGGCCAGCCAAGTTATTTCCAGGTCGTGCTTTCCCGGCGGCAGTGTGGCAATGGACAGGCAGGCCGGCGGTCCCGGCGCGACCCAGGCCGCGGCGGTTCTGCCATTGGCGCTGATGCGGCCTGGCAGGACGTTCTGATAGGTCAGGCCGGGCAGGGCCGGGGCTGATGCCTCCGGTTCGCCAGCGGCCGCGATGGCGGGAATCACCGCCTGCATGCGCGCGGTGATGACCAGGGTGTCGCTTTCGTCCAAGCTGGCCGTGTAGCCCATTGTCGTGAACAGGGCCGGTGCGGGGCTGGACGGCGGCGGCTGTGCTCCCTGCCGGAGGCGCTGATACATGCTGTACGGGAGCAGTCGCTCCAGCAGCAGCTGGGTGGGCCGGCCGTCATAGGGGACGATGACCGCGTCGTCCGGCAGGGGCACCGGCGTCGGCTTGACCAGCTCAACCGGCGTTGCCGTTGGCGCCGGTGACCAGGGCGCATCTGTTGGAGCAGACGACCGGCCTGGTCGGGACACGGCGGCGGAATCCGCTGGCGGGGCAGCCGGGGGCGAAGCCGTCCTTTGTCCGGTCGCCGCCGCCGTTGCAGGCGTCGCGGCTGTTTGAGCGATCGTTGTCTGCGGGAAGGCCGGCAGCAGCATGGCGGCCAGCAAGGCCATGCCGGCAGTGGCATTCGCCGTTGCCGGTGTCACCGCCGTGGTTGTGGCCGCGGTTTTCTCCGGTCTGCATCGGCGTGCCAGCCAGAGGACGGCGCCGCCAAGTACATACAGCGCGGCGAGGACGAGCGCGGCGATGAAGCAGTCATTCAGGAGCAGGGCCGTCAGACCGAGGCTTGGCAGGCAGGGCAGGATGCTGCTGGCCAGCAGCCAGGCGATGACGTAGCGCCAGCGCCGGTGTTTTCTGACCACCGGCAACAGTCCGATGCAGATCACCAGCAGGAAGAGGCCGCGCCGCAACATGCGCAGGGCGGTGTTGTTGAGTAGGGTGAGGCGGATGGCCGCTTCGCCGGACAAGCCCTGGAAATGCAGGGTCCGGCCTTCGCGCACCAGGTCGATGGGCAGGCTTCGGGTGGCTTCCAGTGACAGCATCTGCGGTTTGGCCGGTTCTGCTGCCGGCGCGGCCGGGGTGTCCGCATCAAGCATGGTCGTTTTCCGGTTTAGTTTCCGGGTCTTTTCCATTGCCGGTGTTTCATCGAGGAACCTCTCGGCCGCTTCGACCGTGTAGAATTCCTCCTTGCCGCCGCCGAGCTTGTCGATCATCCTGGCTTTATGGCGCGCCGCGTTCAAGGCCGGCCACAGGAAAAGGCCGAAGAGGCCATGGCGCGGGGTGATTTTCCCGGTGCAGGCATACAGGAACCGGCCGACTTGCGGGGCGATGGGTTCGGGCAGCCACTCCGGGCCGGCCTTGGAACTGCGGCGGTAAGGTGAAGCCGGCCATCGGCTCGGCGTGACATTGCCGGCCGCGGCGACGGGGCGGTACTGCGGCGGGGTGATGATTTCCCAGGTGAGGTTGGCGGCTGGCGCCGTGGTCCAGGCGCCCTCGGCATTGACGTAGCCGAGTGTCGGGAGAGCTGCGTCCATCGTGCCAAGCCAGCGAAAGGCGCGGGCGGGGGTTTCGAACGTGATGGCCAGGGTCCGTTCCGTCGCGGTCGCCGGCGGCAGGGGCAGGAGCAACGCCCGGGACGGCTGGCCGGTCCCGGGCGGCAGGGAGCATTGCTGCAGGGTCGCCGGCTCGTCATCCAGAACAACCGCCCAGAGGTCGGCCTCCGGCGGCATGACGATGTTGAGGTGCGGCAGGCTGGGCCGGAAGGCATAGACTATTGTGTGTTGGGCGATTCCGTTCGGGGAAATCACGGTCGTCGCCCGGCCTTCTCGGATCAGGACCGCCGGCAGGGCGTGCACGGCCTGCCGGGTGACGGTGAAGTTCACGTCGGGCGGCGCGCCCGTGTAGGCGTAAACGCCCAGCAGCCGGCGGCCCGGCTGGGTCTGATGGCTGATCAATTCGCCGACGTCGACGGCACGCGGCGGGTTGCGAATGGTCACGTCCAATTCAGATGCGCCTTCCACGGCCAGGTGGCCATGCTGGTCTCCGGCGGTGAAGGCGTCGACGAGGGGCGCCGTTTTCGGCTGCCCGTCCGCCGCCAGCGGCATCTGATAGGTGATTCTGATGGCCGGCCGACTGGTTTCCGCGGCCAGGAGGGCGGTGATCACCCGGCGACCAGCGGCATCCATCTGGCTGGAATGTTCCTTGACGACCGTTCCGGGCAGGCCTTGGACGGACAGGGCTGCCGGCGCCTCTGCCGGCAGCCGGCAGGAGACGTCGCGAACCGGTGAACGGCGCGCGGTGAACACCACTTCATGCGTGACGGCAAGGTGGTCCGGATTGACTTTCACCAGGGTATATGCCCCGGCTGACAGCCGGGTCGACGGCCGTTCGACGGCCAGGGTCAGGGCCGCCGGCTGCGACTGGAAGGAGTACATGTAGGCCTCGCGGTTGCCGGAATCATGCTTCCGCGGCAGGCAGTTCTCGACCCGTTGCACGGTCATGATCAGGGGTGAATGCGCCTGGACCATGATGCGGCCGGTCTGGCGCGCCGCCGCCGGCGCCGCCATCATCGGCACGCTTACCTGACGCGGCGCGGTCCAGTCCTGTTCCCAGCCGGGCGGGGCGCTTTTCAGGGCGAGCTGGAAGGATTGCGGCTGGCCTGGGGCGATGCCATGCGGAAAACGAATGGTCAGGCGGCCGTCCCGGCCAGGAAGGCCGATTTCGATTGCGCTGTCCGCGGCGCCTTCGCCTTCGCCTTCGTATTTCCATCCTTCGGGAATCAGCACCTGGACCTGGAAACAGAGGTCGCGCACCGGCGTGACTGTCAGCCGGGCATGGGCCAGGAGGCCGCTTTCCCGGATGTCAAGGGTGGTTGCCGAAGCGATTTCGATCTCCGGGTCGGGCCGGGAGACGACGGCAGAGAGCTGGAACGCTCCGGGGGCATAGCCGGCGGCGATCAGCGGTTGGTCCTCCGTGAGAGCGATGTCTGCCTCGTGTGGCATGTGGGCCAGTTGCTGGAACACAAGGCCGGTGCTGGTCAGTTGGCGGCAGGCCAGCTGGCGGTCGGCCCAGACCCAGACGTAAGTGACGGCGCTGGCGCAGTCCAGGGGCTGAAACGCGGGAAAGGCCCAGGCAGTGGTTGACGTCGCCCCGGTCCGATAAAGCCGGAAGGAAAAGTCGGCCTGGCCGTTCAGGGGCTCCTGCAGGACAATGGTCAGGACGCGGTCGGCGTCAACGCTCCAGGAGGCTATGCCGCAGGCCGAACTGCTGGCGACGCCGAGGACCTCGAAGCCGGCCGGGACCGCAAAGCGCCAGCCTGCTATCGGATGATGATGCACGAGCAGGCGTACGTCCGCAGTCAATTCTTCGCCGGCCAGGCCGATTCGGGTGTGCAGGCGCGAAACGGCCCGGACCAGGCTGGCGTCCCGCTTGAAGCGGTTGTTGAGCGACAGGGTGAGTTCAAGCTGCCCCCGGGGGGGGATCAGGGCGAAGGTGGTGACCTTGGCTTTTTCGTCATAGGTGCGGGACAGGACGGGCGGGCCTGAGCGGAGGGCGACATCGCCCGGCACGACGATGGTCAGTTCCCGGCTCGGTGCGTCCGGCAGAAGGCAGCTCAGACGCCGCTGCGCGCCGTCGTTGTCGACCGCGACTTCGCCCTGCATGAACAGGGCATGGCGGGCCGGCTTGCCCTCCAGCAGCAGGCTGAGCTGGCCGCCGTCCAGGGTCGCCGCGGCCGGCTGTTCCTGGAGTTGGACGGTGGTCCAGGTGACGCCTTCGGCGGCGATGTCCAGCAGGTGCGTGCCGTTGACGAGCGTTTCGGCGGTGGCCTGACATTCCCAGTGGGCGCGGTCATCCAGGACGGTCAGGCGATGTGCGGCGCTGCCCAGCAGGGCGGCAACCGGCGGCTTGGCCGTGGCGACGCGGCTGTTCGCCAGGAGCAGACGTTGGAAATCCTCCTGGCGGAGCATGGTGGCGCCTGGCCAGGACTGCAGGATGCGCGGCAGTTCCGCTGCCGGGATGTGCAGTTCCCGCCAGGCCGGCACGCTGTCGTTGCCGGCGTGCGCCAGAACCATGGCCAGCGCCATCAGCGCGCCCAATACGTGGCGCCAGCTGACAGTTTGGCGGGCGAGGATTGGGGCGGCTGCGAAGTTGTTGTCAAAGATGGTCATGGCTGCCTCCTTTCCTCATGCCTGGGGCGGTGTATGGTCCGCCGCTGTGGATGGGTCGGATGGGGCCGCGGGTTGGCTTGAACCGGTTGTCGGGGCGTTGTCAGCGCCGCTTGCCGGAGTCTGGCGCCGGGTCCGTTGCCGGAATCGCCGGAGCCCGATGACGACGATGATGACGGCCGCCAGCAGAATCAGCAGCATGGCCTTGCCCGGCGAGGACATGATGAAGAACAGCACGGCGGCAAAGAAGAGCACCAAAGTTGCGCCGGCCCGACGCTTGCCCGCGCCTTGCCCCGGAGCTGCCGCCGGGGGTGTGCCGGCCGGCGGCGCCCCGGTCAGCGGCGGCGGTATTTCTTTATTGGCTGGGCGACGGCGGAACCATAGGAACCCCCAGCCGAGAAACACGGCCAGGGCCGCGGCCGCGGCCGCATTGGAGACCATGGCGACGGTCAGCGAGGGCATGAAGACCGCCAGCAGGGCCAGACCGCTGACGGCGAAGGCCACGGACAGTGCCTGCTGAAACACCGGCGCTTTGGCCAGCAGCACGCCGACCGCCAGAATGGCGATGATCAGAGCCGTTTTGTACTGCCAGGCGGGTCGCAGGCGCAGGCGCAGGTCACCGGCTGGGCTGGCTGGCGGGTGCAGCGTCGAATACAGCAGCGGCTGCCCGTCTGTCACAAAGCTGTTCAGGCCGTCCCGTACGGCCGGATTGTCGGCGTCCTTTGGTTGCAGCAGCCAGTTGACCAGGGCGCCTGAATCCAGGCGGGCTCGGGGCCGCAGGGTAAGAAAACCGCTCAGGGCCCAGATGTTGTCGTTGTTCCAGGGCCCCAGCGTGCCGATGACCGCAAGGTTTTTCGGGATGAACGCCGCCAGGTAGACGTGCTGGACCGCGGCGTCGTCCGGAAAGGCCGGTATCTGGAAGCGTCCGGCGGGCGGGTGGGGCAGCAGGTAGCGCAGTTCCAGCATGAACCGCTCGCCTTGGCGATTGGCGGTCAAGGGCACGAAGTACTGCCCCGGTTCGCCTTTTTCCAAGGGCGCCGACCGTCCGTTCAGCAGGGCTGGTGTGCTGTCAAATTCGACCTCGGCCGGCAGTCGCAGCTCCAGGCGCTGGCGGGTGCTGCGCATTTGGCAGGCCGCCTGGACGCTGAGGGCGCCGCTGCGGGTCAGGACGGCGCGCGCCAGCATTTTTTCCACGCTGGTGCTTTTGACCGTCTCGTTCTGATAGCGGGTGACTTTCGCCTCCAGCCGCCAGTTGCTGTCATGATACTCAAAGGCCCGGGCGACCTGGGCGGAGAAGTCCGGCCTCGGCGTCCTTGGCATGACGGGCGCGATGTCCTTCATCAGGTTGAATCGCGGATCGATCGGAAGCAGTTTTTCCGCGGCGGTCGGCACGATGTCGATCCTGTCATTTTTGAGAAAGGCGATTTGTCCCCAGACGCGGTCGCCAACGGCGGTGATGCGCGGCACGGTGATGGTTTTTTCGCCGCCCAGGGGCAGGTCGCCGAGGTCCTCGGTCCACTGCATGGAGAAATGGGTGGCGCCGAAGAATTCGGCGTCGCCCTGCAGAGTGGCGGCCTGGCAGCCGTCCGGCAGCTCTGCCGGCTGGTTTTCGGCGGGTTGGAGCCGGTAGCGGGTCGGCGTGAGACGCAGGCGCGGCAGCAGGGCGGCAGGAACGACAAAGGACAGGGACTTGACGCCGCTGTGGATGACGTCGACCTTGAACAGGGCCTGGTATTTCAGCTGGTTGCCGGATTCGACGCCGGCCAGCAGCATCTGCGCCACTGTGCAATGCGGTGGCCGCCGTTCCGCCGTGATGGTCAGCTGGGGCCGCGGGTCGGCCGTTTGGAAGCGGTAGGAGAGCAGGGCGCTGCCGTCGCCATCGGCCGCTTTCAAGTGGCTGACGGCGCCGGGTGTCACCCTCAGGCTGGCGGGTGCTCCGATGGTGACGACGCCCTCTTCGCGTTCGACTTCGGCCGGGGCCAGGCGCGGCCCGGCCAGTGTCAGGGTCGCGGGGGGCAGGCCCGGCGTCAGCAGGGCCGGCTCGCTCAGTTCACGCTGCAGCAGCAGCCGGACCTGGAGGCGGCTCTGCTTGCTTTTGAATGTCAGACGAAGGGGCCGGCGGCCTTCGGCGGCCTCCCCGAGCTGGCTGTCGGCCAGGACGGATGCGCCCGCTTCGCCGGCCGCGGTCGCCTGGCTGTCAGACAGGCGGAAGCCGTCCGGCAGATCAAAGTCGATCTGGAACAGCCCGGCCTTGCGGGCCTCAATGTCAAAGGCGCTCATGATCTGCAGGTTGTCCTGGGTGATGGCAAAGGCGGTTTTGGTCTGGGCGAAGACTTGTGGTTTCAGGGGTTCGATGGCGACCTGGAGGATCCAGGGCGTGCCGGCATACTGGTATGCGGCAAAGGCGGTGCGCTGCTCCTGGAGGGTCGGCGGCAGGGCCTTGACATCCAGCTGGGTGAGGCCGGTGCGGGCGCCGATTTCGGCCTTGAGGCCTTCTCCGACGAAAATGGCCAGGACGCCCTGCTGACGGATGGCCGCCGGCACCTGCAGGCAGGGAATCTCCACCAACTCCAGCCCGGCCTGGATGCGTTCCAGTTCGACGACGACATTCTGTTCGCCGGCGACCGGTTCGTGCAGGGTGAGGTCGAGGCGCTGTTGCTGGGTCTGCTCAGTGACGCGCCACTCACGGATGTTGGGGTCAAAGACATTGGTGACGCGGTGATCACGCGGCAGCGTGATGGCCAGTGCCGCCACGGGGGCGCGGCTGACTGCAAAGGTGACAACCGCCCGGGTGCGGATCATGCCGTCCTCCAGGGTGACGGCCTGGGCCGTCGCGGTGTTGAGCAGGGCGTCCAGCCCCTTGGCCCCCTCGGCCTTGGGCGTCCAGGACAGCACCGGCTGGCTGCCGGGGCCGACGTGGAGGCGCACCCTGGTGGCGCCGGCGGCCGCTGCCAGCTGTTCGCGCACGATGCGCCCGCCGCCGACTTCGATTTGGGCGTCTTCGATGGGGATGGTCACGTCCCACTGATTGACGGGTGCGGCCGGCGCCTGGAAGGTGAGGGAATTACGGCCCGGGTTCTTGTTGATTTCGCGCACCCAGCGCAAGGTCACGGTGCCCTGGCGGGTCGCCGCCTGGGGATTCCAGGCCAGCAGGGTGTAGCCATGTTCGCGGTCATGGATGATGCGGGCATCCGGCAGGCCGTCAATCACCGGTTCGGTGATGGCGCAGTCCCCCAGGGCCAACGGCAGCAGAATCCAGCCCTCGGCGAACACCTCGATGGCCATGGTGACCTTGGCTTCGGCCGCGCTCTCCCCGACCGTGATTTCGCCCTGCAGGCGGGCGATCACCGCATCGCGCGGCGGGCGCGCCGGCGGCTCTTCCGGGGCGCCATAGGCCTTCTGCCAGAGCCGGTCAAATTCGTCATGCGGCAGGAACACGCCGCGCTTGTCCTGCTCGAACGTCTCCCATAATTTCTCGTAGGGGATGTAGATGTTCTTTTCCCGCGGCCGGGGCGCTTCCGCCGACTTGGCCAGGCCGCCGAACCAAATAGACAAGACCAGAAAACCAAGGGCAAAAAGCGACAATTCTGATGTTTTCATCACCGGCCTCCATGCGTAATAATCAGTTTTCCGGTATTGTATTTGCCAGACTTCGACATATAATAATGCAGGAAAGGCAAACCTCAAGCCCAAGCCGGGCTGGAGGTTGTCGGCGTTGGCATCGTTCGGCTTAGAAAGCCGGCCGGCGCCGGCCGGCGCCGGCGGTTGCGGCCGCGAAACCGTGTGTTTGGAACAGCAGTCTGCCTGGCAAGTCATGCCGTGGACGTCCGGATGGTTCTCCGGGGGGGCGGAAGGCGATTTTTGGAAAGTCATTCGCATGCAGTATGTCATCAGCGCGTTGCATTATCCCTGGCCGGATGTGGCCGCGGCCGCGGCCATTGTCCGCGATCAGCTGGGCCTGGACGGCATTGAATTTTCCCTGGCATCCTCTTGGAAGCGGCCGCACTTGACCGAGGCTGACGTGGCGGCGGTGCTGGCCGGCGACGCGGTCCGCGGCCTGGCTCTGAGCGGGCACATCTGGGAGAACCCGGCCCAGCTGGAGCCCGAGGAGGCCCGTCGGCGGCTGCGGTATTGGGTCGACCTGGCCGCGGACTGCGGCCTGACCGACCTGGTCGTGCATGGCGGACACCACGAGGACCAGAAGACCGGCCTGGCCAAGATGAAGGCCGCCATGCAGGCCGTGCTGCCGCGGGCCGAACAGGTCGGCGTCCACATCAATGTCGAAAACCACTATGCCTATGACTACCGCAACTGTCATGAATTGTACAGTACGCCCGAGGAGTTCGAGGATCTGTTCACGCTGAATTCGCCGAACCTCGGATTCTGTTTTGACACCGGGCACGGCAATATGACGAAAAACACGCCGGAGCTGGTGCGCTCCCTGCGGGGACGGCTGCGCTATGTGCATCTGGCCGACAACATGGGCGTGGACGACGACCACCTCATGTACGGCCGGGGCACTTTCCCCTGGGCAGATTTTTTTGACCTGCTGGCGGAAATCGGCTTTGACGGCATCATCTGCGTCGAATTCCCGGTCCGGGACGACCTCGGGCCGTTCCGCGCATGTCTGGCGGAGATGCGGCGCCGTTTCGGCTAGGACCGGAAGGCGCGTGGAGAGGCCGCCGCCGGATTGGCCCTGCGTCATGGGCGGTATGGGCGATGGACACTCAATCACAATGAGGTATCGGCACATGAACGGATTGAAGATCGGCTGGGCATCGCGTGACGTCTCGACCACGGCGCCCCTGGACATCCCCGGGCAGTTCCATATGCGCATTTCCGAGGGTATTCATGACCCGATCACGGTGACGGCCCTGGTCCTGGAAAACGGCCGTGACCTGGTTGTCTTCCTGTCAGCCGACTTTGTCTCCATTCGTGCCTGTCTGCTCCAGGCCGTGCGTGAGCGGGTCGCGGCGCTGGAGCCGTCGATTCCGGTCGAAAAAATCGTCATGAACGTGACCCACACGCATGAAGGCGCCAGCTATTACGAGACGGACAGCGCGGTCATGGCCAGCCCGGACCAGGTCCCCCACGACGGGGTGACCATCGCCTCCAGCGATGACTACCGTGTTGAATTGACCGAGAAGATCGCGTCGGCAATCGTGGAAGCGTACGGCAAGCGGGCTCCGGGCGGCGTCGCCTATGGCTACGGCTATGCCGTGGCCGGTCACAGCCGGCGTGTCGTCTATTTCGACGATTTGTCGCAGCGGCCCGGCGCGGTCTCGACCGGCGGCACGATCGTGGCCGGCCATGCGGCCATGTACGGCAACACCAATGACCCCGGTTTCAGCCATTATGAAGCCGGCGCCGATCATTTTGTCAACCTGCTGTACACCTTTGACGGGGCGGGGCGTCTGACCGGGGCGATTGTCAACGTGCCGTGTCCGTCCCAATGTTCCGAGCACATGCGGCGGCTGTCCGGTGATTACTGGCATGACTTCCGGGTCCGCCTGCGCAAGCAGCATGGCAGCATCCACGTGCTGCCGCAATGCGCCGCGGCCGGGGACCTCTCGCCGCGGATTCTGCATGCCAAGGCTGCTCAAGAACGGCGCTTCCGGCTGAAATACGGCGACGGCGGCCGCAAGGACCTGGACGAACGCAAGGACATTGCCGAGCGGCTGCTGGCGGCTTTCAACGAGGCGCTGGTCTGGGCGTCGAAGGACATTCAGACGGACCCGGCGCTGGGGCACGTGGTCAAGACCATCGAACTTGAGCGGCGCCTGATCAGTGACGAGGAAGTCGCCAATGAGCGGAAGCAGCTGGCCGAGCTGGAGGCCCTGCCGTTTCAGACGGACGGCGACCCCGTCGAGCGTCTGACGTACAATTCGCGGCTGGTGTCGCGTCGGAACCGCTGCCGCCGGATTCTGCACCGGTATGAGTTGCAGAAGACGCAGCCGCGTTTTGCGATGGAGCTGCACGCAGTCCGCATCGGGGAGGTGGCCTTTGCCAGCAACTGCTTTGAGTTGTACATGGACTACATGCACCGGATACAGGCGCGCAGTCCGTTTGTCCAGACCTTCATCATCCAGCTGTCCGGCAACGTGGAGAGCGGCGGCTACTTGGCGACGGAGCGTGCGGCCTGGGGCAAGGGCTACAGCGCGTCGTTGTACTGCAATGTCGTTTCCCCGGCTGGCGGCCAGCAGCTGGTGGAGGAAACGCTGGGGGCTCTGCGGCAATTGCATGAGTTATGACCTATGACTGACAAGCTCGCACCGGATGAGTTTCCGCCGCTGATGTCGTCGCCCGTGATGGCGGGTTTTCCCTCGCCGGCCGAGCAGTATGTCGACATGAAGCTGGACCTGAATCGCCTTCTGGCGCCGCATGCGGCGGCGACCTTCTTTGTCCGAGCGTCCGGCGAATCGATGTCCGGGGTCGGCATTCACCCTGGCGACATCCTGGTTGTGGACCGGAGCCTGGAAGCGGTTGACGGCTCGATTGTCATTGCCGCCATCGACAGCGACTTCACGGTGAAGCGTCTGCGCAAGACCCCCCGTCGCATCTGCCTGGAGTCGGCGAATCCGCAATTTGCCGACATTGAATTGGGCAGCGAGTCAGAGTTGCGTCTGTTTGGCGTGGTGACGGCCGTCATCCACCGTTTTATCCGTCAGAAATGACGTCGGCGGCGCGGTCGTCCTGGATTCATCCGGGTCGGCGCGGCACGGCCGCGCGTGTCGGCCGACGAACATTGTCGTCAATGTGCGAAATATGGTGATGGAAGTTTCCTCCCACTGTCCGTGGAGACCGGCGTTTTCAAGTCGCGCCCTTCGGGCGTGACGGCGGTGGGGGCTTTACCACGGGTTCCCTCGCCCTTCGGGCTTCGGTCACCCGTGGTATGTTTGTCAAGCCCTTTGGGCTTTTTCCGTTATGGCGGGAAAAAAAGTCTTGGCGCCTCCAACTCCACGACCGGATTGGCAGTCTTTCAAAGTAAAGATGCCCCTACACAAGGAACCATGCCTGGGCGCGGATGACGGCGCCTCGGCGTGCGTTCGTGTCGGAAACGGGGGCAGCCGCAACGCGCTTGGAGCTTGTCACAAAGTGCTTTGGGCGCCTGAAAGCGGCGCCTGCAGATCGCTTGGCCGGCGAAGGCGGCGGCTGTCCGGTTGACGATGGCTGGCCCCGGGCGCGTGGTATGATGAAATTTGGGAAAGGGACGCAGATGTCATGGAAAGCACCATTCCTGTCTGCATCCAAAATCTCGCGGCGGCACAAAATCACTATGATTCTGCCAAAAGCCGTTTGAAAAAGGTCGTGTTGGAGGCTATTTTTCCTGCG
>CAYOUR010000090.1:0-15846 GCA_964407145.1 uncultured Lentisphaeraceae bacterium | reverse complement strand
GCAAATGCCTGGACCTCAACAGCGTCTTTGAAGGCGTCGGCGCCGTCAAGGCCGGCAAGATCACCCCGGACGACCTGGCCCGCCTGGAGGAACAGGCCTGCCCGACCTGCGGTTCCTGCTCCGGGATGTTCACGGCCAATTCCATGAACTGCCTCACCGAGGCCATCGGCCTCGGCCTGGAAGGCAACGGCAGCATCCCGGCCGTCTACGCCGGGCGCATCCGCCTGGCCAAGCAGGCCGGCACGCAAATCCTCGACCTGGTCCGGAAAAACATCCGGGTGTCGGACATCCTGACCCCCGGGGCGTTCCGCAACGCCATGGTCGTGGACATGGCCCTGGGCTGCTCCTCCAACACGGTCCTGCACTTGGCGGCCATCGCCCGCGAAGCCGGCATCCCCTTCTCGCTGCCCGCCCTCAACGACATCAGCGCGAGCACGCCCAACCTGTGCCGGCTGGCTCCGGCCGGCGGCCACCACATGCAGGACCTGTGGTCCGACGGCGGCGTCTACGCCGTCATGAAGGAACTGCTCTCCGGCGGCCTGCTCTCCGGCGACTGTCTGACCGTCACCGGCCGCACCGTGGCGGAAAACCTGCAGCTCGCGGGCCGGCGCGGCCGCGGCGTCATCCGGCCGCTGTCCGAGCCGTATTCGGCCAGCGGCGGCCTGGCCATCCTGTTCGGCAACCTGGCGCCCAACGGCGCCGTCGTCAAACGCAGCGCCGTCACCGAAAAGATGCTGCACTTCCGCGGCACGGCCCGCATCTTCGACACCGAGGAAGAAGCGGTAGCGGCCATCTTCGGGGGCCAGATCAAGGCCGGGGACGTCGTCGTCATCCGCTACGAAGGGCCTTGCGGCGGCCCCGGCATGCGCGAAATGCTCAACCCGACCTCGGCCATCGCCGGCATGGGCCTGGATGACACGGTCGCCCTGCTGACCGACGGACGCTTCTCCGGCGCCACCCGCGGCGCCGCCATCGGCCACATCTCCCCGGAAGCCCAGGCCGGCGGCCCCATCGCCTACCTGAAGGACGGAGACGCCATCGACATCGACATCAACAACTATGCCCTCAACGCCGTCCTGCCCGAAGGCGAATGGGAAAAACGCCGGCGGGACATGAAGCTACGAGTCCAGGAAGGGCTAACCGGCTACCTGAAACGCTACGCCCGCAACGTGCTCTCCGCCGACCAGGGCGCCGCTTTCAAAGACTGAACTCAACCGACACCACCCGCCGCGCGACTGGCACGCCCGACGGAATCCATCGCCAAACGACCCAGAATGACGGCGCCGACGGGACGACCGCATGACCCGCGTCGCCCACGAGCAGCCATAAACCAGACGACCACAACACACTTACCGATAGCAAAGGACTCTACTCATGCGTCAGATCAAGATCTTCGACACCACGCTGCGGGATGGCGAGCAGTCGCCCGGCTGCAGCATGCACATCACCGAAAAGCTGGAAATCGCGATGGCCCTGGAGAAGATGCACGTCGACGTCATCGAGGCCGGCTTCGCCGTGTCCTCGCAGGGCGACTTCGAGGCGGTCAGCAAAGTCGCCGCCCAGATCAGGGAAAGCACCGTCTGCAGCCTGGCCCGCGCCGTCCCCAAGGACATCGACATGGCCTATGAGGCCCTCAAGCACGCCCAGTCGGCCCGCATCCACACCTTCATGGCGACCTCGCCCATCCATATGCAGTACAAACTCAAAATGACCCCCGAGAAAGTGCTGCAGACCATCGGCGACATGGTCCGCTATGCCAAAACCAAAATGTCCGACATCGAATTCTCGGCGGAGGACGCCATCCGCAGCGAGCGCGACTTCCTGGTCAAGGCGGTGGAGACCGCCATTGCCGCCGGCGCCACCGTCGTCAACATCCCCGACACGGTCGGCTACACCACGCCGATGGAAATGATCGACCTGATCACCTATCTGCGCGCCCACGTCCGCGGCATTGAGCACATCACTCTGTCGGTGCACTGCCACAACGACCTCGGCCTGGCCGTGGCCAACTCGCTGGCCGCGGTCAACGCCGGCGCCGACCAGATCGAATGCACCGTCAACGGCCTCGGCGAACGCGCCGGCAACGCCGCCATGGAGGAAATCGTCATGGGACTTCACACCCGCAAGGCGTTCTACCAGTGCCAGACCGGGATCGACACCACCAGGATCTCGTCCACCAGCAAGCTGGTCTACAACATCCTCGGCCTGCCCACGCCGATCAACAAGGCGATCGTCGGCGCCAACGCCTTCGCGCACGAGGCCGGCATCCACCAGCATGGCGTCCTGGCCAACCGCGAGACCTATGAAATCATGACTCCGCAGTCCATCGGGCTGCTCCAGAACCAGATGGTCTTCGGCAAGCACAGCGGCAAACACGCCATTGAAAAACGCCTGCATGAAATGGGCCATGAACTGAGCAAGGCCGAACTCGACGACCTGATGGAGCGGTTCAAGCAGCTCGCCGACAAGAAACGCACCATCAATGACAGCGACCTGGAAGCCCTGGTCAGCAAGAAAACCCAGGTGGTCGAAAACGGCTACAAGTTGGACCGCTTCACGGTCAACTGCGGCAACTACGTCACCTCCAACGCCGTCGTCCGCCTGCATGACGGCAAAAAGCTGGTGGAAGCCGTCGCCATTGGCGACGGCCCCATTGACGCGGCCTACAAAGCCATCGACATGCTCATCAAGGCCCCGCCGCACGTGCTCGACGACTACGCCATCTTCTCGGTGACCGAGGGCAACGACGCCCTCGGCGAAGTCATCGTGCGCATCAAGAGCGGCGACACGACCGTCACCGGCCGCGGCCTGTCCACTGACATCATCGAATCCAGCATCATGGCCTACATCAATGGACTCAACCGCCTGCTCTAAGAGGACTCCATGAAAAAACTGAAAATACTCGACAGCACCCTGCGCGACGGCGCGCAGAGCGAAAGCATCTCCTTCTCGGTCTCGGACAAGCTGAAGATCATCGGCATCCTGGACGACATGGGGGTCGACTACATCGAAGCCGGCAACCCGGGTTCCAACCCCAAGGACCTCGAATTCTTCGCCCGTGCCGCCAGGACCAACATGAAGACGGCCAGGCTGTGCGCCTTTGGCAGCACCCGCCGCAAGAACCTGCGCGCCGAGGAGGACGACAACGTCCTGTCGCTGCTCAAGGCGAACACGGACGTGGTCGTCATCTTCGGCAAAAGCTGGGACCTGCATATCCGCGAAATCCTGAAGACCACCCCGGAAAACAACCTGGAGCTGATCGGCGACACGGTCGCCTTCTTCAAGCACAAAGGCAAGGAAGTCATCTATGACGCCGAGCATTTCTTCGACGGCTACAAGAACAACCGCGACTGCGCCCTGGACAGCCTGCGCGCGGCGGCCGCGGCCGGCGCCGACTCGCTCTGCCTGTGTGACACCAACGGCGGCTGCCTGCCCGGCGAAATCTTCCGCGTCACCCGGGAGGTGGTGGCGATGTTCCCGGGCCTGCCGGTCGGCATCCACTGCCACAACGACATCGGCTGCGCGGTGGCCAGCTCGATGATCGCGGTCGACGCCGGCGCCCAGCAGGTCCAGGGGACCTTCATCGGCATCGGCGAACGCTGCGGCAACGCCGACCTGAGCGTCATCATCCCCAACCTGCAGCTGAAACAGGGCTACCAGTGCATCAGCAGCGACCTGGACAAGCTGTCGGAAGCCGTGTTCGCCGTCTCCGAGATCGCCAACATCCCGGTGCCGTTGAACAAGCCCTACGTCGGCCTGAGCGCTTTCGCCCACAAGGGCGGCATGCACATCGACGGGGTCTGCAAATGCTCGCAGTCGTTCGAGCATGTCGAACCGACCCTGGTCGGCAACAAGCGCCGCTTCCTGATGAGCGAAGTCTCCGGCCGCACCACCGTCCTGGCCAAGGTGAAGGACATCGCCCCGGAACTGCACAAGGACTCCCCGGAGACGGCCCTGATCGTACAGAAGCTCAAGGACATGGAACACGAAGGCTACCAGTTCGAATCAGCCGACGCCAGCTTCGAGCTGATGGTCCTCAACGTGCTCGGGCGGTTCCAGCCGCACTTCAAGCTCAACATGTACAAGACCAGCGGCGAATGGCCCAACCCCGACGGCGCCATGAGCGCCTATGCCGTCCTGATCATCGATGTCAACGGCAAGACCGAAACCGCGGCCTCCACCGGTAACGGCCCGGTCAACGCCCTCGACCTGGCCCTGCGCAAGGCCCTCACCGTCTTCTACCCGGAGGTCAGCAAAGTCCACCTGGTCGACTACAAGGTGCGCGTCCTGACCGCCGAAAACGGCACCGCCGCCAAGGTGCGGGTGCTGCTGGAAAGCACCAACGGCGAACGCGTCTGGACCACGGTCGGGGTCTCCACCGACATCATTCAGGCCAGCTGGCTGGCATTGGTCGATTCCATCGAATATATTTTGAACGGCCTGTGACCGTCTTGCCGCAAAACCGCTTCCGGCCCGGGTCCGCCCGGTCCGGAAGCCGGCATCACCGCCTGGCGGCATGACGACCCGGCCCCGAGACAGACAGCATCCTGCAAACAAGGAGCCCTTCCTACATGAAAATGACGATGACGCAAAAGATCCTGGCGGCGCACGCGCAACGCGAAGCCGTCCGCCCGGGCGAACTGATTCTGGCGAAGATCGACCTGGCCCTGGCCAACGACATCACCGCCCCGGTCGCGGTCAACGAATTCCGCAAGGCCGGCGCCGGCTGCGTGTTCGACTGCCAGAAGATCGCCCTGGTCATGGACCACTTCACCCCGAACAAGGACATCAAGGCGGCTGAGCAGACCAAGCTGGTGCGCGACTTTGCCGATGAAAAGGGCATCAAGCACTTCTACGACGTCGGCGCCATGGGCGTCGAACACGCGCTGCTGCCGGAAAAGGGCCTGGTCGTGGCCGGCGACCTGGTGATCGGCGCCGACAGCCATACGTGCACCTACGGCGCCCTGGGCGCCTTCTCCACCGGCGTCGGCTCGACCGACATGGCCTTCGGCATGGCCACCGGCAAGGCCTGGTTCAAGGTGCCCAGCGCCATCAAGTTCAACCTGCACGGCAAGCTGTCCAAATGGGTCAGCGGCAAGGACGTCATCCTGCACATCATCGGCGCCATCGGCGTTGACGGCGCCTTGTACCAATCCATGGAATTCGGTGGCGACGGCGTCGCCGCCCTCACCATCGACGACCGCCTCTGCATCTGCAACATGGCCATTGAGGCCGGCGGCAAGAACGGCATCTTCCCGGTCGACCAGGTGACCCTCAAGTACATCGCCGAACACGCCACCCGCAAGCCGGTCATCTACACGGCCGACGCCGACGCCGAATACGAGCGCGTGTTCGACATTGACCTGGCCAGCATCCGCTCCACCGTCGCCTTCCCGCACCTGCCCTCCAACACCAGGACCTTCGACCAGATCCCGCAAATTCCGATCGACCAGGTGGTCATCGGGTCGTGCACCAACGGCCGCCTGTCCGACCTGGTGGTCGCCGCCGAACTGCTCAAGGGCCGCAAAGTCAACCCGCGGGTGCGCACGATCGTCATCCCGGCCACCCAGAAAATCTACCTCGACGCCATGCATCTGGGCCTGTTCGACATCTTCGTCAACGCCGGCTGCGCCGTATCGACGCCGACCTGCGGGCCCTGTCTGGGCGGGCACATGGGCATCCTGGCCAAGGGCGAACGGGCGGTGGCCACCACCAACCGGAACTTCGTCGGACGCATGGGCCACCCGGAAAGCGAAGTCTACCTGGCCAGCCCCGAAGTCGCCGCCGCCTCCGCCCTGACCGGCTTCATCACCGACCCGGCCACCATCTGATCTCTTCCCAACCCTGCCAAGAGGACACCATGAAAATCACCGGAAAAGTCATCCGCTACGGCGACAATGTCGATACCGACGTCATCATCCCGGCCCGCTACCTGAACACCTCCAACCCGAAGGAGCTGGCCGCGCACTGCATGGAGGACCTCGACCCCGACTTCGTCAAGAAAGTCCAGCCGGGCGACATCATCGTCGCCGGCAAGAATTTCGGTTGCGGGTCGTCGCGCGAGCACGCCCCGATCGCGATCAAGGAATCCGGCATCGCCTGCGTCGTGGCCAAGAGCTTCGCCCGCATCTTTTACCGCAACGCCATCAACACCGGCCTGGCCATCGTCGAATATGACGGCGACATCCAGGACGGCGACCAGGTGGAAATCGACTTCGTCAACGGCGTTTTCCGCAACCGCCGGGACAACAGCCAGGGGCATTTCACGCCCTTCCCCGAGTTCCTGCAGAAGATCATCGCCGCCGGCGGACTGTTCAAGGCCATGGAGGTGATGCAATGAGCTACAACATCGCAGTTGTCGCCGGCGACGGCATCGGGCCGGAAATCATCAGCGCCGGCATCAACGTCGCCGAAACCGTGGCCCCCGGCCGTTTTCAGTTCAACCATGTCATCGCCGGCGGCAAATCCATTGACGAATACGGCGTCCCCCTCACCGACGAGACGCTGGCCGTGTGCCGGCAGAGCGACAGCGTCCTGCTCGGCGCCGTCGGCGGCCCGAAATGGGACCGTCTGCCCGGCCATCTGCGGCCGGAACGGGCGCTGCTTGGCCTGCGCAAGGAACTGGGCCTGTTCGCCAACATCCGGCCGGCCCGGCTCATACCGGTGCTCAAGGACGCCTGCCCACTCCGGGCCGAAACCGCCGCCAGGGGCTTCAACTTCGTCATCATCCGGGAATTGACCGGCGGACTGTACTACGGTGAACGCGGCCGACGCACCGACGCCAATGGCCAGGTCAGCGCCTTCGACACCGAAATCTACAGCGAAACGGAAATCGACCGCATCGCCAAGGTCGGCTTCGACCTGGCCATGCGCCAGAACCGGAAGCTGTGCAGCGTTGACAAAGCCAACGTGCTGGAAAGTTCGCGCCTGTGGCGTGAACGCGTCCACAACCTGGCCTCGCAGTATCCGGACGTGGAACTGTCCGACATGCTGGTCGACAACGCCGCCATGCAGCTGATCAAGAATCCGGGCCAGTTCGACGTGATCGTCACCGCCAACATGTTCGGCGACATTTTGTCGGACGAGGCGTCGCAGCTGACCGGTTCCATCGGCCTGCTGCCCTCGGCCTCGCTGGGCGAAGGCACCTGCGGCATGTACGAGCCCATCCACGGCTCGGCTCCCGACATCGCCGGCAAAAACCTCGCCAACCCGATCGCCACCATCTTTTCCATCGCCATGATGATGCGCCTGTCCTTCGGCATGGAAAAAGAGGCCGCGCAAATCGAAGACGCCGTCATGCGCACCCTGGAAAAAGGCCACCGCACCGCTGACATCCTCGACAATGGCACCCGGCCCCTCGGTACCACCGAGATGACTGACGCCGTCCTCGCCAATCTGTAAGGGCACGCGCCAAGCAGAAGCCAATCACGGTTCTCAGCTGGCGGTCGACAGGGCTTTTGCCGAAAAAGAGCGGCTGCATCATGCACACGCCTCCCCCTGGCTTATGCATGCTGCAGCCGCTCTGCTTTTCCCTGAATCTGGTCAGGGTTCATCCGTGTCCATCGGTGTCCATCGGTGGTTCAGACGCACGGTCACTCAGGGTTCTGGTCAGTGTTCATCCGTGTTCATCTGTGGTTCAGACGCACGGTCCGTCGTCACTCCGGGATGACGACGCTGTCCAGCCCCTCTTCGGCTGGCGGGAACTGCGGATTCATTTTCTCCATGGCGTCAGTGACGATCTGGCTGATGACGGCATTGCGGTACCACTTTTTATTGGCCGGAATCACATGCCACGGCGCGGATGGCGGCGCGCAGTTCCGGAGCATTTTTTCGTAGGCGTCGACATATTTGTCCCAGATGGCGCGTTCCGCCAAGTCGCCCGTATTGAATTTCCAATGTTTTTCCGGGTCGTCAAGGCGCTTCTGCAGACGCTCGCGCTGCTCATCGCGGCTGATGCACAAATGGAATTTCAGGATAGTGACGCCATTTTCCTGCAGGTGCTCTTCAAAAGCGTTGATCTGGGCGTAGCGTTTCTTCACCACTTTCTCCTCGACCAGCTGGTGGACTCTGACGACCAGGACGTCTTCGTAATGCGAGCGGTTGAAAATGCCGATCATGCCTTTCGGGGGCACCTGCTGATGCACTCGCCAGAGATAGTCGTGCGACAGCTCCTGGGCGGACGGCACTTTGAAGCTGGTCACCTGCACGCCCTGCGGATTCAACGGGCCGAAAATGGCCCGAATCGTACCATCCTTGCCGCCAGTGTCCAGGGCCTGCAGGACAATCAGCAGGGACTGGGCCCCCGCCGCATACAGGCGTTCCTGCAACTGGTTCATCCGAACCGTGTTCTTCGCCAGAATCGCCGCGGCTTCCTCGCGGTCGGCGATGCCGGGCGT
The DNA here is from genome assembly GCA_964407145.1 of uncultured Lentisphaeraceae bacterium. GTDB lineage: Bacteria > Verrucomicrobiota > Lentisphaeria > Oligosphaerales > Oligosphaeraceae > JAAZKI01. The sequence continues at coordinate 7,450 of CAYOUR010000090.1, read as the reverse complement.
CGCGTCCGGATCAAACTTCGAATACGAAAAGCCCTTGCCGTTCGTTACCCGAAACAGCTTTTCCCAGTTCTTCTTGTCTTTCCTGGCCATCGTGTCACCCCCCTTGATCATGCAACTATCCAGACAAAATGCCCGCCGGCGCCGCCGCCATCGGCGACCGTTTTCCGCTTCCACCGGCGGACTGCCGACGCGAAGCCATACACGCCAATGCCGCCGTCATCGGCATTGACCAAAATGGCCGCAACTGATTTTCATTCGCGGCACAGTCGGTTACACTATAAGGCGACTCATTCATTTTGCAATGCCATCGCAGGCCACCAGTCAGGTCACCCCCTCAGGCAAATACTGCCGGATAAGCACCCTTCACCAAACAGGCAGACCACCATGGACAAGAAAATCAGACTCGGCGTCGTCGGACTCGGCCACCGCGGCCGGCACATGTTCAAACTGGCCACGGCGGCCTTCCCGTCGGTCGAGGCAACCGCTTTCTGCGACCTGAACGGAAAACTGGTCGAGGATTTCCAGCGCGACTTCCCGGACGCGCTGGCCTACACGGACTTCGAGGAGATGCTGGCCGGTTCCGGCCTGAACACCCTCCTGGTGGAGACGCCGGCCCACTGCCACGCCGACTTCTGCCTGGCCGCCCGGCAACGCGGCCTCAATGTCTTCTCCGACATCCCCAGCGTCGCATCCCTGGCCGAGGCCGAGGCGCTCTGGCAGGCCGACCAGGCCGCTCCGGGACTGTTCATGACCGGCGCCAACCCGAATGAATGGGGCTTTATCGAAGCCCTCTGCGACATCCATCGCCGCGGCCTGCTCGGCCGGCCATTCTATCTTGAGGCCGAGTACATCCACGACTGCCGTTATCTCTGGGCGGAAACGCCGTGGCGCCGGCAGAACAGCACGCCCATCCGCTATTGCACGCACTCACTGGGCCCGCTGCTCCGCCTCCTGGACGAGGATCTGCGCACGGTCTCCTGCCTGTCCACCGGCGCCAAAGTCGTCGGCGAAGAAGGCCAGAACGACTTGATGACGGCACACTTCCAGACGCCATCCGGAGTCGTGGTGCGTTTCACCGCGTCCTTCATCAACCATGCCGGCTGCGGCCATCACGCGTATCGCGTCTTCGGCACCGAAGGCTACTTCGAACGCCTGTCCGCGCGTGGCGCCCAAAAAGCCCGCACCATGCTCAAAACCACGCAGGTCTATGGCATGAACCAACTGACCGACCTGCCGATTGACGAACAACGCCCGGAATACGCCGCCGAAAGCCAGCAGTTCAGCGGCCATGGCGGCGCCGACTACATCCTCTGGAAACGATTCGTTGCCGCCATCGGGGAAAACGCCAAAACAGCCCCAATCAACCTCAAGGACGGGCTCCGAATGACCCTCCCGGGAATCTTCGCGGCACAATCCGCGGAACAGCGTGGCCAATTGACGGCCATCACCTATCCCTGGGATTGACCAGACACGCCGCCAACAACGACCAACGACTCCAAAAGCGGCAAAGGCGCCACGCTCGGGGCGGCCCTGGCCTGGACGACGCGCGCAGTCAGCCCGGGACGTTGGCCCGGAGCAGCCCGACGCCATGCCCCAGACTCCCGGCCGGCGGCCACATTCCTCAGGGCTTGGCGGCGGCGTCGGCCTCATACAGCTGCACTTCGTCAATCAGCAGCGTTCCGACGCCGCGGGTGATGGTGAGGTACACGGAGCAGGCGTCAATCTCAGGCAGGATGGTCCCGCTCAGTTCACGCCATTCCGAGTCAAGCGCCAGAGAGCCGAGGTTGATATTGGCAGCCGACAAGCCGGACTTGACGCCGCTGCGCAGCCAGGCCTCGACCCGGCCCGTAAACCCTTCTTCCGTGCGGAAGCGCATGCGGAACGAATAGCGGCGCCCCGGCGTCACCGGCGCGACCTGCCAGACCCGCCCCCAGGACTGCATGGCATGGTCGGCGTCAACGCCTGTACAGGCCAGACGCAGGACCTGGCGGCCAGCCAGCTCCGGATGCGGCACAACCCCGAATTCGAATTTCCCGACCATCTGACTTCGCTTCCACAGCTTCAGCGCCCCGGAGCTGAACTGTCCGTCCTCCAGGCAGTTCCGGGACATGTCCGGCGCCTCGGCGCGTTGCCTGGACAGAAACACCGAACGCCAGATGCCTGACACGGCGATGTGTTTTTCCACCCGGACGACCAGCCGGTTGGCGCCGCTTTTCAGAAGCCCCTCGGGCACCGGCACGGTGAAGGGCTTTTTCCAGGAGTCCCGGTCTCCCTGCCAGGGATAGGGCCGGTCCAGCAAAAGCTGTCCATTGAGATAAATGACGGCATTGCCGTCGACGGCGCCGAAGCAGAGCTGCATGGGCGCGGCCAGTTCCGCCGCCGTCGGCATGATCTCCGCGCCATACCAGGCCACGCCCTTGTAGGGCTTGCCATGCTCCTGCTCCCAGGCCAGGCCGGCCGGCTGCTTCTCCCAATGCGAATCCGTGCCGATCGCCACCCAGTCCGCCCCCGGTCCGGAAGCGGCGTAGCCGTCCGCGTCGCCGCGCCCGGCCGGGTCGAACATGATCCGCCAGCCGGTGACTTCGCGGTCGTCATCGCCAAGCTGCAGGAAATGACGCGGCCAATGACGGTTTTCCATGGCGACAAGAAAGCCGATGTCGGCATAGCCCGACGCGGCATGCGCCGCCCGAAAATGGTCCAGCTCGCGCAACGCCCGGGCATAGACCATGGCCTTGCCGGGCTTCTGGTACTCCTGGAAGGCCGCCTGCGCCGCCAGCATCAGACGGCTGTCCTCCAGGCCCAGGGCGACAAAGTCGACGCGGGCGCGGCTGTCGTCATCCGCGGCCGCCGACCGGGCCTGCGCCAGCAGGCTCTTGGCCTGACTCATGACCTCCGGAGTGTAAATGTGATGCGCGTGAATGAAGAAATTCGCCCAGTTGCCGCCTTCGAGATTGCGGCTGGTCTCATAGGCGGTGACATTGCTTTCCATGGCGTTGCGCAACAGCGCGTAGTACTCGCGCATGACCGGCGCCGCGCTGCCGAAGGCCTGCAGGAAGTCGTCGACCACCGCCGCCACCGGCTGGCCGTGATGGATGTTGACGCTGGCGGCAATGGCGTAGAGGGTCAGGCCATTGGCGGCGAACATGCCGGTCAGTGAATCAAAATCGGTCGCAATCAGGCCATGCCGCGCGGCAAAGGCGAAGCAGTCCAGATATTCAGGGTAGTACGGCAGCGGGAAGCCATGCCCGTCCAGCGTGAAGTTGGGACGCAGCATCAGACTGACGCCGGCCTCGTCCCAGCCCTGCCAGAGCCGTTTGAACATCTCGACCTTGTCCTGGTTCCAGGGGAACATGATCGGCGGGCAGAAGCGCATGATCATGCGGCGGTTCAGGCGCACCGAGCGCGGCGGCTCGTAGTAGTTGGCGTAGATGCATCCGACCAGCTCGTGGGTGGGGTCGATCTTGTCCGCCTCCTGCTGGGCGGCAAGGTAGAATTGGGCGTATCTCTCGCTGAGCGAGCCGAGTTCCTTATACCACTGCGGGTTCTTGGCCGCCTGTTCGCGCCGGGCCCGTTCCACGCGTTCGGCGTCGTCGTTCTCGTCGGCCGCCAGACAGCGCGCGCAGACGCATTTGCCGGCCGTGTCATTTTCGTTGACATTGAGCTTGCCGCGCGGGTCCTGTTCCGCCCAGTCCGCGACCAGCTGCCGGACAAACCCCGGCTCGGTGACGCACATGCTGACCAGGTCGTTGCGGTTGATGCGATACAGCGGGTCGGAAACGCGCTGCCCGTCAGGCAGCAGATTGAAAAACTCGGGATGCGTGTCATGAAACCGGTCCCAGTAGCCGGTGAAGGCGTGGCCGTAGGACATGTTGTCCGTCATCATGAAACGATGGCGCAGCAGCCACAGAGACTCTTCCGCATGAAACTGCCGGCCGATTTCCGGGTCTGGCCAGCTCTTGCTCCGGCTGGCATTGACGCGCCAGTTGGCAAAGCGAAGCCGGCTGTTGACGGAGCGTACGCCCGGCGCGAGGACGATGTCAGCCGTCTTCGGCACGACGACACCGCTGGCGCCCGGCCAGTACCAGCGCACACCCAGGTCGCGGTTCAGAAGATCATACACGGCAAACAGAGTGCCGGCCTCGCCGCGCCTCTGGCGCGGGTCGCTGTCGTCGTCGCGCCCGGCGAGGTCGACCGTCGTGTCCGTGATCCGGATGATTCCCGGGTTGGTGCCCTGCCATTGCCGGTCAACGGGCGCCGCCCGGCCAATCCTGACCGTAACGGCCGGCGCCGCCTGCCCCGGCGACAGGACCGGCAACTCCGCCCCGCTGGCCAAACGAAGGTGCAACACCAGCTCCTGCGCCGCAAAAACCTCCGCCGGCAACGGCTCGTCGGGAACAATGATCGCGGCTCTGGCCACACCATCACGGACCAGTTCCGCACCGGATGCAGGCCCGACTGGCGCCAACAGGCCAACCGCCAGAACCATGACAAACAACTTGGCCAGGGATGATTTCAACAACATGGTCATGCAAGGATTCCTACGTTGAAATGGTTAGTCCGGACGCCCGGAGGACAGCACGGGCGGAAGACGGGAACACATGATTGACTTGCAGCAAACACGGTGGCACGGGCGCACGCTTGGGCACGGGCGCCGGCACAGGGAAAAAACGCCCAAAGGAACAGGCGAAAACGCGACAGGCCCCACGGGCTTGGCCCCCACCTGGCGGACAGGGCGGTGCCGCGCTGCCACGCGCCGTCTGCCAATCAGGCGCCGCACCCAGGCTTTACTGGCGGGTGGGATACCACTTCTTCATCATCTCGGTGTCACTGCTCAGGCACGTCAGCAGCCGGCCGCGCATGGAGTCGACATGGCCGTCCAGCCACAGGATGTTGAGCCCGCCCGGGATGTTCGCAATATAGGTCGAGAAGATCGAGGTGTCGACGGCCTGCGGATGGCGGTAGCCGACCCGGTCGTGGGTGCTGGAGGACGAACAGGCCACCAGCCCGCAGTCAAACAGAGTCAGGGTGTCCGAGGGGTTCTTGACCGTCGTGGCCTTGATGCCCCAGGCGACGACGTTGGCGTCGACAATGCCGCCGGAAACCGCGTTGTTGGTGGCGTAGGACAGCCCGGAACGGCCAGCCACGCTGCCGCCCTTGTGAATCGGGGTGACATGCGACGGGCAAAGAAACAGCGGTATGTGCTCGGTGGTGTCAAATACACCCGCCGCATTCACCTTCAAACCAACATACGGCGCGATGTGATGCGTGAAGTAGATTCCGACATTCTGCTGCGTGCCGCCGGCGCCGCGCTTGGGCACATGGTCCTCATTGTCATCCTGATAGAGCAGAAAGCCCAGGCCCATCTGCTTGAGGTTGTTGATGCACGAGATGGTGCGCGCCTTGTCACGGGCCTTGCTCAGGGCCGGCAGCAGCATCGCCGCCAGAATCGCAATGATGGCGATGACCACCAGCAATTCTATCAACGTGAAAATACGCCGAACCGACTTCTTGCGCGAATCCATGGCTGGACTCCCTTGGCTACGTGGTTTCCCCAGGCAATCAAAATGACCGGATTTGACAGCAAGGCAAGGACAAGATGAAGACGCGTGACGGGCAATTTGGGACCTTGGGTCCCATCGCCCCCCCCGGCTTCAGGAGCGGCGCGGGCTCCTGGCCACGGATGGCGCCATGCTCCGTCCACGCCAAAACCGCGGTGACAATCCCCTATCACCTTTCAATTATAGTAAATTCCCAGCGCAATGCAAGAATGGCCGCGCCATTTTTACCAAAAGCGCCTTATATGAAGCAATCGCCATGGCCCATGGCCTCATATGTCCCATAGCGTCCCATAGCGTCCCATGGCGCCCCATAGCGTCCCATGGCGCCCCGTGCTTCCTACACCAAGCCAAGGCGCGCGTCTGGACCGCGACCGGAGATTCCGGCTTCCGGCTTCCGGCTTCCGGCTTCGGTCATCAGCCGCGGCCGCGACGCGTCATCGGGTCAGGCTTCCGGGGTGCAGTCGAGTCCATACGGCCCCTCGGCCAACTCGCGCCGTGCCATCCACTTGCCATTGGTGAAATCCGGTATGGCGACCGGCATTCCGCCCATGGCGACCGAGTCTTCGCTGAGGCAGGTGACCGCCATCCAGGCGGCCGTGTCATAGACGTCGATCGGGGTTGGCGTGCCGTTTTTGACGGCTTCGACGAAGGCCCGCTGCACCAGGTAGTCCATGCCGCCATGGCCCTCGACCGTCTCGGTCAACTTGTCGCCGTCCTGGTAGCTTTTCCAGAGCGGGTGTTCATATTGCGGGAAGTACTTGTCCATGCTGTCCCATTCTTCGGCCTTTTCACTGATGCCGTCGAAGTAGAAACCCTTCTTGTCTTCCATCCAGATGCCTTTGGTCCCCTGAATGACGGTCCGGCGGCTGTAGGGCCGTGGCAGTGTTGTACTGTGCGTGAGCATGATGGTCTCGCCATGCGCGCATTTGATGATGGTCGTGGTGACGTCGCCAATCGCAAACGGATAGCCCGCCTTCTCATGGTCGGCGCCGCGGTGCTCGCGCACCCAGGAGTTGAGCCCGCGCCCCTTGGAGGAAACCGAGGTCAGGGTCATCATCCGGTTGCCACGGTTCACCCCCAGGCATTTGGCGATCGGCCCCAGGGCATGGGTGGGGTAGACGTCGCCATTGCGATGCTGGTTCTGGGAATGCCGGAAATGGCCGCGTTCATAGCCCATGGCGATGTGTTCGCGCAAATCATGCAGGTAGCCGCCCTCGGCATGGATGATTTCACCAAACAGACCCTGGCGGACCATGTTCAGGACCATCATCTCCTTGCGGCCGTAGCAGCAGTTTTCCAGCATCATGCACGGCATCCGGCTGCGTTCACTGGCCCGGACGATCTCCCAGCACTGCTCCAGGGAATTGGCGCCGCCGACTTCGGTGGCGACATATTTACCGGCCAACATGGCTTCGGCGCACAGCCCGAGGTGTTCATTCCAGCCCGTTGTCACCATGACGGCGTCAACCTCTTCACGCCGCAGCAGCTCCTGGTAGTCCGTGGTCGCCAGCGGCTCCGTGCCGCGCCGTTCCTTGACCAGGGCCGCGCCCCTGGCCAGCAGGTCCGGACGCAAGTCGCAGACGCCGACCACCTCCACGTCCGGCATCCGCAACATGATGCTCATGTCATTGCGGCCACGATTGCCCATGCCGACAAACACTACCTTGATGCTGCTTTTCATGAATTGACGCCTTCCTGAAAACACGTTCCTGTTCAGACCTTCCGGCCAGTTCTCGCCGCACCGCGGCAAAATACACAGGATAATATATGCCGACAATCCCATTCATCCCCCTCTTGAGGGGCTTTTTCGGGTAATCGGTCGTAACCGGCCACCCAGTGATAAAAGGCGTTATGCTTTCCCCGCTGGTGAGGCGAATGTCATGGAAAGCCGA
>CAYOUR010000089.1:11443-16179 GCA_964407145.1 uncultured Lentisphaeraceae bacterium | reverse complement strand
AAATAGGACGTATGGGGCGGTGGGAGTGATGGATTTTTGGGCGTTGTGGTCTTGGAGTGCCGGGCGCCGTCCCCACGCGGTTGGCCGGGGGGGGCAGCCTGGCAGGGTCATTGTCGGTTCAGCCCAGCTGTTTCAGGGTGGCGATTTGGCTGATGCTGTGGGCGCCGATGGCGGCGGCCATCAGCAGTCCGGTGACGGCCATCAGTCGAGGCAGGGCATGGCGTTTGGCGGCATGGCGGTTGAGCGTTTCGGCGGTTTGTTTGAGGCTGGTGATAGTGGCATCGACAGCGGCGAGGGTTTGCTGGTGGGTGTGGTCGTCATACTTGTTCAGGGTCTGTGCGGTCACGGCGCAGGTTGCGGCCATTTCCGGAAGCATCTGACAGAGGTGTGCGGTTGGTTTTTGCAGGGTGGCCAGCGGCCAGACTTCGAGTCCCATGAGAGAGACTCCGCGATGGCTCAGGTCCAGCAGTGTTGTCGCCAGGGGATGCATGGCCAGGAAGAAGCCTTCGAGTTCCTGGGCTGTTTTCTGGTATTGCGGCAAGGCCGTGTTCAGGTCGCTGTGGAACATTCGGTAGGCAGTCAGGGTTTCAGCGTAGCTGGCAATGGTTACGGCCAGGGTTTTCAGTTCCGGTTCGGTGAGCATCCGGCTGGTTTGGCGGTACATTATAGCGGTAGAGACGGCCAGGCCGGCGGCGGCGGCCAGCTGAATGACGGCCAGGGTCAGAAGGCATGTTTTGCGCATGATGGGGCGAAGTCCTGTCCAGGGCGGTGGGTGTGTGCTTGATGACGGCAAGGGCTGGTGTGCCGGAGGCGCCGCCGGCTTAAGGTTTTTTCCTGGCCGCAAGCAGTATTAACGTAGCGCAGGGATGATGATGTACAAGATCAGTATGGTTTTGGCCGTGATTTTTTGGGGTCCGGCCCTGTCGGCCGTGGCGGATGTATTGGTGACCGGTGACAGTGATCAGGCCGGGGTTTTCTGCGGGTATGATCGGAAACGGCTCGCGTTTCAGCAATGGGAGAAGGACGAGCCCGGTCATTACGACATTGCCCGGGTCCGGCGTCTGCGCCTGGACCAGCCCGTCCGGGTGTCATTCACGTATGTTCGGAACAGCCGCCAGAAGCAGGCCGGGCTCCTGCATGGGTACCGGGACGGCGACTTCGAGCTGGAGTCCGGCGGACGGCGGTTTACGGCGCCGGATTGGAAAATCGCCTGCCTGGAAGTCAAATTCGATATGCGTGATTTCATGCTGCGGCGGGAGGCGGCCTTGCGTCCGGCGTCGAGCCGTGCTGGCGCGGGCGCGGTTTTTCAGGCCGCGAAGGCCCTGGTTGCCGGTCAGGCGCATGTCGTGCATTTTCACCAGCCTGGCAGTGCCGCCAGTGAGCGTCAGGGCAGCTATGCCCGTCGTCTTTGCGAGGACAGCCGCGGCCAGGCCAGGTATCATCAGGTCAGAGTCGAGCCCCGGCCGGACGACCCGAATGTCCGGCAGCATGGCTTGCAGAGTTTGCCGCAATTCTGGTTTTACGATTCCGCCGGTGTTTTGGTGGAGCGGTTGGCCGAGCGGTTTACGGAGGCTGATCTGGAGAAGGCGCTGGCGTCGGCGCGTCGGCGCCGTTGATGGTCGGGTTTGGGCGGGTTGTGTTCTTGGCCGTGGCCGCCGCCGTGTCGTGTTTGTGAGGTCATGACCGGAGGTGCCGGAGCGTCATGAAGAAGTCCTGGCGGGCGTTGTCAGCGGCGCGGAAGATGGCCTTGTGCTGATGGCGGTTGGCCTGGAAGTCGGCCAGGACGGCGTTGTAGTAGCCCTGATACCGTGGCGCGACGCTGGCGAGGAACTTGCTGATGATGGCTTTTTCATCGGTGCGCCGGCGTGGCAGTCGGCCGGCGTTGGCGGCGGCGAGGATCAGTTCGGCTTGGCGGAAGGTGCGGGTTTTGGCATCGGCGTCGCGGTACTTCATGGCGGCCTGGCGCAGCGGCCTGGTGTCGCGGTGGTCCAGGGCGGCGGCGCCGGTTCGGCGCAGGGCGGCCAGGCTGAACCATGGGTCGATGGCGCGCGCCGTGTCGTCTTCCGGAAAGGGCAGTCCGCCGCGCGGTTCGGGCGGTTCGGGGAACAGCGCGGCGGCGAGGACGGCCGCGATGACGCGGTGACCGCGTTCATCGGGATGGACGCGGTCGGGGGCGATGGCCAGTTCCGGATGGCGATGATAGAGCCGCGACAGGGCCAGGTGCAGGTCGGCAAAGTGCAGGCGGTGTTCGCTGGCCAGGGTGCAGGCGATATCGCGGAGTCGGGCCAGGCCCATGGAATTAGCCCAAGGCGCGCCGGGGTCGTCGCCACCGGGGCGGTATTCATCATAGGCCGGCGGCGACAGCAGGACTGGCGTGATGCCGTGCTGCTGCAGGCGCTTGACGATGTTGCGGAGATTTCGGTTGAAGGCCTGCATGGCCTGTTCGATGGCCTGTCGCTGTTGGCGGTCCGGAGTGGGCGTCAGGAACAGGTTGCGGTTGATGTCATTCATGCCGAAGCAGATGAGGACGGCGTCCGGCTGCATGGGGAGCAGGTCTGAATCGAGGCGTTCGAGGCCGGCGGCGGCGGAGTTTCCGGCGATGCCGGCGTTGAGCACCGTGGTGTATTGTTCGGGGAAGCGGCAGGCCAGGTGGAGCATGAGTTCGGCGGCGAAGGAGCCGGTCTGGGTGATGCTGTCGCCGAACACGGCCAGGCGTCGCCACCGTCGGGCTGGGTTGCCGGTTTCGGGCATTTGGACCATGGCTACGCGGTCGTTTTCATAGAAGAAATGCGGTTGGCAGTCGTGGTTGTTTTGGCAGCTGATGGCATCGCTGGCGCTGAAGAGGCGGTTGTCGTCTTTCAGGATCAGGCCCTGCGGGGCATTGCTGCGCAGGCTGATGTCTTGGCGCGAGGCGATGAGGTTCCCGGTCAGGGTCAGGTTTTGGCAGGCATTGGCGTCGATGTGCAGGGGGCCGGTGTTGATGAAATGGTTGTTGCTGATGGTGCAGCGCCAGGCCCGGTGGGCGTGGACTGGCGAGGTGCAGTCGAGGACCAGGTTGGCGTCCAGCACGGCGTGGTGGCTGTATTCATCGAAGTACAGGGCGTGTTTTTGGTTGGTGTCATCGACGATGTCGTGGATGACATTGCCGGCGATGACGGTGTGTTCGGCGCGTGAGGCGTAGATGGCGGCGCCGTCATGGAGCGTCTGCATGACTCGGGTCAGGCGGTTGTTGCGGACCAGGTGTGGGCCGCCGTTGCAGACGATGCCGCAGTAGGGCGCACCTTCGATGCGGTTGCCTTCAATTCTGGCGACGCCGTTTTCCGGGACGCATCCGTCTTGGACAAAGCCTAGTTCCGACTTGCCGCCGCCGGTGATGGCGACGGCGGAGAAGCAGGTTTTCCCGACGTCAGTGACGTCATTGTCGTGGATGTCAGCGGGCAGGGATTCGAGGGTCGTGATGCCGCCGGCGCCGCAGTTGCTGATTCGGCATTGGCTGATGGCCAGGCCTGGGCATTGGCATGTCCTGATGCCTTGGCCGGCGGCGTGGGTGATGGTCAGTCGCGTCAAGGTCAGGCCGGCGCATTGGCAGGCGTCCACCGCGCCGGGCGGCTTGACGGCGCGGAGACCGGCGCTGCCGGCGGGTGCGTTGGTCATGGTCAGGCCGAGGTCGCGGAGCGTCACCTGATCGGCGCCGGGGAGGAGACGGAAGAGGCTTTCGGGGCGGGCGATACGCGCAGCCAGGCGGTCGGGGTCCTCATCCGGGAATGGCCGGTAGACGACTTTTTGGCGGGTGCGGTCGTGCATCCATTGGCCGGGGTCGGTCAGTCCTTCCCGGATGTTCCAGAGCACGTAGGCATTGCGTCCGAAGGCGCCGGCCGGATGTTCGGTGGGGGTGAGGAAGGCCACGACGCCGGTCGACCAGTCGATCGCGCCGACTTGGATGGTTGATTCATCCCAGCAGTGGAACAGGGTGACTTCGGCGTTGGCGGGAAGGACCGACTGTGGCCAGTCGTCTGGATTGATCGTCATGTGGGTCAGTTCGTACGGGTGTGGCGGTCGGTTCCAGCCGCCGCCGTGCGAGCCTTGCCAGGCGATGGCGGGATGGTCCAGGCAGGTCAGCCAGCCTTGGCGGGGGAAGCGGGCCCGCGGTCGGAGTAGCGGCCGCGCCTTGGTGTCGTCACCAATCAGGAGCAGCCGCGGCGCGGCCTGGTCGGGCAGGTCGGCGGCCAGGGCGCCGTCGCCGTCCGGGCGCCAGTCGGTCAGGGGAAAGGCGCCGGAGATGACCGTGGCGCCGCCGCCGCTTTCGCCGCCGCTTTCGCCGCCGCCGCCGCTGCCGCTGATGGTCAGGCCCTGGTCTTCCGGACCGAGGCAGATGGGCTGGTCAAGGTGGAGGGTTCCTGGCGCCAGTCTGATTTCCCGTTCCCGGCCCGGGTGTTTACGGCTGTCGGCGAGGGCGGATGCCCAGGAAGCGGCCGTGCACTGGGCGGGAAAGAGCAGGGGTGCGGGCATGGGCGGAGGTGTTCTGCCAAGATGGTGTGTGGAGAATCACGGCGTTTCGCCGGGGTGGCGGTTCTGGGATGGTCATTTTCCCAGGCGCATCGGGTTGAAGCTGTTGAGGTCGTGGCTGCGGGTGGAGAGCATGGGGAAGTAGTAATGCTTGTTGTCGCCGGGGTCTTTGGACAGGCGGACGAATGCGGCCTTGAACTGTTCGATGGACTTGGGGTCGTGGCCGAGCA
>CAYOUR010000089.1:3875-11433 GCA_964407145.1 uncultured Lentisphaeraceae bacterium | reverse complement strand
TGGCGCTCCAGCCGTCCGGCATGATTTTCGTTTCCGAGAGCCAGTCGGTCGGGGCGCCGGCGTGGCTGTAGCGGTTGTTGGCCGGGTCGAGGGCGAACTGATAGTAGCCGGCGCCGCCTTTGGCGTGGGACAGGAAGACTTCGAAGCCCTCGCTGTGCATGGGGAATTCGTTGCGGCCGTGTGGTTCGCGGTTGTAGACCATTTTTCCCGGCTCCGGGTAGAAAGAGCGCAGGCCGATGTAGAGGTTATCCGCGTCATAGAGGACGCGCGCGTACGATTTGCGGCGGGCCGGGGTCGAAGTTTCATGGAGGAAGAACTGGTCGATGTTTTCGGCTTTGGACCATTCGCCGCTGTTGAAGTCGGGATTGAAGGGTGGTTTGGCGGCGGCTTTGCCGACCAGTATGGGCTTGACCGGCGGCAGGGCGTCGATTTGGGTCATGACGGCTTCGAAGGAATCGCGCAGGACGGCGAGCATTTTGGCGCGTCGGCCGGTCAGACCGCGGGTGGCGGCTCGTCGGAGGGCGTTGCGGCAGTCTTCGGTGAGGCCCGGGGCGGTGACGGTTTGTTTCCAGGCGGACAGCACGGGTGAGTTCCAGAGGGCCTTGCCCGGGGTCTGCAGGTAGCTTTTTTCGATGATGGAATAGAATTCGGCGACGTCTGCGGCGGCGGGTCCATAGACTCTGGAGAAGAATTCGTGTCGGTAGTCTTCGGCGTCGCGGTAGGGGTTCCAGCTGGCATTGGCCAGGACCCAGTAGTAGGGTGCGCTGAGGTTCCAGGCGTCGGCGAAGAAGCTCGGGGCATTTTTGTAGACGTCGGTATCGCTGTAGATTTCGGAATAGGTCAGGTTGACTCCGAAGCGGTTGAGGTATCTCCAGTCGGCGATGGCGACGGCGTCGGTGGGTCGCGGGAAGGCGCCGCCGGTGAGGCCGTAGTATTCGCGCCAGTTCAGGCTGGCGTTCTGTTTCATCCAGCCGAGGAAGAAGTCGTGGGTTTTTTCATTGCCCGGTTCATAGAGCGGCAGTTTGGCGTCCTTGTAGATTGGGCAGAAGATGATGTTGATGATCGGGTCGACCGGGATTTTGGGCGGGATTTCGGTGAAGAAGTAGGCGATGGTGGCCAGTCGTTTGCCGGGGTGGTGTTGTTTCAGGTAGTCGACCATGGGTTGCAGCCAGCTGAAGAACTGGGTTGAGCGGAAGGCCGGGTCGTCGTCGGGCAGTTCGGCGCCGTCGGGCAGCCGGATCGGCTTCAGGCAGTCGGGGCATTCGCACGAGTGGTAGTTGTCCTCGATGATGATGCGGTAGATGTCATAGTCGGGATTGGCTTCGACGAGGGTTTTGAATTCCTGCAGGAAGGCGGCGGTCATGGCCTGGTTGCTGAAGCAGAGTTGGGCCAGTTCGCGTTTGGTGCGCGGGTCGAGGCGTTCGCCCTTGATCAGGGGGAAGAAGTCCGGATGTTCGGCGAAGTACTTGCTGGGTTTGATGAACAGGCTGTTCAGGTTGTGGCCGCCGAAGGCCTCGGTCACGCAGCCGTATTTCAGGGTGTGCGGTCCGTAGCTGAACTTGGCGGCGGAGAGGTTGCTCAGGTTGCGGAAGCTCCAGAGTTCGGTCTCGAGCAGGGACTTGGCGTCGCTGTGCCAGACCAGCCAGCCGCGGGTGAGATAGACCGGGACGTCGACCCAGTCGGTGTTGGCCAGGGCCAGGTTCTGGTCAGGCGTGAAGATGGTTCCGAAGTCGGGGTCGGGCCGGGCCCAGATCAGGTCGGTGTTTCGGGTCAGCAGTTGGTAGACGCCGTTGAGGACGCCCTTGGGCTTGCTGCCGAACACGGTCACGGTGTTTCCGTCGCGGCGCACGGCGCAGCCGTCGGTGGCGCCGATTTTGGCCAGGTCGGTGTTGAAGTCCGGCGGGTTGACGGCCAGCACGATGGTGGTTTTGGCGCCGGTTGCGGCGTGGACGATGGGCAGTTGGGCGCCGGAGATCATGGCGACATGCAGCTGCAGTTCCTCGGCGGCGAATTGGATCCCGGGGTGAGGATTCTCCGGGATGACGATTTCGGCGGCGGGTTGGCCGTTTTCGGCCAGGGGCACGGCGGCGTTCAGGGCAGACAGTGCGGTCAGAGCGCCGCAGAGCAGGCAGGAGATGATGCGTGGCATGGCTGGTAGGTCCTTGGGTTGAGGGAACGATGCGCATGTATGGTCAGGCTTGCCCTGACAACGTGTCGGTTACTGGTAGAGGGTGTTCATGTCAGCGCCGACGACATGGAAGTATTTTTGCAGGAAGTTGTTGCGGAGGGCGCCGGTCAAACCTTCATCGCTGCCGTTTTTCCTGGGAGACGCTTTCGTGCCAAGGCTGATCCAACCGGCCGTAGTAGAGGTCGATCAGTCGCCCCAGGGCGATGTCGCCCAGGACTTCGCGTTCGTAGATGCAGGCGTCGACCAGCTCCGGGTAGAAAAAGGCCGTGTCGCAGAAGTCAATGACGAGGAACGGCTTGCGGCCGTCGCGATGGAGGCCGTGTTCGAAGATGTACTGCGCGGCGCCGGGGAAAGCGCGGGCAGTGAGCAGGACGGCGTCTGGCGGTCCGTTCCGGGCGGTCATCATCTGTTCGAGGGCCGCATAGCCGTTTTCCTGTTGGGTGCAGAGGCAGAGGTCTTCGCGCCAGGATTCGCGGGCGTCGTCGACGGCGAGTCTGGCGCCCTGGCAGAGCTGTCGGGTCGAGGCCAGGTCGGGCGGTCCGGCGGCGACGCCCAGGTTTTTGAACGCATTGCGGTTCAGGATGCCGCGGAGGACGACGCGGGTGTCGTGGACAAGGTCCATGCGGATCTGGTTGGCGGTTTCGTTCAGTTCATAGTTGCCGACGACCAGGTAGGTCACGCGGGCGTGGTTGAGGGTCCGGAGCAGGTCGTCGTCAACGCGACCTGTCACCAGGAGGGCGTCGAGGCGCATCTCGGTCATCCATTGCACGGGGTCGAAGGCGGCCGGTTCGGCGCGCCAGAAGACTTCGCTGTTGTGATGGGAGGCGGTTCGCAGGACATTCTGCAGCATGCGGATGGAGAAGGCGTTGGGGGACGGTTTGCTGATGCGCCAGTTGAGGAGGCCGATGCGTTTGGTCCGGTCGCGAATCAGACGCCGGTCCAGGAACGGGTTGACATAGGTGCCGATTTTGGCCTTGGTGACGACCAGGTCGTTTTCGTTCAGGAGCCTGACCGCGGAGAGGATCACCTGACGGCCGACGCCAAAGCGTCTTGCCAGGCAGCGGAAGCTGCCGAGTTTTTCGCCGGGCAGCAGACGGCCGGTGAAGATGCTTTCCTTGATTCGGTCGGCGATTTCCTCGGAGTGCGAGAAGCGCTCTTTCAGCGGTGGATTCATAGAAGAATAGTTATGATTTTGATCTGTTTATCACTATTTTTCAACTATACGTTTGCAACTGATGGGTGTCAAGTCCGCCGTCAGGAAAACGGGACGCGAAAAAAAGGTCGGCTCCGGCGGCAGTCGCGGTGCCGGCGGGGGTCAGGATGCGGCGAATGTCCGACAACGCAACAGCGCCGCCAGCCGGGGAGTCGGCGTGGCGGCGCTGTTGGTAGTGGGCTTCAGTACTGTGATCAGCCTCGGCGGCTGCGCAGTTTGCCTTTGTCCATGAAGCCGTCGTAGTGACGGGCCAGCAGATGGGTTTCGATCTGGCGCATGGTGTCGAGGGAGACGCCGACAATGATCAGCAGGCTGGTGCCGCCGAAGAATTGGGCGATGGTGCCGGGGATCTGCATCCAGTTGCTCAGGATCATGGGCAGGACGGCCAGGGCGGTGAGGAAGATGGCGCCGGCCAGGGTGATTCTGGTCATGGCCTTGTCCAGGAATTCCGCCGTCGGCTGTCCCGGTCTGACTCCGGGGACATAGCCGCCCTGTTTTTGCAGGTCGTCGGCGATCTTGATCGGGTTGAACTGGTTGGCGACCCAGAAGAAGGAGAACAGGAGGATCATGCCGCCATAGATGATCAGATAGGACCAGCTGCCGTACTGGAAGAGTGGCGCCAGCCATCCGACGATGGGCCAGTTGGGGAGCATGCGCAGGACCATGACCGGGAACGACAGGATGGCACCGGCGAAGATGATGGGCATGACGCCGGAGTAGTTGACGCGCAGCGGCAGGTAGCTTTTCTGGGGCACGCTGGAGCCGCCGACGCCGGCGACCCGGCGCGCGTAGTTGACGATGATTTTGCGTTGGCCCTGGGTCAGCATGATGGCTCCGGCGCAGACCAGGAAGAACATGGCCAGCAGCAGGAACAGGTGGATGGTGTTGATTTCGCTGCCGCCGGTGGCCGCGCCGCCGACGACCAGGGTGACCAGGCTGATCACGGCCTGGGGGAGCCGGGCGATGATGTTGACCGTGATGATCAGCGAGGCGCCGTTGCCGATGCCGCGTTCGGTGATCATTTCGCCCAGCCACATGATCAGCATGGCGCCGGCAGTCAGGGTGATGACCGTCGACAGCACGAAGAAGAAGCCGGGGTTGGGCACGACATTGAGGTTGCCGGGAAGATTGAGGCGTTCGGGGCGCATCATCGCCAGCGAGAACATGGTGCCCTGGATGACGCAGATCACCAGCGTCACATAACGCATGATCTGGTTGTACTTCTGCCGGCCGGTCTCGCCTTCGCGCATCATGCGCTCCAGCTGCGGCAGAACCGGCGTCATCAGCTGCATGATGATCGAGGCGGAGATGTACGGCATGATGCCCAGGGCGCCGACGGCGAAATTCTCCAGGGCGCCGCCGCTGAACAGATCAAGCATGTCGAAGACGCCGCCCGTGCCGCGGTTGCCGCCCAGCTGCTTGAACAGTTCCCCCAGGGCGGTCGGGTCCACGCCAGGACAGGGAATCAGACTGACGATCCGGCAGAGGGCGATCAGGCCAAACGTGAAAAGCAGGCGTTTTTTCAGTTCGGGTATCTTGAAGCAGTTCAAATATGCTGAAATCATATCCGATCCCTTGTCGTTTGCGGGTTCTGTTTACCGGCTGCCGGCCTGGGCCGCCCTTGGTCCTGTTCCTGTCTCCCGGCGCGTCCGGCGTCCGGCCTGGGGCCGTTGCCGCCGGGGTGTGGTTCGGCGGAGCCGTATCAGGCGCGTCCGGTCCGGTTGAACCATTCGGCCTGCGGACGGCCGCCCGCCGCGAACCGGCCAGGGCAGGGGCGACAGGTCTTTCTCAGGAAGCCGTTTCGGTCTTGGGACGGGACAGCGTGTCGACTTCTTCGCAGGAGCCGCCGGCCGCTTCGATCTTGCCACGGGCGCTGGCGGAGAACTTGTCCGCGCTGACTTTCAGGGATTTGGTCAGGTCGCCGTCGCCGAGGATTTTCAGGGGCTGGTTGACCTTGCCCAGCAGGCCGTTCATCTGCAGCGTCTTCTTGTCGACCGTGTCGCCGGCCTGGAAGTGTTCTTCGAGCACGTCCAGGTTGATGACGCTGTATTCGATGTGGTTGGGGTTGTTGAAGCCGCGTTTGGGCAGGCGGCGGATCAGGGGGATCTGCCCACCTTCGAAATACGGGCGGCTGCTGTGGCCGGAACGCGCGCCGGCGCCTTTTTCGCCGCGGCCCGAGGTCCGGCCGTGGCCGGAGCCGTCACCGCGGCCAACGCGTTTGCGGTTGGGGCGTGGAACTGTGTTGTGGAGGTCGTGGAGTTTCATGGCTTATCGCATCCTTCCGTGAAGGTTGTCGTGCATTTACAGGGCGTTGCGGTCGCGCTTGGCCAGAATCTCGGCCCGGGTGCGCAGTTTGGCGAGGGCGGTGAACGTGGCCTTGACCACATTGACGGGGTTCTTGGACCCGAGGGACTTGGCCAGGACGTCCTTGATGCCGGCCAGTTCAAGCACGTGGCGCATGCTGCCGCCCGCGATGACGCCGGTACCTTCGGAGGCGGGGCGGACCATGACGTTGGCGCCGCGGAAGTGGGCGTGGACCAGGTGGGTCACGGTGCTGCCGTGCATGGGCACGGAGACGATGTACTTCCGGGCCTGTTCACCGCCCTTGCGGATGGCGTCGGCCACTTCGTTGGCCTTGCCGAAGCCCATGCCGACCCGGCCCCGCTGGTCACCCACGACCACGAGGGCGCTGAAGGAGAAGTTACGGCCGCCTTTGACGACCTTGCTGCTGCGATTGATGGCAACGACGCGTTCCTCGAAGTCGGCGACGCCGATTTCGCCGCCGGACTGCGTCACGGCGGACATCTCTTCGTTGTCCTGTTTATCTTTGATTTGATCTGCCACGGAAAAATCTCCCAGTCCTTGGTGATCCCAGATGCATGATGGCCGTCATTGCCCGGTTGTCGGTCAGATTCGCGAACCGGTTGGCGCGGCCGGGGGGGTTGGTCAGAATACGAGGCCGGCTTCGCGGGCGGCATCGGCAACGGCCTTGATGCAGCCGTGGTAGAGGAATCCACCGCGGTCGAAGACGACGGTCTTGACGTTGAGGGCGAGGGCTTTTTCGGCGATGCGTTTGCCGATGGCGGTGGCGCCGGCGACGTTGGCATGCAGTTTCTGCTCGCGCAGTTCCTTTTCGAGGGTGGACGCGGACGCCAGGGTGGCCTGGGCGTCGTCGTCAATGATCTGCGCATAGAGATGGCTGGCGGTGCGGCACACGCTCAGACGGGGCATGGCCGCGGTGCCGGCCAGTTTGCGGCGAAGCCGGGCATGACGTCTGGCGCGCGCTTCTTTGGTCGTTTTTTTGCTCATGGTTGGGACTTTCACTCACTTTGCTGCCAGTGCCAGGGCCGGCTGCCGCTGGTGATGCCAGCTCAGGCCGGGCGGCGGCGGGAAGAATATGACGGGAAGACGGGTCGGGCCGAACGCGTCATCAGGCCCCGACCTTCTTGCCCTCCTTGAGAGTCAGCTGTTCGCCGGCATAGCGCACGCCCTTGCCGTGGTAGGCATCCGGGACGCGGAAGCCGCGGATGGTGGCGGCGACATGGCCGACCAACTGCTTGTCGATGCTTTCGAGGCTGATATGGGTCTGGTCCGGCATGGCGGCGGTGACGCCTTCGGGGATGGCGTATTCGACCGGCTTGGAATAGCCCAGGTTCAGGGTCAGCTTTTTGCCGGCCAGCTGGCCGCGATAGCCGACGCCGGACAGTTCGAGGTCGACCTTGAAGCCGGTGGAGACGCCGACGATCATGGCGTTGAGCAGGCTCCGGAAGGTGCCGTGCATCATTTTCAGCTGGCGGTCGTCGCTGTCGCGTTGGACGGTGATGACGCCGTCGGCGACGGCAAAGGTGATGCCCTGCGGGAGGGTTCGTTTCAGGGTGCCCCTGGGCCCGGTGACGACCACGTCCTGGCCGGACACGTCGACCTTCACCTTGCTGTCCAGAGCGATTGGTTTGTTGCCCATGCGTGACATATTTGGATAATCCCTATGCTGAGAGGTGTCGAACGGGTCCTGGCCCTTTACCAGACGTAGCAGAGCAGTTCGCCGCCGACTTTGTTCTTGCGGGCGTTCCGGTCGGTCATCAGGCCGCTGGAGGTGGACAGCACGGCGATGCCGAGGCCGCCCAGGACGTGCGGGATGTCGTCGCTGCCGACATAGA
>CAYOUR010000089.1:0-3865 GCA_964407145.1 uncultured Lentisphaeraceae bacterium | reverse complement strand
GGCTTGCTGATCCGGCGCAGGCCTTCCAGGACGGGGGTGTGGTTTTTCCCCTTGTATTTCAGGACGAGCGTCAGGCTTTTCTTGTTGCCGCCGAGGTCTTCGACCTTGTAGCTTTCGATGTAGCCGGCGTCCTGGAGGGTTTCCGCCAGGGCGGCCTTCATTTTCGAGGAGGGCATGTTGACTTCAGGCAGTCTGGCGCTGGAGGCGTTGCGCATTCTGGTCAACATGTCGGAGATGGGATCGCTCATGCTCATGGGTGCCGACTCCTTGGGTGTAGTTTACCAACTGGCTTTCATCACGCCTGGAATCTGCCCGGTGTTGGCGAGTTCGCGGAAGCAGATACGGCACAGGTGGAATTTGCGGATGTAGGCCCGGGCACGGCCGCAGCGTTCGCAGCGGAAATACCGGCGGGCGGAAAATTTCGGTGTCCGTTGGGACTTGACGATGAGACTTTTCTTGGCCACGTTTGGAATCCTCTTCTTCAGTTGGCGAACGGCATGCCCATGAGAGCGAGAAGGTCCCGGGCTTCGTCATCGGTCTTGGCGGTCGTCACGATGGTGATGTTCATGCCGATGGTGTGCTTGATCTTGTCCAGGTCGATTTCGGTGAACACGGACTGGTCGGTGACGCCGAAGTTGTAGTTGCCGGCGCCGTCGAAGGCCTTGGCGGACACGCCGCGGAAGTCGCGCACGCGGGGCAGGACGACGTTGATCAGGCGGTTGAGGAAGTTGTACATGACGCCGCGGCGGAGGGTGACGCTGGCGCCGACGGCCATGCCTTTGCGGAGTTTGAAGTTGGAGATGTTGAGCCGCGACTTGGTGATGACGGGCTTCTGGCCGGTGATGCCGGCGATGGTGTCGACGGCCGCCTGCATGACTTCGCGGTCCTTGTCAGTGCCGACGCCCGTGTTGACCACGATCTTGGTGATCCGCGGGATTTCCATCGGGTTCTGGTAGCCGCGTTTCTCCTTCAGTTGGGGAGCGACGCTGCTTTTGTATTGTTCGTAGAGGGAACTGGTTATCATGGTATGGACCTCGCGCTTTCCGTTTTATTTGGCGGTATGCTTGGCGCGGTAGCGTTCTTCCGCCATGACGTTGGAGATGTGGATGGGCATTTCCACGTCATTGATCCCGCCATTGGGGTGGGCCTGGGAACGGCGGATGGTCTTTTTGTGGACGGACACGCCTTCGACGGTCACGCGCTGCTTTTTGGGGTCGACTTTGAGGACTTTGCCGCTTTTGCCCTTGTCGGCGCCGGCGATGACAAAGACCGTGTCGTTTTTCTTGATTGCTGCCTTAGCCATCAGAGCACCTCCGGAGCCAGGGAGACGATTTTCATGTAGTTCTTGTCGCGCAGTTCGCGGGCGACCGGGCCGAAGATGCGGGTGCCTTTCGGGTTGCCCTGGTCGTCGATGATGACGGCCGCGTTGCGGTCGAAGCGGAGGCAGGAGCCGTCGGACCGGCGGATGTTCATGGCGGTGCGCACGACGACAGCTCTGACCACGTCGCCCTTTTTGACGCCGCCGTTGGGCTGCGCTTCCTTGACGCTGGCGCGGATGACGTCGCCGATGCCGGCGAATTCTTTGTGCTGGCCGAGGCAGCGAATCGCCATGATCTTCTTGGCGCCCGAGTTATCGGCCACTTCCAAGGTGGTTTGCATTTGAATCATGGGATGGTCTCCTCACTCGGTGACGGCGCGTTTGACGATGGCGACGAGGCGCCAGCGTTTGGTTTTGCTGAGGGGGCGGGTTTCCATGATTTGGACGACGTCGCCGGCCTTGGCCTCGTTGTTTTCATCGTGGACGTAGCACTTGCTGGTGAAGGTCACGACTTTCCGGTAGAGCGGATGGGCGGCCCGGCGGGAGACCTTGACGACCAGCGTCTTATCCTGCTTGTCGCTGATCACGGTGGCGACCAGGACTTTGCGCAGATTGCGCGGTTGGGTGGTTTCTTCTGGCATGTCTGAGACCTCGGTCAAAGGGCATTGAGTTTGCGGGCGGTCAGTTCGGTCTCGATTCGGGCGATGTCCTTGCGGAGCAGCCTGATTCGGGCGGAGTTTTCGATTTGTCCGGTCTGGGCCTGGACGCGGAGGTTGAACAGTTCCCTTCTCGTGTCCTCCAGGGCCCGGGTCAACTCCTCGGGAGTCATGTCGCGGATTTCTGCGGGTTTCATCTGTCGGTCCTTATGTCCGTCCCCGGGCCGGCTGGTGGCCGGCGGCCGGGGCTGGACGGGCTGGGTTGGGTGCTTGGGGAGCTTAGACCACGGTGTTCTGTCGGGCGAGGAAGCGGCAGCGGAAGGGCAGTTTGCTGGAGGCGAGGGCCAGTGCTTCCTTGGCGATGGTTTCGGAGCAGCCGCTCAGTTCGATGAGCATGTTGCCGGGTCGGATGACGGCGACCCATTCTTCCGGAGCGCCCTTGCCCTTACCCATACGGGTTTCGAGGGGTTTTTTGCTGACGGGTTTGTCCGGGAAGACCCGGATCCAGATTTGTCCTCGGCGCTGCATATGGCGGGTGGCGGCGACACGGGCGGCTTCGATCTGCTTGGCGGTCAGCCAGCCGCGGTCGAGCACCTGCAGGCCGAATTCTCCGAAGTCCAGCTTATTATTGCTGGTCGCGATTCCCGCGCGGGCGCCGCGCTGCACCCTTCGGTGCTCTACGCGTTTTGGCATCAGAGGCATTTTTCGTATCCTCCCAGTTTTGGGGTTTGCATATCCAGACTTTAACACCAATGAGGCCGGCCAGGGTGTGGGCCTCGGAGAAACCATAGTCGATGTTGGCGCGCAGCGTATGGAGCGGCACCTTGCCGTCCTTGTACTGTTCGGTGCGGGCCAGTTCGGCGCCGTTGAGGCGGCCGGAGCAGCGGACCTTGATGCCTTCCGCGCCAAGTTGCATGGCGGTTTGGATGGCGCGTTTCATGGCGCGGCGGAAGGCGATGCGGCGGACGAGCTGCTGGGCGATGCTTTCGGCGACCAGCTGGGCGTCGACCTCGGCCTGGCGGATTTCCTTGATCTCCAGGATGATTTCCTTGTCGCCGGTGATTTTGGCCAGGCTGTCCTTGATCTTGTCAATGCCGGCGCCTTTTTTGGCGCCGCGGTCCTGGTCGGCATCCCCGCGTCTCTGGGGGCCGGTCGGGGCGGTGGCGCTGAAGCGTCCGGACAGGATGATGCCGGGTCTGCCGGTGAAGATGGTGATGCGGATGCGGCGGGCGAATCGTTCGATGACGACTTTGCTGACCGCGGCGTTCTGCAGTTCGGTGTGCAGGTGTGCCCTGATTTTCAGGTCTTCCTGCAGAAGGGTTCCGAACTGTGCTTTCCGGGCGAACCAGCGGGACTTCCAGTCCTTGGTGACTGGGAGGCGAAACCCGATTGGATTGACTTTTTGACCCACAGTAGACTCCTGTCTTTATTCCTGGTCGGTGACGACGATGCGGATGTGACTGGTGCGTTTGCGGATGTGTCCGGCCGAGCCGCGGGCTTTGGGCTGGAAGCGTTTGAGGGTCGGCCCCTCGCCGATGACGGCTTCCTTGACGGTCAGGCGGGTGCGGTCGACGGGGCGGACCAGTCCGTCCTTGCTGGGCTCGGCGTTTTCGGCGTTGGCGACGGCTGACTTGAGGGTTTTTTCAATCAGTCGGGCGGCCTTGCGCGGGATGAGGCTGACCATGTCCAGGGCTTCGACGGCTGGTCGGCCCTGGATCAGTCGGGCGACTTCGCGGGCCTTGAACGGCGAAATCCGCACATGTTTGGTGATGGCTAGCTTTTCCATGCTGTCTTCCTGCTTGTTCATGGATCGGGGCGGCGCCGGGTGGCGCCGCGACCCAGGGCAGTCGCGGCCGGTGATGGCGGCCGCGCCTTGGTGGCTTGCATTATA
>CAYOUR010000088.1:13918-16197 GCA_964407145.1 uncultured Lentisphaeraceae bacterium | reverse complement strand
AAATCAAGCCCACCCACCCAAGAGGGGGCCACCATCCACATTTGTCGCGCGCGCGCGAACGTGTGCGTGAGGCGGGCTTGGGGTTTTGTTGGCCAGGCGCCGTCCGAAAAGCTTTGGCTGAAAGATTCATCTGCGCCATCTGCGGAAAAATGAAGGGGCAGTTGCCGGTCGTCCGCGCGACAGGGGCATCGGTGCTGTGTCCTTGAAGAAGCACAAGGCGTCCGGCTGGGGACTTTTCGGATGGTCTCTGGCTTAATGCCTTGACCGTTTCCCAAAGCCCTGTTATCATCAGCTGACTGGTTACGTTTCGAGCCGGAAAATGCACGGTCGCCATTGATTCCCGCCGGTTCCTGATGTATAGTTGTGCGTGTTGAACACCGAACGGCGCTGGCGCGGTTTCGGAGCGGGGTCAGCAGAGTCCTGCCCGGGTGATGGTGACGGTCGGTCGCGCCCGTTTTTTGCCCCTGGGCGCCAGCCGCTACGTTCTTCAAGGCAACAACTGACAATCAGGAGTGCGACGCATGATCACCTGGAAGCAAGCCGTGGTTTTGACGGCGTCCGTGTTGGCGCCGGCCGTGTTGGCGCAGACCGTCAAGGTCAGTGATTTCAAGCCGGACCGCGCTGACGCCACCGCGGCGCTGCAGGCCGCCATTGATTCCGGCGCCAAGGTCGTCCTGGTTGACGACCCGGGCTTTGAGTACCTGGTCGAGACGATTACCTTCAAGGGCGACCAGGAAGTCGTTTTTCAGGACAACGTCCGGGTTCGTGCGATGCCGGGGAAGTTCCTGGCCCAGGGCGCCAGCCTGTTCCGGATACAGAATGTCAGCAACCTGGTGGTGCGCGGCGAGGGCAAGGCCGAGCTGACGATGAACAAGGCCGACTACCAGGACGCCTCGCGCTATCAGCCGGCCGAATGGCGCCATGCCATATCGATGCGCGGCAGCGAGCAGGTGGTGATTCGTGACCTGACCATTTCCAACAGCGGCGGCGACGGCATCTACCTGGGCGCGCCCGGCTGTAAGGATGTGCACCTGGAAAACCTCGTTTTGACGGATCACCACCGCCAGGGCATCAGCGTCATCAGCGCCGAAAACCTGCTGGTCAGGAACTGTAAGCTGATCAACACCTCGGGCACGCCGCCGGCGGCCGGCATTGACTTTGAGCCGAACCATGTCCGGGAATTCGCGGTCAATTGCGTGTTGGAGAACTGTGACATCTACGGCAACCAGTCCTATGCCGTCCATTTTGCCATTCCGAAGACGCTGGAGCGGCCCATATCGATCGTTCTGCGCGACTGTCGCATCTATGACAACGGCGGCGGCGTCCATTTCAATGCTGGGGGCGGCTATGACGCGGAGCCCCTGCAGGGTACGATTGACCTGATTCGCTGCACGATCTCGACACCCCGCGGCAGCGCTGTCACCCTCCTGTCGCACCGTGTGGGCGGCGTGCGGGTCCGCTTCCAGGATTGCGTGATTGACAACCGCGCCAATCCGAAGGAGCCTTTCCTGTTGGCGACGAAACATTTGACTGATATTGCCGGGATTGATCTCGGCAACACGGTGGTGTTGCAGGACGTGTCCCGGCCGGTGTTCCTGATTCCGGAGCTCGGCGCCGCCGGTCTGCAGCCGATCGGCGGCTCACTGACGATTCGTGGGGATGACGGCCAGGAGCAGGCCTATGACCTGGCTGCGCTGGCCGCGCGTCATCCCGGTCTGCCGGCCATGCGTTCGTTTGCCTCGGCGCCGCTCGACCTGTCCGGCTGGCGGCCCGCGGCCGGCGCGACGGGCAAGGCCGAGAACCCGGTCCTGATTCGCCGGGTTGGGCAATTTGCGCAGTATGCGACGGCCGGTCAAACCATTGACATCACCTTCCAGGCCGGCTGGGCGCGCGGCCCGGTCAAATTTCCGGTCAAGGTCTTCAGTCCTTCCGGCAAGCAGGTCAAGGAGGTGAAGGCCGAAATCGCGCAGGAGGGCGGCGAGTATGTGCTGCCCCTGGCGGCGGCGGAGACCGGAGTGCATGTGCTGGAATTTGCCACCGGGGCCGGCATCAAGGTGATGTCGGCGGCGCCGGGGCATGGCTTTCTGACGACCGGCAAGGGCCTGAGCATGTTCCGCTGCAACAGCAATCTCTACTTCAACGTCCCGGCTGATGTGCGCGAAGTGGCCATTGAGGTCATTGCGGAAGTCGGCGAATCCCTGGCCGCTGAATTGTACGACGAGGCCGGGGTCGTGCGTGCCAGCCAGGACAGCTTCGTCGGCACGAAGTATCTGGTTGTG
>CAYOUR010000088.1:0-13908 GCA_964407145.1 uncultured Lentisphaeraceae bacterium | reverse complement strand
CGCGGGAGCCGTCGGCCAGGATGGAATTATGGCGGCTGAAGTTGTTCAAGGTGGTCGAAGACCATTACATCCGGCTCGGCGCGCCGCTGCCGCCGATCGTGTTTACCGACCCGGCCAACCGGCTGCTTCCGGAATGACGGCTGGTTTGCTGGTCGCAAAAGATGCTGATGGGCAGGACATGATGACACACAAGGCAAAGATGAGGACATGGCGGGCGAATGTGCCGACCGGGCTGCTTTCCGGCCTGGTTGCGCTGCTGACGTTTGTTTCGGCGGCTCGTGCCCAGGACGGCGCCACCGTCGCCGCGCCCCAGGTCGCCGCGCCGGCGGAGAAGGATGTCTTTTTCCCGGCCTTGGATGAATATGAAAAGCGCGGCAAGGTCCTGCTGGTCAGGGAAAAGATGCTGTTCGAGATCAGCGCCCGCGACGAGCGGGTCAAGAAGCTCGATGGTATTGCCATGGCTTTTCAGAGCATACGGCGGCTGACAGACGGCGACCAGCAGCTGATTGAGTACATCCAGTTGCGGCGACGGGTGTTGGAAGCGCTTGACGAAATCAGTGACGCGAATACCCGCCAGGTGGAATTGGCCGCCCTGGTCGATACCGCCATGACCGCCGGTGGTCTCCTGCCGCAGGTGTCGACCTACCTGCAGGACGTGCGCCGGCAGTTGCTCGATCTGGGCGTGCAGCAGCAGAACGCGGAAAAACGCCTGAAAACCTCCCTGCAGACCATCAAGACCGCGATTCAGAACATCCCGCCACCAGCGGCGTTTATCAGCAAGACCGGTCTTGAAATGCGTCTCGTCGGCTCGGGGCGGCAGACCTTCTATGTCAGCAGCCGTTTGATTCCCGGCGCCAGCTTCCAGGCCATCCGCGAAGCGAATGAAGCCCGGAAAGCCTCCGCCACTGAGGTCGCGCCCACACCAGCCGGCGCCGCGCCGGAGGGCGCCGCCACTGAGGTCGCGCCCACACCAGCCGGCGCCGCGCCGGAGGGCGGCATCTCGATGGTTGAGGCGGTGAATTTCACGCGGTGGTTGAGTGAGCAGGAGGGAGTGGGCTACCGTTTGCCGGAGCTGGCTGAAGTGACGGTCTTGGATGCGGCTGGTGTCTTGCCGGAGCTGGCGGTATGGACCTTGACGCCATGGCGTCCGGGCAATGATTTGGAATTTGGCCGGATGTGCGACCGTTTTGGCGTGCGGCTGTATCACGTCTGGGATGCCAGGCGCGTTCTGGGCGGGGAGGTTTTTCTGGGCGAACTGCCGGAGGCGTTTTACTCCAAGCTGGGTTTTGTGGTTGTCACGTCGGCTCGGACGGGCTGGTTGCATCGCTGGAATCGAATCAATGCGCAGCTGTGACGGTGGCGCGGTGGCCGCATCGGCCATCAGGCGCGGGACGGCTGCTGCCGGTTGAGTCCGGGTGGGGCGCCGGCGCCGGCATGTGTCACGGCCGAAGTTGCCTGTCGGAGTCACTATGAGGAAAATACGGATGCGAAAATGTTCATGGTTATGCCTGTTTTTGCTGGGGATATTCCTGGGCGGTCTCGGTCTGCACGGCCAGGGCGCCGCGCCGGAGCGCCAGCGCCGCCGCGGTCGCC
The DNA here is from genome assembly GCA_964407145.1 of uncultured Lentisphaeraceae bacterium. Classification (GTDB taxonomy): domain Bacteria; phylum Verrucomicrobiota; class Lentisphaeria; order Oligosphaerales; family Oligosphaeraceae; genus JAAZKI01. The sequence goes on along the minus strand of CAYOUR010000088.1, from coordinate 12,315 downwards.
TGTTGCGGACCGAGGTGCGCAAGACGGACCGCAAGGACGGTTTTGATTGCCTGCTGCTGCCGACCCAGGGGTCCTTTCCGTTTCTGCAGATCAAGAGCAAGACGCTTCTGACCCACCACGAAGTGCAGATTTTCGAAGCGGTCGTGGAAGTCGCCCGGGAGAACAAGGGTGAGGGCATCACGATTCGCGGAACCGTCGACTATCAGGTCATCCCCGGCGAAGTCCTGGAAGGGGAATGGACGACACGTGAGGAACTGCTGGACAACGGCCCTCTGCCCGAGACGGAATTCGAGCTTCTGGGGCAGCGCTTCCGGACTGACCGTGACGGGCAGATCGTGGACACGGCCCAGGCCCTGATCCGGGCTTTTGACGACTTGCGCACCATGTCCACGGAGATCACCATAACGCATGATACCCTGGGCACCCAAAAAATCACCGTCACCCGCAATCTGCTGCGGCGTTCCGAAAGTGACAGTCCCGACCGGGTCACCACGTTTGACTTGCTGGAAATGCTCGGGATGGACTTTATCCAGCACCGCTTCCCCACGCGGGATGGCCTGGCCCTGGCGGTGTCGGCCCCGGCGGCGGCCGCCCCCGGCGATGTCGTGAAGGTGACGGTCACCGCCAGCAACGACGGCAGTCGGCAAATCAGTTCCCTGATGGGCAGGACATTCTCCCGCGAACCGTGGGCCAACGGCAGGATGTTTTATTTCGGCGGCCTGAAGCCTGGCGAAAAACGGTCCTTCACGCGGCTGTTCACCGTCCCCGCGGACATCGCGGCCGAGGCCTGCTTCGTCACGGTCGGCTTCTGGGACCTGCTCGGAACCGTGCCCGGAAACGCCCAGAAAATCAGAATCACCTTGAAATAATGGAGAGGGACGCCGCCCAGCGGCAGTTATGACCAGCCATCGCCTGACTCCCTATCTGTTCATCCTCCCGGCGCTGGCAGTGTATGGCCTGTTCGTGGTCTTTCCGATTCTCGACTCGTTCCACATGAGCTTCCTGCATTGGGAAAGCCCCCTTCTGCCGCCGGAGTTCTGCGGCCTGGAGAATTTCCGCCGGCTGCTGGTTGACGAGGTGTTCTGGCGCGCCATGGGCCATAATTTCCTGTTGCTGGCCGGGTCGCTGCTGCTGCAGCTGCCGCTGGCGGCGCTGCTGGCCTTTCTGCTTTATTACCCCACTCTGGGGCGGACCGTGTTCCGCACGGCCTTCTTCGCCCCGATGGTGATGCCGACCGCGGCGATCGCCGTGCTCTGGCAGTATGTCTATGAGCCTGGCAACGGCCTGCTGACCAGCCTGCTGCGCCTGGCCGTGGACCAGGACTTCAGCCATGCCTGGCTGGCCGACCCGGGCACGGCCCTGCTGTGGATTTTTGTGACGATCTGCTGGCAGTACACGGGTTTCCACATGGTGCTCTTCATGGCCGGATTAAGCGCCATCCCGGCGGACTACTTCGAGGCCGCGCGGCTGGATGGCGCCAAAGAATGGCAGGTCTGCTGGCATGTGGCGCTGCCCGCGTTGCGGCCGACCATCGCCGTGTCGGCGACGCTGTCGATCGTCGGCTCCCTGAAATACTTCGACCTGGTCTACCTGATGGCCGGCGGCCTGCCCGAGACGTCGCGGGAAGTGCTGGCGACCTACATCTACCGCCTGGCCTTTGACCAGAACCAGGGGCGCTATGGATACGGCTCCGCCGTGGCCGTGATGCTGTTCCTGGCCGCCCTGGCCATCATCACGCCGCTCCAGGCCCGCCGGCTGCGCGCGGCCGGCACCGCTGACCGTGTCGCCGGCGCCGGGGGGACGGCATGAGAAAACGCACGTTCCGACACCTTCTGCCGCTCTGTCTGCGCCATGCCGTGCTGCTGGCGTTCCTGGCGGTGACGGCGTATCCGCTGCTCTGGATGGCGATGACGGCGTTCCGGGCCGAAGGGGACGCCCAGGCTCGGCCGCTGGGGCTGCCGCGGCCATGGGTGTTGGACAATCTGGCTGAGGTGGTCCGCAATGGTGACTTTGGCGGCGCCTATGTCAACAGCCTACTGCTGTGTACAGTCTCGGTCGTGCTGGCGGTCTGCCTGGCGGCTCTGGCGGCCTTTGCCTTTGCGCAGCTGCGCTTTCGCGGCAGCCACGCGTTGTTTTTGTTGTTTCTGGTCGGCATGATGATTCCGGTGCATGTCACCCTGATTCCGCTCAATCGCCTGCTGGGCGCCGGCGGGTTGGGCATCAAGGGCGGCCTGGCTGCGCTGGCCGGCCCCTACATCGGCTTTGCCCTGCCGATCAGCATTCTGATTTTGCGCGGCGCCTTTGCCGCGCTGCCGGCTGACCTGCTGGATGCCAGCCGGGTTGATGGCTGTTCCGCCTGGGGAGTCTTCCGGCATGTGGCGTTGCCCCTGTCGCGGCCGGCCCTGGCCACGGTCATCATCTTCAATTTCCTGACCATGTGGAACGAGTTTGCCTTTGCCCTGACCCTGCTGGGGCCCGGCTGCGAGACCCTGCCGCTGGCCTTGACCCAGTTCAAGGGTGAGCACGATATTCAGATCACGCTGACCAGTGCCGCGCTGGTTCTGGTCGTGATCCCCCTGGTCGTCGTCTATGTCTTCGCCCAGAAGCATATCATTCGCGGCCTGACGGCCGGCGCCGTCAAGGAATGACCGGAAAGCCGCCGGAAAGAGCCACCGATGGACACCGCTGGCACAGGAAAGAACCACCGATGGACACTGATGGACACTGATTGTACTTCAGGGAAGAAACGCATCAGGCCATGAAAAAGGTCAGATTCCGGACGGCCTGAGAACGATGGGACTTCGTGTCGGACTGATAGGTGGTGACCGGAACGCCGGCGGCCGGTGGACTAGACCTGCGTGCTTCCGGGGCGGCCTGGTTCAGCCGCGGAAGACCTCGTAATTGGTCGTGTCCACGACGTCACCCGGCTGCGCCCAGGCGCAGGGGCCGAGTTCGGCGGGCAGGGCGCCGGCCTGATACGCCATCATGAAACGCTCAGCCAAGCCGGTCATGACCCGAATCTGCCGGCCCGGCACGCCCATCTTGTAGACCATCGCGGCCGGGAAGTCGGACACCTGCTGGCGGACCGAATCCTGGGCGGCGTTGATGCAGATGATCTGCGGCGTCGCGGCGGCGATCGGGCAGGCCATCGCCTTTTCGCCGCGGGCCGCGGCAATGGCGTCCCAGTATTTCTGGTTGACCTGGCCGTCCGGCGTGCCGTAGTCCTTGACGTCGCCGTTCTTGAAATGCGCGACCAGGCGTTTGCCGGTGAAGAACGTCACCGTGGCATCGTCGAATTCATAATTGAATTCGGGGCCGTACTGCTTGGACACGGCGTGGGTGGTGTAGAACAGCACTTCGACGCCGCTGTCGGTCATGATGCGCATGGCGGCCGTGTCGTAGTTGCTGATCGGGTTGGCGCGGTACAATTCCGCCTGGACCGACGCGGGCTGGGCGGCGACGCCCGGGCCGGCGCCGAGGACATACAGCATGTTGTGCAGATAATGGGCGCAGGCGTTGTTGGCCGGGCTGTCCAGAATCCAGTCGCCCAGCGGGCTTTTCAGGGCGCCGGCCCAGTTGTTGCGCGCGTAGTACGCGTCCGTCCGCGGCCAGAGCACCAGCGTGCGCAGCCGGCGCGGCCGGCCGAGGCGGCCGGCGAGGATGTCGGCCTTGAGCTCAAGGATGGCCGGGGTGTAGGACCATTGGTAGCCGATGGCGGCAAAACGCCCGGCCGCCTCGGCGGCGGCGGCCATCTGCCGGGCTTCCTGGACCGTCGCGCAGGCCGGCTTTTCACAGAGTACGTTCGTGCCGTGGGCCAGGGCCGTGCAGGTCTGTGGACAATGATACGGAATGGGCGAGGAGATGATCGCCAGGTCGGCGCCGCCGGACTGGTAGAATTCCTCCAGAGAGGCGTAGAAGGGCAGGCCGAGGCTTTTCAGTTCCGCATACGCGGCCGCCTTTTCCGCCACCGGATCGACGATTCCGGCCAGGCGCCAGTCCTGCCGGACGGGATTTTTCAGCAAGGCATTGACAGCGGTGTTGCCGTAGCCGCCGATGCCGACCAGAACCAGCGAAACAGGGGCAGATGGGGAAGCAGTCATGGTGATACCTCAGATCGAACAGGTGGGTGGTCAATTGGAAGGGATACGGGCGAGGATGGCGGGTGTTGCTCCATGGCGCCGAAGAAGCCCCGGAGGGCTTGCTCCATGCCGGTCGTGCCGCGGGCGAGTCAGGGCAGGGCGATGGTGGCGGTGCGGCGGCGACAGCACCAGCACATGTACGAGACGCTGACAAAGAAGGATGCCGGCAGGCGGCAGCGCCAGCCGATCAGGACGTCCAGCACGGTGGTCTTGCCGCCGAAGCCCATCGGGCCGATGCCGAGCCGGTTGGCTTCCGCCACCAGCTGCGTTTCCAGTTCGGCCAGCTCCGGATGCGGGCTGCGTTCACCCAGGCGCCGGAACAGCTGCCGCTTGCTTTCTTCATAGCCGGTCGCACGGTCGCCGCCGATGGCGACGCCGATAATGCCGGGCGCGCAGCCCTGTCCCTGTGCCCGCCAGATGGCGTCCAACACGCATGTGCGCACGCCAGCCAGGTCCCGGCCCGCCTGCAAAGCGGCATCCGGAAGACTGTACTGCGTGCCGACATTTTCGCAGCCGCCGCCCTTGAGCATCAGGGCGGCCTGGATGGCCTCGTCCGCGCCGTCGTGCCAATGGAAGACCGGGCTGCCATCGCCCAGGTTGTCGCCGGTGTTTTTGCCGGTGAGGGCGTTGACGCAGTTCTGGCGCAGGACACCGAGGCCGGTGGCCTCGGCCACGGCGGCCTCGGCCGCCGCCCGGAGGTCCTGGCGGCAGGCCCCGGGCGGCGCCGTGATCTCAAACAGAATGGTGCCCGTGTCCTGGCACAGCGGCAGCCGTTTGCCACGGGCCAGTTCGACGTTGGCCAGCATGGTCGCCAGCGCCCCGGCCTCCGGAGACCCCGGGGCGGCGCGGGACAAGGCGTCCCTCAGGGCCTGTTCGACATCCTCGGGAAGATCGGTCGAGGTCTTGACGATCAGGTCCAGAAAAGACGCCTGCAGCTGGTTCCGGGGGGTGGTCATGGTTTTTCCACGGCGGCCGGTTTGCCCGTCTCGATGGACTGCCGGGCCGCGGCCATCATGGCCAGGCCTTCAAACGTCTGCTCCATGCTGACCGGCGGCGGGCCTCCCAGGAAGAAGTCCTTCACGGCCAGAAGCAGGTTGTAGTAGAGCTTGCTGGAGTCGACTTCAAAGAAGGCCATCTGCTTGGCGGTCTGGACGCGTCCGCCATAGCGCCAGGCACAGCGGGTGGATTCGATGACGCCGCGTCGGTTGTTGGGATAGTTGACGACGCTGACGACGCTGACGCCATTGTCAGCGGCCCAGACCTGCTCGGCGCCGGTGCCCATCAGGCGTTGCATCATTTCAAAGCTGTGCACGCCATACCAGATGAGCGAGTCGCCGGCCGGGGCGTTGCCCAGGGCGCCAAAGCAGTGTCCCAGCAGGATGTCGCCTTCCATTTTGGCGACGGCCTCGACCAGCGGCGGCGAGAAGGGCAGGCTGGACCCGGACCAGACGCGGGTCTGGTGCTGTCGGGCCACATCCAGGATGGCGCGGCCATCGGCCAGGGTACCGGCCAGGGGCTTGTCCAGGAACACGGGCTTGCCCATGGCGGCGACGCGGGAGAAGTAGTCGAGGTGATAGGCCGGGTCGTTGATCTCCAGCATGATGGCGTCACAGTCGGCCACGGCCGTGTCGAAGTCCTCGGTCACTTTGACGCCCCAGGCTTCCAGCTGTTCCTGGCGTTTGTCGAGGCCATCCTTGTTCTGGAAAGGTGTTTCGAAGCGGAGGCAGGTGACCGCTTTCAGCCCGTCGACGTGCATCTCGGCCGGGCATTCGGGGTCGTTCATCAGCTTGGGGAGGGCGACGCTGTGGCTGGTGTCCAGGCCCACGATGGCGATTTTCAATGGTTCCATGCTTGTCCTCTTTTCCATGATTGAGCTTGCCGACGGGTTGGGAGAAGGCTGGGATGGCGCGGCCTTTTCCCCTGTCACGACATGGTTTGCCGGTTCAGGCGTTCCAGGTATTCCTGCCATTCGACCGGCAGGAGGTACTTTTTCTGATGGTTGCATTCCTTGCAGGCCGGCACGACATTGGCCTTGCGGGTCAAGCCGCCGCGGATGATGGGGACGACGTGGTCCATGGTCAGCTCACGCGGATGAAAGCGGCGATGGCAATAGTGGCACCGGCCCTTGGCCAGCTCGTTCTTCCACCATTGGGACGAACGCAGGTCGCGGGCCTTGGCCTTTTCCCGGCGCACGTGCTCGTCGTCGGCCGGGGTGAAAAAAGCGTAGTCGCCGCCCTCGGGCCGGGCGTCTTCGCCGTCTTCGGGCCGGGCGTGGCTGTTGTTCAGAGCCTGGTCTGGTTCGGAGTTCATCTCAAAACGGCTCAGCTGCGTTTGGCCATGGCCTTGTGATAGACCGGCCCGGCGTGGCGGTTCAAGGGGAACGATTCCAGCAGGGCGGCGTGGACGAATTCTCCGGCGGTCTTGACGGCGGCGAGGACATCGCCATGTTTGGCCAGCTCCGCGGTGACGCAGGCGGAGAAGGTGCATCCGGCCCCGTGCGTCCAGGACGTCGGCAGGCGGGGGAATTCGAACCAGGTGAAATTCTGGCCATCGAAGAACAGGTTGACGGCCTGGTCCGGGAAGATGCGGGCGGCCTTGATGACGACGTTGGCGACGCCATGGCCATGGATGCGGCGGGCGGCATCCTGGAGGTCGTCTCTGCTGTTCAGCTCCGGCATCCCGGCGAGCTGGGCGGCCTCGAAGGTGTTCGGGGTGACGACCATGGCCTGGGGCAGGAGGTGCTTGATCATGGCCGCCGTGTTTTCCGGGAACAGCGGTTGCGATGTGCCTTTGCAGACCATGACGGGGTCGATGACCAGCCGTGGAATCTTCGCCTGGGCCAGGAGGCTGCCGACCAGGGTGATGATGTCCACCGTGGGCAGCATGCCGGTCTTGACGGCGTCCGCGCCGATGCCGGGAAGGATGGTGGCGAACTGCTCGGCAATCATCTCCTGGCTGACGGGGACGACCACGTGGGCCCAGGTGTCGGGCTTCATGGCGACCAGGACCGTCAGCACGCTCATGCCGTAGACGTCACGCTCCTGGAAGGTCTTCAGGTCGGCCTGGATGCCCGCGCCGCCGCTGCAGTCCGAGCCGGCTATCGTGAGGGCTTTTTTCGGGGTCATGAACACGTTCCTGCTGGGTTGGTGGTGGGAAGGGAGGGAACCGGCCAGGCAGGCCTCCTCATCAAAGCCGGAAGCAGACGCCGGTTCCAAGCCAGGGACTATGGATAATATACCCCGGAATGCCGGAAAGGAACAACCGCGGCATGTTTTTTTGGCGCTGACCGGTTACCATTCATGCATCCATGCCGGCAGCCTGTCGATTGATTTTCAAGCGCAGGGGTTATATTAGTGCCGTCGTTGAAACATGGGTCTGCAGGCAAGAGGAGTGCGTCGGCATGGAAGGTCTGGATGTCAGTCAATTGGTGCATAGCAAGTACGACCGTCTGGTCGCCGCGGAGCCTGGGGAAGACGGTCGCGCCGTCCTGTTTCGACGAGGCGAGGACGGACGACTGGAAACGCTCGAATGCGATTTTCATCCCTGGCTGCTCGTCGCCGGGGAGGAAATCGCCCGCACCCTGCGGGGAGCCAGCGGGATAGTCCCCCTGGGCGGGGGCGGTACGCACCGCGTGCGGGTCTCCTTCCCCAACCTGGCGGCATACGAGGACGGTGTCAAGCAGCTCAAGGCCCTGACCGGCATCAATCCAAGTTCGCCATTGGCGCCATACCGGCTGTTCAGCGACATGACCCAGCAGCTGCTGACCGCGCTCCCGGCCCGGCTGTTCCGGAGCATGGCCTTTGCCGACTTGCGCCGCATGCAGCTTGACATCGAGACCAGGACGGCCGGCAACCACCATTTCCCGGACGCGAGGCGCCCCGATGACGCCGTCATCATGATCGGCTTGAGAGACAGCACCGGCTGGGAACAAGCCCTCGTCCTGGACGAAACCGGCGAAGCGGCCTTGCTCAAAAAAATGGTGGACCTCGTGCAGGAACGCGACCCGGACGTGATCGAAGGACACAACATCTTCAACTTCGACCTGGATTATCTGGAAAAACGCTGCCGCCGGCACCGGGTCCGGTTGGCTCTCGGCCGCGGCCGGCAGGCGGTCAGGGCGCGCGCTTCGCGGTTTACCGCGGCCGAACGGACCGCCACCTATCGGCGGTATGACATCTATGGCCGGCATGTGATCGACACCTATCACCTGGTGCAGCTCTATGATGTCAGCAAGCGTGACCTGGACAGCTACGGCCTGAAGGCCACCGCCATCCACTTCGGCGTCGCCGCCCCGGAAAGAACCTACGTCGACGGCAACCAGATCAGCACCGTATTCGAACAGAACCCCGAACGCCTCCAGGAATACTGCCTGGACGATGTCCGGGAGACCGACGGCCTGGCCAGAATCCTGTCGCCGAGCTATTTCTACCAGGCGCAGCTGGTTCCCTACTCGTATCAGAACTGCGTCCTGCGCGGCAATGCCACCAGGATTGACGCCATGCTGTGCGCCGAATACCTGCAGGCCGGGGAGAGTCTGCCGATACCAGAGGCCGCCGCGCCGCTGCAGGGCGCCCTGACCGAGGCGGCGTTGCCCGGCGTGTTCCACAACGTCTGGCATGTCGACGTGCGCAGCCTGTACCCGTCCATCATCCTGGCCAACCGCCTGACGCCGTCGAACGACCGTCTCGGCGTGTTTGTCCGCCTGCTGGACGATTTGCGCCGGTTCCGCCTGGCCGCCAAGGATGCCATGCGCGTGGCCGGGCCGGCACAACGCGAAAATCTGAGCGCCCTGCAGGGCAGCTTCAAAATCCTGATCAATTCGTTTTATGGATACACCGCCTTTGCCCAGGGCACCTTCAACGATTTCGGCATGGCGGCGGAAATCACCGGCCGCGGCCGCGACATCCTCGCCAGCATGCGCGATTTCCTGTTGCAGTCCGGCGCCGCCATTGTCGAAATGGACACGGACGGCATCTATTTCACGCCGCCAGACGGCGTGACCGACATGGACGCCATGCGGCAACGGGTGCAGGCCATCCTGCCGGAAGGCATCGAAATCGAACTGGACGCCTCCTACCAGGCGATGTTCTGCTATAAAAGCAAAAACTACGCGCTGCTGGACTGGGAGGGCCGGATTTCCCTGACCGGCGCCGCCCTGAAGTCCCGGGGGCTGGAGCCCTTCCAGCGCCGCTACATGCGCGAACACATCGGACTGCTGTTGACTGGCCGGGAGGCGGACGCCGACGCGCTCTACGAACGGTATGTCGCCGACCTCGAAACGCACCGCCTGCCCCTGAAGGACTTCGCCAAGCGCGAAATCCTGTCCACCTCGCCGGCGGCTTATGCGGACAAGCTGCGCGCGGGCGAGACCAAACGCAGCGCGGCCTATGACCTGGTCCTGCAGTCCAAACGGGAGTACAGCCAGGGCGATGTCGTCGAATTCTATGTCACCGGCAACCGGAAGAATGTCTCGGTCACCGGCAACAGCCGCCTGCTGGAAGAGGCCGACCCGGCCGTGCGCGACGAAAACGTGCCCTACTACCTCGACAAGCTCCAGCAGCTGCGGAAGAAATTTACCCTGTGACGGCTAGGGGGGGGGAATGCGGCCGGCCACTTGCCGGCCGAGGGTGTTCAGCCGGTCGCGCCGGCGTCATGGGACCTGGCCGGCGGGCTGCTCGTCCGGCGGCAGGACGGTGGTGGTCTCGTGGCGCCATTGCAGGTAGTTTTTCAGCCACTGCACGTGTTCGCGCAGGTTTTCGCGGCCGAAGTATCCCGGCGAGGGGATGATCAGGCCGTCCAGTTTGTCCCAGGCCACGTAGTCGGCCAGGGCTTTGATGCTGAGTTGGAAGAAATCCAGGTTGACGAAGCCGCCGTCGCGGCCGGTATTGGCGAAATAGATTCCCTGCAGCAGCTGCTTGCCCTGGCAGACGTTGCGGAGCCGGCGATGGTCGCGCCAGTAGTATTCGTAGTAGAGCGGGTCTTGAATCCAGCTCCAGCGCGTCATGACATCGAAGTAATCCAAGTAAGGCTCGTAGTCTTTCGGGTCCTGGTAGTCAAACGAGACCAGATAGAGCTTCAAGTCCGGGTTGGCGCTTTTGGTGGCGGCGTAGATGTCGGCCAGCTGGGCGGGGGACAGCTCGGTGTACGGCATGAGCGGCACCTTGAAGTCGTCAAACAGGACGCCTTTGATATTCCGGTACTGAAGGGAGAGCCGGCTGATGGCGGCGGCGCTTTCCAGGTAGTTGTGATGCTCCAGGGCGCAAATCACCGTGTCGTACTTGGCCAGGCGGCGGAAATGGCGGTCTGACAGCCAGTTTTCCGCCAGGTGTTCGTACATGGCCAGCGACGCCGGGTCGGGGTTCTTCCGTCTTTCCTGCAGCTCAACCCGGCCATACATGGAATTCATGTAGATGATGTTTTTGGCGCCGAGGTAGTCGGCGGCCGTTTCCAGGCTGCAGGTGGCTGGCCCGCTGATGAACGGCACCATGGCCGGCACCTGGTCCAGCATGTAGCCCCAGTTGAAGACATGGTCCAGAACACGTTGCATGGCGTGGCCTCCCAAGGTGACATGGCGACCGGCATCAGCCGGGCCGAAGCGGCGGCCCGGCCGGCGTCCGGATGAGTGGTTCAGACCAGGTAGCGGTCGGCGATCTCGAGGTAATGGCGCCAGTCCACCCGCGTCTGGTCATGCTTGCCGGCGCGGACATGATAGCTGACGTCACCGGTGATGAATTCGTCCAGGGGAGGCATGGCGTCGGCCACCAGGCCCGGAGAACCGAACAGGGCGTAGACCGGGCCGGCGTTCAGCGCCGCGAGAAATTCGCTTTTCGGGTCGGCCCACAGATCTTCGGCGGCGCTGGCGACGGCGACCGGCCGCGGCGCGGCCAAAGCAATCAGGAAATGCTGGTCAAAGGGCATGGCGTCTTCATGGGCGAGGTACTTGCGGAAGGGCTTGGCAAACCAGTGCGGCATGGCATTGACAATGTAGAGGTAGGTCTCGCCGAAGAAGCGCCGGCCCAGGGCGGCGCCGCCACAGCCGGAGTCGTTGGAGATGACGATACGGAAACGCTGATCGCAGGCGCCGGCCCAGAGCGACGTCTTGCCCAGGCGGGAATGGCCATGCAGGGCAACGCGGGTCGGGTCAATCCCGGGCTCATGTTCGAGGCAGTCCAGGCCGCGTGACAGCCCCCAGGCCCAGGCGCCGATGGCGGAGTACTTCTCATGGGCGCCGGTGAAGCCGGGCAGCTCCTCGAACAGCGCGAAGATGCTCTGGTCCCAGCCGGCGGCGTGGTCGGGAAAGATGTCATGGTAGCAGATGGTGGCGCCGGCGTAGCCGCGCCGGACCAGTTCGCGGAAGCTCCAGCGTTCGGCTTGGATGCCCCTGGTCTCTTCGGCCAGCAGTTCCGGTTTGCCCAGGCGCTGGCCGGTCATGCGCACGTCAGCCTCATCCGTGGCGGCATGATTGCCTTTGAAGCAGAGTCCGAGGAACGCCGGCACCGGGCCGGATGCGTTTTTCGGCCGATAGAGGAGCATGTCAAAGCTGTGGGAGCGGCCGTTGCGCATGCGGCAATGGATGCGGATTTCCTTGCGGATGGCGGTGTCGTCCAGGGCGTCCCGGCGTTCGGAGAGGATTTCGAAGTCCATCTGGTCGGGCCGCGGCGGCATCTGGCCATACATCTCCTGCTTGAACAAGTTGAGAATGGCAGGGCGCTGGAAATTGGCCCACTCGCTGGCGCTGGCGACAACACCGCCAGCGGCTTTCCGCAGAGGTGAAGGCAGGGTGAATGGCGGCACCTGGCTTTCATCGTAATTCGTCAGATTGCGGATGGCCTCACGGATGCCGGGGGTGGTCTGGTAATCCAGGGCGGCAAGCTCGCGCGCGCGCTGATGCAGTGGATGCATGATGACTCCTGAAAGGTGACAACGATTCCTGCCAATGCCGGGACTGCGGCCGCGACCAGCCGCTGCCGGCACGGAAACCGGACGGCCGGTGGCGGCAGGCAATGGCCCGCAGCTGCGGAAAATTAAAATATAGCGTCGGGACAAACGCTTGCAAGACGCCACAACCGCTCCCTGCCCAAAAGCCGTGTAACCGGTCACCCATTGAGAATGACGGTTAACGTGCGAAATGCGGTGGTAAGTGTTTGATTTCAGCCTGCCGTATGTCGTCCCGCCC